>NZ_CP114910.1:5313414-5625968 GCF_027497395.1 Solwaraspora sp. WMMA2080 | reverse complement strand
CCTCAGCCGATCCCGGCGCACAGCCAGCCGCCCGGAGCTGGACCTTCCTCACGAACCATGCGCACGTGCTGCTGGCCGTCGCCCGGGACCCGACGGTACGGCTGCGCGACGTAGCCGCATCCGTCGGGATCACCGAACGCGCGGCCCAGAGCATCGTGGCCGACCTGGAAGCCGCCGGCTACCTGCGCCGTACCCGGGTCGGCCGCCGTAACCAGTACACCGTCGACCCGACCGGGCACTTCCGACACCCCGCCGAAGCCAACCGGCAGGTCGGTGACCTGCTCGACCTGTTTACCCGGCAATCAGACCGACCCGGGCCGGAGCAGGCACGGCCCGATCCGCCTACCGGAGGCTGATCCGACTTCCTACCAAGGTCGTAGGTCGAGTGTGACCCTACGCCAGATGGCGCTGGCAGCACCCTGGTTTTGTTGGCCCTCGCCGGTACGGGATGGTTCGCTGTCGATTTCATGCTGCTCGCGCCGGACATCTCCTACTGACAGAGATGATGTTCATGAGCACCTCCCGTCGAGGTCTGACCCGCCTACTGACTGACTTCGGGTCCTTAACGGGATTTGTCGGCCTCGGTCGGGAGGTGCTCATGCACTCACCGGACGTGGCGTTGTGACCTAATAGGAGCCTGGCCAGAGGCCCCATCTCTGTCTTGTCCGCGTTGCCCGGCTGGTGCGTGCCGCCCTGCCCCCAGTCACGAACGACAGGACGACGATGCCCTCTATTACACCTGATAACGCCGCGGTCGAGGTCGTCGGTGGAGTCGATACCCACCAGGACACTCACACGGCCGCTGTGATCGACCTGGTCGGACGGGTTCTTGGCACCCAGCAGTTCCCGGCCACGACGGCCGGCTACACCGCCCTGCTGACCTGGATGCGCGGGTTCGGCCGTCTGCTGCGGGTCGGGGTCGAAGGCACCGGCGCCTACGGGGCCGGACTCGCTCGCAGACTCCGCGACGAGCAGGTTGAGCTGGTCGAGGTCGACCGCCCTGACCGTAAAACCCGCCGCTTCCAGGGCAAGTCCGACCCGATCGACGCCATCCAAGCGGCCAAGGCCGCCCTGGCCGGCGAACGTACCGGCACCCCCAAGCAGCGCGACGGCCGCGTCGAAGCCCTGCGCAACCTGCGGGTGGCCCGCCGCAGCGCCCGTCGACCAGCGCGCCGACACCCAACGCCAGATCAAGGCACTGATCGTTACCGCCCCCGACCAGCTACGCGCCCAACTGCGCGGCCTGGCCGTCAAGCAGCTGATCGCCACCTGCGCCAGCCTGCAGCTCGACCCGGCCGACGCCGCAGCTCCGGCCACCGCAGCCACGATCGCCCTGCGCTCGCTCGCCCGCCGCCACCAGCAACTGTCCGCCGAGATCACCGAACTCGACGAACTACTCGAACCGCTCGTCGCCGCCATCAACCCTGGCCTGCTCGCCGCCCACGGCGTCGGCCCCGACGTCGCCGGTCAGCTGCTCGTCACCGCCGGCGAGAACCACGACCGGCTCACCTCCGAGGCCGGGTTCGCCATGCTCTGCGGTGTCGCCCCGATCCCCGCCTCGTCCGGCAGGACCAACCGCCACCGACTCAACCGCGGCGGCGACCGACAGGCCAACGCCGCCCTCTACCGCGTCGTACTCGTGCGGCTGCGCTGGGATCCGCGCACCCGCGCCTACGCCGAGCAGCGCATCAAGGAAGGCCTGTCCAAGAAAGAGATCATCCGCTGCCTCAAGCGCTACGTCGCGCGCGAGCTTTACCAGCTCATCACCTCAAAAGATCTTGAACTAGCAGCTTGACATCTATAGGAGCATCCGGTGCGAGCTGCCCGTCCCGAGGCCGGCCGGACTGCCCGTCGCGGCCCGCCCCGACCTGGAACAGAGGATGCTGCACACGATGTACGACCACATCGAGGACCGGCCGTTCGTCCGTGACTGTCTACTCGCGACCGGCGTCGCCGCGCTGACGTTCACGATGCTGGCGGCAGTGTTCTGGGTGGTGACGCCGCCGAGCGAGTTCGCGCTCACCGCGGCGCGGGAGTGGCTGCTGGTCTGTCTCGCCGTCGGGCAGGCGCTGCTGCTGTGCCTGCGCCGGGTCCACCCGCTGCTCTGCCTCGCCGCCGTCGTCGGCGTCCAGGTCGTAATGATCGCGTCGTCTCCACCGGACGCGACGATCCGGGGATTCGCACCGTTTGTCGTGGCGTACACCATCGCGGGTCTGCCGCCGGCCCGGCGGTCGTTCGCGCTGCTCGGCGCGGCGGTGGCGGTCGAGGTGGCGGTCGAGGTGGCGGCGGCGGTCGGCGCCGCCGCGGTGAGCACGCCGGGCCTGTTGCTGCCGGCGGTCGGCCCGGCCGGGTCAAGCGTGCTGTCCTACCTCGGCGGCGCGTTCGTCGGCAGCTACGTCGCCACCCGCGGACGCTACGTGCGGTTGCTCCGTCAGCAGGCCGCCGAGTCGGTTCGGACCCAGCAGGCGAAGGTACGGGCGGCGATCGGTGTGGAACGCACCCAGATGGCTCGGGAGCTGCACGACGTCGCCGCGCATCACCTGTCCGGCATGGTGGTGCAGGCGGCGGCGGTGCAGCAGTTGATCGACCGGGATCCGGCCGCAGCGAAGGAGGGGGTGGCCTGGATCCGGACGCAGGGCAAGGCGACGTTGGACAATCTGCGGTTGGTTGTCGGGGTACTGCGTGCCGGCCCGGCGGACCCGGCCGACGGCGCCGGTCCGGGACGGGACGGCGAGGGCGCCGTTCCGGTGCCCGGACTGGCCGTGCTCGACGAACTTGTCCGCACCGCCCGGGGCCTGGGTACGCCGGTCGAGTTCAGCGTCAACGGGCCGCCCCGGCCGGTGTCGCCGATCGCCGACGTCGCGCTCTACCGCACGGTGCAGGAGGCGCTGTCCAACGCCCGGCAGCACGCGCCGGGCGCGCCGGTCCAGGTCACGCTGCATTGCCTGTCGCGTGAGGTGTCGCTGGCGGTGGTTAATGCCCCGCCGGCCCGACACCCGGAGCCTGCGGTACGGATCAGCAGCGGTGTCGGGCTGGTCGGCATGCGGGAGCGGGCCCAGCTGATCGGTGCCCGGCTCGCGGCCGGGCCGACCACCGACGGCGGCTGGTCGGTCGCGGTGATGCTGACGGACAACGGAGGTGAGCGGTCGTGACCAGGGCGGAAGCCGGGGCTGATGCCGGTGCCGGGACGATCCGGGTGATGCTGGTGGACGATCAGGCGGTGGTACGGGCCGGTTTCCGGGTGCTGCTGGAGCAGGTCGCCGACATCGAGGTGGTGGCGGAGGCGTCGAGCGGGTCGTCGGCGGTCACCACCGCCCGGCGGCTGCGTCCCGACGTGGTCTGCATGGACGTACGGATGCCCGGCGGCGACGGGCTCACCGCGACCCGGCAGATCCTCGCCGACGCGGCCGGGTCGCCGCCAGCGGTCTTGGTGGTGACCACGTTCGACCTCGACGAGTACGTCTTCGGCGCGCTCGAAGCCGGGGCCAGCGGATTCATCCTCAAGGACTGCGAGCCCGAGGACCTGATCGACGCGATCCGCCGGCTGGCGGCCGGCTACGGTCTGGTCGACCAGACGGTGACCCGCCGGGTAATCGCCGAGTTCGCCCGGCGACGTCCGGCGGCACCGCCTGAGTCGGCAGCCGCGCATCAGTCCAGGACCGCGTCGGCCTCGATTTCGACCCGCACGTCGGGGGCGTACAGCACCTCGACGCCGATCAGCGACGACGGTGGGAACGGCTGCGGGATCGCAAGCTCGTCGGCGACCCGCGCGACGCCGGCCATCAGGTCGTCCATCTGCTCCGGGGTCCAGTCGGTGACGTAGAACCGCAGCCGGACCACGTCCGCGAAGCTCGCGCCGGCACCGGCGAGACCGCGCGCGGTGTTGCGCAACGCCTGCGCCACCTGGTCGGCGAGCTCGTCGGCGTCGCCGACCGGCTTGCCGTCGGCGTCGCGCCCGACCTGGCCGGCGACGTGCACCTGGCGACTGCCGGTGGCGATCGACACGTGGTGGTACGGGACGGGCTGGGCCATCCCCTCCGGGGACAGCAGCTGCACGGTGGTCATTGCGGGTTTCCCTTCGTCGAACACGGATGTCATCAGGTATCAGATGTCTACCTGGTATCCGAAGGGAACTTCAACGATACTAGGTGTCATGCCGGAAACCACCCTCGCGGAAGCCGACTCCCCGATCAGCGTTGACGCCCAGCTCAGTGCCGACTCCCCGCTCAGCAGGGACCAGCGGGAGCTGCTCGACCAGGTGCTGGACAAGTGGTCGTTGCGGGTGCTCGAGACGCTGTGCGGGCGGCCGCTGCGGTTCAACGAGCTCCGCCGGGAGATCCCGGCGGTCACCCAGAAGTCGCTGACCGCCACGCTGCGCCGGCTCGAACGCAACGGCATGGTCGAACGGGTCGTCACCGGCACCCGCCCGCTCGCCGTCGAGTACCGTATCGCCCCGCTGGGCAAGACCCTGCAGGACCTCGTCGACGCCCTCTTCGGCTGGACCGCCGCCAACTACGCCGAGGTTGAACGCGCCCGCCGCCGCTTCGACGATGAGGTGACGCAGGCAAGCGTGAAGCCGTGACCGGCCGCGCCCCGCCGCCCGATGTCGAGGGTGAGCGCCTGCCACGAATTGACGACCGGACTGTTCGCCCTGCCCACCTGCGGCATCGTAGGACCTACCGGCAGGCACCGACGTACAAGATCACAGCGATTGCATCGCGAGGCGGTACGGGTCGCCGGCGTACAGGCGGTGCTGCGGGCCAACGTCTCGGAGATCTTCGTCCACCTGTCCCGACGCGAGCAGCGGCTGGTCGACGCGATGCTGGCCCAGGTCGACCGGGTGGAGCGCGACGAGACCGACCCGGACCGGCTCGAACAGCTCTACCAACTTGACCACCTCGCCGCCCGGATGGCACGGATCAACCAGAGCCTGCTGGTGCTCGGTGGTTCCGGTACTTCCCGGGTACGGCGGGAAGCGGTGCCGCTGGACAACGTGATCCAGGCCACGCTCTCCCAGATCGAGCGCTACACCCGGGTACGGATCGGCACGGTCGACCGGGAGCTGTCCGTCGCCGGCGCGGCCGTCGACGAGGTGGCGCACCTGCTCGCCGAACTGCTGGACAACGCGACGAGGTACTCGCCGCCGGAGACCGAGGTGATGGTCAGCCCTCACCGGACATGCCCGGCCGTCGCTGGTCGGCGGTCGGCCGATCGTACCGGCGGCCTTCGGCGGCGACCGGCCGGTGATCAACGCCGGCCGGGCCACGGTGAATGCGCCTGCGCCGCTGTTCCGCCCGCGCACCCGCACCCGAGTCGGCACCGGCACCGCCGCCCGCGCCGTCACCCCCACCCCGCCGGTGCCGGCAGTGGCATCCGCCTCGGCGTCCGTACCCGCCCCCACGCGGCCGGTGTCCGCCCCACCGACGGCCGCGACAGTGGCCGTGGCGGGAACGGCGGTGGCCGAGGCCCGGCGTTCGGTCAACGGCTGGGCCGCCTGGAACGCCACCTACCCCGGCCGGACCCCCACCTCGATCGTGATGGCGTCATACGACGCGGCGGTCGTCGGCGGCGTACCGCCGAAGATGCTGGCCTCCTGGGAGGTGGAGCTGATGCCGTCCGGTCCGTTGAAGATCCGCTCACCCCAGGTGGTCATCTGGTTCGGGTCGAAGTTGAGCACCATGTCGAGGATCGGGTCGGTGTCGCCGCTCCACGACCAGCCGAGGTAGCCGAGGCCACGGGCCTGCGCCTCAGCCAGGATCGTGTCTTGGTCCACCTCTCCGGAGTTGAACTGCCAGCCGAACTCGCCGATCACCAGCGGCCACCCGTTGGCCTCGAAGTCGTCAAGGTAGCTCACGATCGACGAGGCGTTGCTGTAGACCGCGTACATGTGGATCGACGGCACGGTATTGCCGTGGCTGTCCGCGTCCAGCACCGTCTGGGCGTCCGCCCGCATGACGTTCTGCCAGTCCTGGCCCCAGTTCGGCGCGTCGACCATCAGCAGGTGATCGAAGCCGTTGGCCCGCATCCGCCCGATGGCGTCGACCGTGGCGGCGGTCCACTGGCCGGCGTCGACGTTGCCGATCGGCTCGTTGCCGATGTTGATGACGACGTAGTTCTCCTCGCCGACCAGCGCGCTCTTCTGGCTGATCCAGTAGTCGACGGCCTGGTCGAGCGAGGCGGCGGCACTTCTTCGCCGTACCCGGTGGTGTCGTGCACCTCGAGCACGCGGATCATCCGGTTCCGCTTGCACAGATCGATCACGTCGGCGACGCCGTTGGACGGACCCCAGCGCTGGCCGCTGCCCAGCACCACCCGTACGGTGTTGGCACCGAGCGCCTTGATGTCGGCGAACGAGTCGGCTCGCCGGTGTACCAGACGTGCGGGTGGTTGACCCCGCGCATGACCTACCTCAGGTTGAGCCCGGGAAGTCCCGGGGCGAGGTGCGCCTGCCCGAGCGCACGGACCCGGAGCGGGGGCGTGCGCGGCGCGCTGTTGCAACGTTTGTGAACCGGGGGTACGAGGACCGGCTCGGCGCTCTACGGTGTGCCGACAAGCTACGTCCGCACCCCGGCCGGAGGCAATAGCTATCAATCGATGCGTTTCGACGCGTCGGACGGCGGGACGGTCGATGCGCGGACCGCCAGCGTCGGGCGGAACCCGATCTCCCGGTGAGCGTGCCCCGGCCTGGCCTCGTCCAGCAGCAGTTCGGCGGCGGCCCGGCCCAGCCGATACTTCGGCTGGCTGACCGTGGTCAGCGCAGGCGCCAGCCGGCGGGCGAACGGCAGGTCGTCGTAGCCGACGACCGAGATGTCCGCCGGCACCCGGACACCGGCTGCGGCAAACCCGTCCAGCAGGCCCAGCGCCGCCGTGTCGTTGAGACAGACCACCGCGGTCACCGGCGGGGTCGCGGCGAGAATCAGCGCCGACGCCGAGGCGGCGGCTTCGACCAGCGGCGGCGGATGCAGCGGTACGCGGACGTCCAGCAACCCCGTCGCCGGGTCGAGACCGGCGGCGGCCAGCGCCCTGCGTACGCCGTCGCGACGGCGGGCCACCGGCCCGGCGTCCCGGGTTCCGCCGAGGAACGCGATCCTGCGGTGCCCCAGCCCGACCAGATGCTCACCGGCCAGCCGGCCACCGGCGACGTCGTCAACCGCGACCGCGCACAAATCGAGCCCTGCACGCGGATGGTCGATCAGCACGACCGCCATCCCGTGCCGACTCATCCACAGCAGCGACGCCGGGTCCGCACCGACCGGCGCGATGATGACGCCCCGTACGGCCTGGGTCTGCAGCAGTTTCAGCAACTGCCGCTCCTTGGCCGGGCGCAGGTCTGTGCTGCAGGCCAGCACCAGACAGCCGTGCTCGGCGAGCTCGTCCTCGATGCCCCGGTTGACCTCGGCGTAGAACGGGTTGGCCAGGTCAAGGGTGACGCTGGCGACGATCGGGCTGGGCCGGCCGCGCAACTGCCGGGCCGGACCGTTCGGCACATAGCCGACGGACTCGATGACGGCCTCCACCCGGCGGCGGGTCGCTGGCGCGACGATCGACGGTCGGCTCAGCACGTTGGCCGCGGTGGAGACCGATACGCCAGCGGCCCGAGCGACCTCACGCATGCCGATCCGCCGTACCGGTACGTCCCTGGGCACCACGGTCCCCTCCCGCCCGTCGCTGGGTCATCGCAGGTGGCACGCCTGATGTTCGGACAGCTGCCGGTAGTCCGCAAAGTGAGTCCACAATAGTCAATACATGGACGGCCGCGACAGCCGCCGACCGGGTCGATGTCCGCCGACGAATATCCACCCGGTGCCCGGGCACCCGGTGGCACGATGGCAGCATGATGACGATCGGCATGCTCGGCGGCATGAGCTGGGAAAGCAGCGCGCACTACTACCGGCTCGCCAACGAACTGGTCCGCGACCGGCTGGGTGGGCACCATTCGGCACGGTGCGTGCTCTACTCGGTCGACTTCGCCGACGTCGAACGACGGCAGGCGGTCAGTGAGTGGGACGAAGCCGCCGACCTGCTCGCTGACGCGGCCCGGCGGGTCGAAGCGGCCGGTGCCGACCTGCTGCTGCTGTGCACCAACACCATGCACAAGGTCGCCGATCAGGTCGCCGCCGCAATCGACATCCCGTTGCTGCACATCGCCGACGTCACCGCTGACGCGGTCCGCAGCCACGGGCTGCACACGGTCGGTTTGCTCGGCACCGCCTTCACCATGGAGCAGGACTTCCTACGCGAGCGGCTGGCCGGCCATGGCCTGACAGTCCTGGTGCCCGACGCCGCAGACCGCAAGATGGTCCACTCGGTCATCTACGACGAGCTGTGCCTCGGAGTGGTCAGCGAGTCGTCCCGGGCCAGGTACCTGAAGGTGATCGAGCGGCTGATCGCCGCCGGCGCGCAGGGCGTGGTGCTCGGCTGCGCCGAGATCGAGCTGCTGGTCGGTCAAGAGGACACCCCGCTGCTGCTCTTCCCGACCAGCCGGCTGCACGTCGCCGCCGCCGTCGACCAGGCGATCGCCGCCGAAGCAACGGTCACCGCCTGAGCTGTGGCGGGTCCCGCCAGCGGGCGTCCCCCGGCGGGTCGACGCCCGCCGGGGGACCGGAACCGGCGGTTCAGACGGTACGGGCCAGTCGGTCGGCGAGCAGCTTGGCGAACCGGGCCGGGTCGTCCAGCTCACCGCCCTCGGCGAGCAGCGCGGTGCCGTACAGCAGCTCGGCGGTCTCGGCCAGCGCCGGATCGTCGGCGCGGGCACCGTACGCCTCACGCAGCCCGGTGACCAGTGGGTGGGTCGGGTTCAGCTCCAGAATCCGCTTGATCTTCGGCCCGTCCTGGCCCATCGCCCGGTACATCCGTTCCAGCGCCGGGGTCATGTCCGCGGCGTCGCCGACCAGGCAGGCCGGCGAGGTGGTCAGCCGGGTGGAGAGCCGTACCTCCTTGACCTGCTCGTCGAGCGTCTGGCCCAGCCAGGACAGCAGCGGGGCGTACGTTTCCTTCTGCTGTTCCCGCTCCGGGTCGGACTCGGCGGTGTCGTCGTCGCCGGCCAGGTCGACCTGGCCCTTGGCGATCGACCGCAGCTTCTTGCCGTCGTAGTCGGCGACCGACTCGACCCACATCTCGTCGACCGGGTCGGTGAGCAGCAGGACCTCGTACCCCTTGGCCTTGAACGCCTCCATGTGCGGGGAGTTCTCGATCATCGTGCGGGACTCGCCGGTCATGTAGTAGATGTCCTCCTGACCGTCCTTCATCCGCTCGATGTACCCGGCCAGAGTGGTCAGCTGCTCCGGATCGTGGGTCGAGGCGAACGACGAGATGTCCAGGATCGCCCGCTGGTTCTCGTAGTCGTTGAGCAGGCCTTCCTTCACCGCCCGGCCGAGCTGGGTCCAGAACGTGCGGTACCGGTCGGCGTCGTTGTCCATCAACTCCTTGAGCGAGGAGAGCACCTTCTTCACCAGCCGCCGCCGGATCAGCTGGATCTGCCGGTCCTGCTGCAGGATCTCCCGGCTGATGTTCAACGAAAGGTCCTGCGCGTCGACGACACCCTTGATGAACCGCAGGTACTCCGGGATCAGCGCCTCGCAGTCGTCCATGATGAACACGCGCTTGACGTACAGCTGCACGCCGCGCCGCGCGTCCCGCATGAACAGGTCAAACGGCGCCTGCGCCGGCACGAACAGCAACGCCTCGTACTCGAAGGTGCCTTCGGCCTTCATGTGGATGATGTCGAGCGGGTCGTTCCAGTCGTGGCTGACGTGCTTGTAGAACTCCTTGTACTCGTCGTCGGTGACCTCGGAACGGGGCCGCGCCCACAGCGCCTTCATCGAGTTGAGGGTGACCACCTCGCTGGTGGTCTCACCGTCGGATTCACCGGGACGCTCGGTGGTGGTGCGGATCGGCCAGGCGATGAAGTCCGAGTACCGCTTGACGATCTCCCGGATCTTCCACTCTTCGGTGTAGTCGTGCAGTTGGTCGTCCTTGTCCTCGGGCTTGAGGTGCAGGGTGACCGTGGTGCCCTGGGGCGCCTCGTCGAGCGTCTCGATGGTGTAGGTGCCCTCGCCGGACGACTCCCAGCGGGTCGCCTCGGTCTCCCCGGCCCGCCGGGTGGTCAGGACGACCCGGTCGGCGACCATGAAGGTGGCGTAGAAGCCGACGCCGAACTGCCCGATCAGCTCCTGCGCGGCGGCTTCCTTGGATTCCTTCATCTTGCGCAGCAGCTCGGCGGTGCCGGACTTGGCGATGGTGCCGATCAGGCTGACCACCTCGTCCCGCGACATGCCGATGCCGTTGTCCCGCACAGTGAGGGTGCGCTGTTCGCGGTCGGCCTCGACCTCGATGTGCAGGTCCGACGTGTCGACGTCGAGATCCTTGTCGACCAGCGCCTGCAAGCGCAGTTTGTCCAGCGCGTCGGAGGCGTTCGAGATCAACTCGCGCAGGAAGATGTCCTTGTTCGAGTAGATTGAATGGACCATCAGCTGCAAGAGCTGGCGCGCCTCGGCCTGGAACTCACGCGTCTCGACCCCGGTGCTCACCTGGATTCCCTCCTGGAGACGAATTGCCGTCGGAAGCATGGCTTCCACCGAGAATCGTACGGTCCGGGTCTGCCGGATACCCGGCCACCTCGGTCGCCTTGAGCGTCGCCCACACCCGCTCGCCGCGACGCAGGTCGAGGTGCGCGGCCGCCGCCGCGGTGACGTCCGCTCCGACCGGTAACGGCCCGGCCAACTCGACCCGCAGCCGGTCGCCGTTGCGGGCGACACTGCTGACGGTGGCCGGCCACGAGTTGCGCGGGCTGCCGTCCGGACGCTGCCGGTAGAGCGCCACCGCCGACGGTGGGAACGCCACGAACACGTCGCCGCGCTGTGGCTCGGCGGCGACCAGCCGGAAGCCGCCGGGCAGCGTGACGCTGCTCCCGTCCCCGCTGCCCCGGTAGAGGTTGAGCCCGACCAGCCGGGCCACGTAGTCACTGCGCGGGCGGGCGGTGACGGTGGCCGCGTCACCCGACTGCACCAGCCGGCCGTTCTCGACGATCACCAGCCGGTCGGCGAGCATCATCGCGTCCAACGGGTCGTGGCTGACCAGCACGGCGACGCCGGTGTGCGCGGCGAGGTGCTGCCGCAGGTGGGCGCGGGTCTCCGCGCGGGTCCGGGCGTCGAGCGCGGCGAGCGGCTCGTCGAGCAGCAGCAGTTGCGGGCGTACGGCGAGCGCCCGGGCCAACGCGACCCGCTGCGCCTGCCCGCCGGACAGTTCCCGGGGCCGGCGGCGGGCGTGCCCGGTCAGCCCGACCCGGTCCAGCCAGCCAGCCGCCGTGTCGCGCGCGACGCGACGCGGCACGCCGTGGCTACGCGGCCCGAACGCCACGTTGTCCAGCGCGGTCAGGTGCGGAAACAGCAGATAGTCTTGGAAGACCACGCCGATCGGCCGGTGCTCCGGTGCCACCAGCAACCCCGCGTCCGGCTGGTCCAGCGTCCGGTCGCCGAGGCGCAGGTGGCCGGCGTGCAGCGGCTGCAGTCCGGCGAGGGCCCGCAGCGCCGTGGTCTTGCCGGCGCCGTTGGGCCCGAGCAGCGCGACCACTTCCCCGGGGACGACGGTCAGCCGCAGGTCGAGGGTGAACCCGGTGCGGCGGACCACCAGATGTGCGTCGAGCGCCGCCGCCGGCCCCGGGTCGGGGACGGGGTCGTCGGCCCGTCGCCGCGTGGTCACCGCAGACCACCGACCCAGCGCTCCCGCAGCCCGGCGAGAATCACCACTGACACGGTCAGCAGCAGCAGGCTCAGCACGATCGCGGCGTCGAAGTCCTGCTCCAGGGCGAGGTAGACGGCGAGCGGCATGGTCTGCGTACGGCCGGGGAAGTTGCCGGCGAAGGTGATGGTGGCACCGAACTCGCCGAGCGCCCGCGCCCAGCACAGCACCGAACCGGCGGCGATCCCGGGGCCGACCATCGGCAGGGTGACTCGGCGGAACGTGGTCCACCGGCTGGCCCCGAGGGTGGCGGCGGCCTCCTCGTACCGGGGGTCGGCACCGCGCAGCGCGCCCTCGACCGCGATGATCAGGAACGGCATGGCGACGAACGCTTCGGCGAGCACGACGGCGGTGGTGGTGAACGGCAGGGTCACCCCGAACGCGCTGTCCAGCCAGCCGCCGACCAGGCCGCGCCGGCCGTAGACGAGCAGCAGCGCGACGCCGCCGACCACCGGCGGCAGCACCAGCGGCACGGTGACCAGGGCGCGGATCAGGCCCCGGCCGGGAAACCGGGTGCGGGCCAGCAACCAGGCCAGCGGTACGCCGAGCAGCAGGCAGAGCACGGTGGCGGCAGTGGCGGTCAGCAGGGACAGCCGCAGCGCGTCGAGGACGCCGGGCGCGGTGAGCCGGGCCGGCAGCTGCGCCCACGGGGTACGCAGCAGCAGGCCGGCCAGCGGCAGCGTCAGGAAGGCCAGTCCGGCCAGGGCGGGCAGGGCGAGGAAGACCGGCGGCCGCCGGTCGGTGCGGCGACGTCGCCGGCTGACGGCGGGCGGCGCGGGCGTGGTCACGGACGCTGGAAGCCGGCGTCGGTCAGGTCGGCCTGGCCGGCGGCGGAGCGGACGTACCCGACGAAGGCCTCCCCGGCCTGCGGGTTGGTGGCAGCAGCCAGGGTGACGATCGGGTATTCGTTGATCGCCTGGCCGGACTCGGCGAACTCGACGGCGTCGACCTCGTCGGCGGCGGCGGCCGCGTCAGTGCGGTAGACGACGGCGGCGTCCACCTCGCCGAGGCGGACCTTGGACAGCGCGGCGCGGACGTCCCGTTCGAAGGTTACCGGGACGAGGTCGCTGCCGGCGGCGTCGAGCGCGGTACGGGCGGCCGCCCCGCATGGCACCTGCTCAGCGCAGAGGGCGACCTTGACGCCGGACCTGGTGAGGTCGGCCAGCCCGGTGACGCCGGCCGGGTTGCCGTCCGGCACCGCGATGACCAGCTGGTTGCGGGCGAAGACGGCCGGTTCGCTGGCTGCCTCGCCTGCGGAGACGACCGTTGCCATGGTGGCCGGGCTGGCGGCGGCGAACACGTCGGCGGGTGCCCCGGCGGTGATCTGCTGGGCTAGCTGGGAGCTGCCGGCGAAGCTGAAGGTGACGGACACACCGGGGTTGGCCGCCTCGAAGTCGGCCCCGATTCGGGTGAACGCGTCGGTCAGCGAGGCGGCGGCCAGCACGGTGAGTGGGCCGGTGACGCCGGCTACGGCGTCGTCCCGGCTGTCGCCGGGCGCCGCCGCAGGGCCGGTGGCGCAGCCGGCGGCCAGCAGCGCGGTGGCGAGAACGGTGCCGTACGTCCGCCGGTGAGTCGTCGTCACGCGGACCAGCGTATATACCGCAGAAGCGAGGCCGGATACCGTCGCCAGGCAGCTGGCAGGTGCGATGACCTCGGTCCGACCGGTCCCACGCTGGCGAGTGCCCCGCCAGGTGTCGACGGCCGCCGCTCGGCGAATTCTGGCCGGACGTCGCCGATTTCCACCGATCCGGCGTCGTGAGCGATACAACCAGCCGGCCGTGTTGCCAATATCTGACACCGGCCTGACGTCGTCGCTGATTGTCGCTGCTCGAACTCCGGAGGTATAAACGATTCGCCGCGCCGCACACTGGCGGAGAGCCATGTCGTCGCGCCATTGCCCGCAACCTGACAGATCCTGATCTGGAGATCAGATGGCCAACTTCAATGCTCGACGTGACATCAAGATCAACGAGCAGATCATCTTCGAGCAGTCAGGCGGTACGGAGGATCTCGGCGGCGTCGTGGCGTTACAGGAGGCGTTGGAGCGACTGGGCGAGATGCTCGCCAACGCTCGGTCCCGAGGCGAACTGGCCGAGGCAGATTACGCTGCGGCGCAGCGCGAGTTGATCTGCGCACAGCAACAACTTCCTGCTGATGATCGGGAAGAGCAGCGTGCGCTGCAGGCCGCGCTGACCCGGATCGGGAAGATTCTTCCCGGTACGCTGGCGATCAGCGCGAACGTGGCGACGATCCTGGGTTCCTTCGGGGCATGAGCATGCCGACCGGGGCCTTCAGTCAACCCGTGCAGCAGCCACGGCAGCCGACCGACCGGAACCTGTACGCCGCTCGTGACATTAACATCGGCAAACAGGTCCTGATTGAGAACAAGACATATCAGGTCAACCCGCAGGCCTCTTTCGAGGAGCGGCTCGCGGCCGCCGAGCGGATGCTCCGAGGCGGTGTAGTCACTTCCGCCCGCGAACTGCTCCGAGATCTGATCACCTCGCCGCAGTCGTCCAACAAGGTGGTCTACTACTACCTCGTCGCGGTGCTGAGCGGCCGAACGGTGGACCACCTGTCTGATGATGAGTTCCGTACGATCAACGGACAGGCTCAGCTCACCAAAGACCGACCTCGCGACGAGTGGACCGAAGCACTGGAAACCGTCGAGATGATGGTCGCAAACTCAACTCAGCAGGCAGCCGACGAGTCCCAGATCAGCATACACCGCATCCTGGACCGCTTTCAGAAGCTTGACAGTAAACGACGAGAGGAAATAATCCGGCACCTGGACATGATTCTGTCCGGGCAGCTCCAGGATCTGCTGGATGCCAAGCTGGCTGGCGAGATAAGCACCCAAAGGATGGGAGACGGCCGCCGCGACCGGGTCTGGATGTTCTTTGAGCCGATCCCGCTGGCCCCGCAGCCGATGCCGGTCGCCCCGGAAAAGAGCAGACTCGACGCCTGGATCCGGCTTGGGCTGGGCCTCGCCGCCGTCGGCGGCGGCGTAGCCCTCGCCCTCCTGACCGCCGGAAGGCAGAGTCTCGGCGGCAGCGCCCTGGTCACGCTTCTTTGGCTTGCCGGCGGCGCGGGCATCGCGTTGTTTGGTCCCCGGCACGACTGGATGCGCCGCCGCCTCGCCCGCAGCGAACGAGAGTTTAGCTCGTACGCCGACACGCTACCGGCCGGCTGGTCCGCGCCACAGCCGTTCAGCTCCGTTCTCGAACGCCTCGTCAGCGACAGTTTCGCAAGCTTCCGCCCCCGAGAACGACTGTCCGACGTGCAGTGGGCCGGGCTAACTGTCGGCATCCGCGCCACCCTTCGTCGCGATCTCACGCTGTTGTACGGCTACCCCGACGCGGACGTGGCAAGGATCCGGTGGCTGGTGCGGTGGTACGCATGGCGCGCCGCCGACCAGTGGCGGCGTGGCAAACTGGCGGAGTTCCGCGAACGGCTACGTGTTCCCTTTTCAGTGCGTGTCGGTGTTTCCTCGGGATGGACAGCCTTCCACATCGCCACCGTTACCGCCGTGATTCTCGGAATGTTCGCCATGCCGTGGCACGCACTGCTCGCAGCGATGCTGCTCGTCACGGGTGAGTGGGTATCGTGGAAGGCGCTGCTGACCCTGCAGTCGGAGCGGATCCGCTACGCGGAGGAGAGCCGGGAGTCCACTGCCCGACTGGCTGCCGAGCGGACCGAGTTCGGCCGATGGTCGCAGGTGCTCGCCGACCGGCCGTCCGACGAGGAGATGGCCCGCTGGCTCGACTATGACAAGGTCTTCATCCGAATGGAGGTGATGCGCGACTACGGGTTGTCGAACCGCGACGTCATCACGCATGTGCTGATGACCCAGGAGGCACCGGACGCATTGCGCGCCCGGGTACTGCACGGGCCACCTCGTTACTCGAAGTACGAGATGATCCTCTTTCTATTGAGTCAACGCGGCGTCCGCCAGGTCGCCATGTCTATGGATTTCGCCACCGGAACGCTGAGCAACGAAAGCCGACAGACGTTCCGGTACGACATGATTGAGTCGGTACGGGTAGATGAATTCGGCCTCCGACTTTCCGACGGACAACGCAAGCTTCTCTCACCTCAGGAGGCAGGCGCATTTGGGCCGCACGTGAACAAACTCGTAACCCGCCAAGCATTTAACCTCAACCTCGCGGGGGGCCGCGAAATCAACGTACTGGTCGAGAACTTCGAGAAGGGTTTCCTGGGACCGGAGGAGAACCTTGCACGGCTGCGGCAGCTGGCGCTCAGTTCCTCCGGCATCAGCTCCGCGATCCGAATCCTGGAGTCGGTTTCCGCAGACGGACGGGACTGGATCACCGACGAGCAGCGGAGGCTGCGGCGGAGGCTCCAGCTCGATAGCAGCGGCGACACGGCGAAGGCCCTCCCGCCGTCCTCTGACGGCGACGACCGTGACGGCGGCCCGTGGTCCACTTGATGGTGTGACCGTCACGCAGACCGCCGAACCCCCCGTCGCCGACCGCCGGTTGCCCCGGCTCCGCCTGCTCTGGTCGTTCGCCCGGCCGCACCGCCGCGCGCTGGGCCTCGGCCTGTGCCTCGCCCTGGTCGGCTCCGCCGCCGGCCTCGCTACGCCCATGGTCACCAAATGGGTGCTGGACACCCTGACCGGGGCGGCGTCGCTGCGCGGCCCGGTGCTCGCGCTGCTCGGTCTGCTCGTCCTGGGTGTCGTGATCTGGCTGTGGCAGTGGATCCTGCTCGGCACCGTCGGTGAACGGGTGATCCTCGACGCCCGCCAGTCGATGGTGCGCCGACTGTTCCGGGCCACCGTGCCGGCCGTCACCGCCCGGCCCACCGGCGAGTTCGTCACCCGGGTCACCTCGGACACGGTGCTGCTGCGCGAAGCCGCCTCGTCGAGCGTGATCGGCCTGATCAACGGCTCGGTGAGGATGGTCGGCACTCTGGTGCTGATGGCAGTGCTCGACCTGGTGCTGCTCGGCGCCACCGTCGCCTCGGTGGCCGGGATGACCGTCCTGTTCAGCCTGTTGCTGCCGGGCATCGCCAAGGCACGCGAACGCGCCCAGGAGCACGTCGGCAAGTTGGGTGCGGCGCTGGAGGGCACGTTACGGGCGATCCGCACGGTCAAGGTGAGCCGGGCCGAGCAGCGCCAGTCGGAGCGGATCGTCGGCGAGGCCCGCGAGTCGGCCCGGCAGAGCATCGCGGCCATCCGCCGCGAAGCCCTCGCCTGGACAGTCGCCTGGGCCGGCATCCAGTTGGCAATCATCACGATCCTCGGTCTCGGCGCCTGGCGGGTCGGCACCGGCGCGCTGCCGGTCTCCAGCCTGATCGCGTTCCTGCTGTACGCGTTCGGGCTGATGGAGCCGGTCACCACGCTGAGCCGGCACCTCACCGCGCTGCAGTCCGGGATCGCCGCGGCCGGTCGAATCCGGCAGGTCGAGGCGATGCCGGCCGAGGCCGACCCGGCCGTTACCCCGGCACCGGGGACAAGCCCGCAGCCGGCTGCCCGCCGGGCGGGTCGGGCGACCGACGACACCGACCGGCCGGTACTGGAACTGCGGCAGGTCACCGCCGGCTACGGACCCGACCTACCGGCCGCGGTACGCGACATCGATCTCGCCGTGCCACGCCGTGGGCACCTGGCCATCGTCGGCCCCTCCGGCGCCGGCAAGACCACCCTTTTCTCGCTGATCCTGCGGTTTCTCGCACCGCAGCAGGGCGAGCTGCTGCTCGACGGTCGACCGTACCCGTCGCTGGGCCACGAGCAGGTCCGGAGCCGGTTGGCGTACGTCGAGCAGGACACCCCGGTGATCCCCGGCACCATCCGGGAAAACCTGCTGTTCACCCATCCGGACGCCACCGACGGGGAGATCCACCGCGCGCTGCACGCGGTCCGGCTGACCGAGAAGATCGACTCGCTCGGCGACGGGCTGGACACCCTGCTCACTCCGTCGTCGATGTCCGGCGGGCAGCGGCAGCGGATCGCGCTGGCCCGGGCGATCCTGCGGCGGCCGGACGTCCTGCTGCTCGACGAGGCGACGGCCCAGGTCGACGGACTCACCGAGGCGGCCATCCACGACTGCATCCGGGAGCAGGCCGGCAACGGCGCGGTGGTCACCATCGCGCACCGGCTCTCCACCGTCATCGACGCCGACACCATCGTGGTGATGGACAGCGGGCGGATCCGGGCGTACGGCGACCACGAGACGCTGTCGGCCACCGACGAGCTGTACCGCGACCTGGTGGAGGCGCTGCGGATCGCCCAGGCCGGCGGAGCGGCGAACGGTGACCGCGTCGGCGGGTCTGCGGACGGTGACCGCGCCGGCACCGGGGAGCTGGTGCCGAGCGACGTGGGCTGACCCGACGCCGAAAGCGACCGACGACGCCGGCGGGGGGGCACGGCGGGCTGCTCCGTTTCATGCGCACCGCCGGGGGTACCTCGTCGGCCGGGAACGGAGGTTGCCACGATGGCGGATCGGCAGGTACGCGCGGTCGACGCGCTGCTCGACCGGCAGGGCCGGACGTTCAGCGTCGAGGCGGGTATCGCCCTGGCCGACCGGCCGGCCCCGCTGTACCAGCTGCTGGTGCTGGCCACCCTGCTCAGCGCCCGGATCTCGGCCGGGGTCGCGGTCGCCGGCGCTCGGGAACTGTTCGCGGCCGGCTACCGCACACCGGCGGCGATGTGCGCGGCCGGTTGGCAGGACCGCGTCGACGCGCTCGGCCGGGGCCACTACCGGCGGTACGACGAACGGACCGCCACGATGCTCGGCGACGGAGCCGAACTGTGCCACCAGCGGTGGGGCGGTGACCTGCGGCGGCTGCACGCTGAGGGCGGTGACGATCCGGCCGTGCTGCGCCGGTTGCTGACCATGTTCCCCGGCATCGGCCCGACCGGAGCGGACATTTTCCTGCGCGAGGCGCAGGCGGTCTGGCCCGGACTACGTCCGTACCTGGACAAGCGGGTGGTGACCGGGGCCCGCAAGCTGGATCTACCGACCTCACCGCGGCGGCTGGCCGCCCTGGTGGGTGAGCGCGACCTGCCCCGGTTCGCCGCTGCCCTGGTCCGGGTCTCGCTCGGCGGTGACGCCGGACGGGTCAGCGGGCCGGGCGAGGGCTGACCGGGCCGGACGCCGACTCACCCGGCCGACGCCGGTCGAGTGTGCGCCGGGCCGGCGCGTCCCGGATCGGGGTGAGGATGTCGCCGATCAGCGCGGCCATCGCCGGGGACGGTTCCAGCTGCAGCTCCCGCAGGGCCAGATCGCGGTACGCGTAGAAGGCGTGCAGCGCCTCGTAGGCGTTGCCCTCGGCGAGATGGATCTGCACGATCAGCCGGTGTGGGGTCTCCCGCAACGGTTCGGCACCGACCGCTTCCAGTGCGGCCTGCAGCGCCTCGTCGTGCCGACCGGCGTCCAGATGGGAGCGGGCGATGTGCTCGAGCAGGTGCAGCCGCAGCTGCCGCAGCCGTTCCCGTTCCAGCAGCACCCAGTCGTCGTACCAGCCGGGCAGCAGGTCGTGCCGGGCGGCGGTGAGCACCGCGTCGGCCAGTCGCGGATCCCCACCGTCGCGCACCCGCGCGGCGGTCCGGACCAGGTCGTCGACGTCGACCTGGACCCGATGGTCGAGCCGGACGGTGTCGCCGGCGGTCCGCAGCGGGCAGTTCGGCTCCTGACGCAGCCGCCACAGTGCGGTACGCAGCGAGGACAGTGCGCGGTCCTCGGCGGCTTCCGGCCAGAGCAGACCGGCCAGGTGGGCACGGGTGGCGCCGGGTCGCAGCCCGATCACCGCGACGATCCGCTGCAGTCCACGGGGGATCAACACGGTCTCGTGCTGGTGGAGCAGACGGAAGCCGCCGAGCAGCAGCAGCCGGACTGATGCCCCCGCGTTGCCTGCCTCTGACGTCACGGCCGAACCTCCTGCACACGTCAGTCACCGGTCGCCGCCCTTGCATCACGTCATCGCGTCACGAAGATTATCAATCATGGTTACTCTCAGTCAACATTCAGTCGACTACCCGATTCGCTTGACCCACCGACCCCATCCCATCTGACCTGGCATTTTGCAACCCCGATGGCAGCTGGAGCGATACCGACGCACATCGAGAGCGATCACGCACTGTACTCACAGGCCGTGACCTCGGCGTCACCAGTGAACGGTGCCCCGGACGGCACGGACAACGCGCCGGTGACGCCGACGGCGGCAAGGTTGGCCAGGACCGGGCCCGACACCGCTGGGAGGAACCATGGATCGCTCGCTGATCATCGCCAAGGTGGTCCCCGACGCGGAGCAGCAGGTCGCGGAGATCTTCGCCGAATCGGACCTGACCGACCTGCCCCACCTGGCCGGGGTACGGCACCGGTCGCTCTACCGGCTGCACGACCTGTACGTGCATCTGATCGAGACCGCCGAGACCGGACCGGACGCGGTGGCCGCCGCCCGGCGACACCCGGAGTTCGACGAGGTCAGCCGCCGACTCGCCAGCTACATCAGCCCGTACCTGGCGACCTGGCGGTCACCTCGGGACGCGATGGCGCACCGGTTCTACCACTGGGACGCACCCACCGGTCGGCCCCGATGACCGCCGTCGCGGCCCTGGGCCGCAACCGCTGGCTGCGCTGCCACGCCTGCCGCGCACTGGTCTACCGGCGACGGATGCGCCGCAACCTGGAGGTCTGCCCCGAGTGTGGAGACCACCAGCGGTTGACCGCGGCGGAACGGATCGGACAACTGGTCGACCCGGACAGCTTCACCAGGCTCGCCGACCGCGCCGCCGAGGTGGACCCGTTGGGGTTCGTCGACTCGATGCCGTACCGGCGACGGCTGGCCGAGGCGCGGGCGGCGACCGGCATGGCGGAGGCGGTGTTGTGCGGCACCGCCCGGATCGGCGGGCATCGGGCCGTCCTGGCGGTGATGGACTTCCGGTTCCTCGGTGGCAGCCTCGGCTGCGCCACCGGCGAGTTGATCACCCGCGCCGCCGAGGAGGCACTCGCCGCCCGGGATCCGCTGGTGCTGGTCACCGCCTCCGGCGGGGCGCGAATGCAGGAAGGCGTCCTGGCGCTGATGCAGATGGCGACGGTCAGCTGCGCGATCGCCGAACTGCGCGCCGCCGGACTGCTCACCGTCAGCGTCGTCACCGATCCGACGTACGGCGGCGTCGCCGCCTCGTTCGCCACCAACACCGACCTGGTGATCGCCGAACGCGGCGCCCGGATGGGGTTCGCCGGCCCCCGGGTGATCCGGGAGACGATCCGCCAGGCGTTGCCCCCCGGTTTCCAGACCGCGGAGTTCCTGCTCCGGCACGGCCAGGTCGACATGGTCGTCGAACGCCACGACCTACGCCCCCGGCTGCGCGCCCTGCTCGCGCTGGCCGCGGGTGGCCGGGCCGGAGCAGGTCCGCTGGCCGAACCGACGGTGCCGGGATCCGGGCCGATTCCGCGCCCCAGGCCGACGCACCGGGCCGACGCGACGCCGACCGCCTGGCAGTCGGTGCGTACCGCCCGGGACCTGGCCCGGCCGACCACTCTGGACTATCTGCGGACGGCGTTCGACGGCTTCGTCGAGTTGCACGGCGACCGGCTCGGTGCGGACTGCCCGGCGATCGTCGCCGGACTGGCCCGGCTCGGTGACCAGCCGGTCGCCGTCATCGGGCAGCAGAAGGGCCACGACCCCCGGGAGATGCTGGCCCGCAACTTCGGCATGGCCAGCCCGGCCGGCTACCGCAAGGCGTTGCGGGTGATGGGGCTCGCCGCCCGGCTCGGACTACCGGTGGTCACCCTGATCGACACCCCGGGCGCACATCCGGGGGTCGACGCGGAGGAACAGGGCCAGGCCGCCGCGATCGCCACCTGCCTGCGCACCCTGGCCCGGCTGCCCACCCCGGTGGTCGCCGTCGTCACCGGCGAGGGCGGCAGCGGCGGAGCGCTCGCGCTGGCCGTCGCCGACCGGGTGCTGATGCTGCAGAACGCCGTCTACTCGGTGATCAGTCCCGAGGGTTGCGCCGCGATCCTGTTCCACGACCGGGCCGCCGCACCCCGGGCCGCCGCCGCGCTCCAGCTCACCGCGCCCGACCTGGTACGCCTCGGCGTCGCCGACGGCATCGTCGGCGAACCACCGGGCGGCGCGCAGCGGGATCCGGCCGGCGCCGCCGACCGGGTACGGGCGGCGCTGACCGCCGCGCTGTCCGACCTGCTCGCCGTGCCCACCACCGACCTGCTGCGTCGACGTTCCCGCCGGTTCCGCCGGTACGGGGCAGGCACCGTCGATGCCGCCGTACCGCAGCCCGACACCGACCGGACGATCCAGGTGATGCCGCGATGACCACTGCCGCCGCCAACGGAACACCGGCCGGGCCGGAGCCGGCCGGCCAGCTGCGCCGGCTCGCCGAGCAGACCCGGACGCTGGTCGGTGAACTCACCGGTCCGCTGCGCCGGGTCCAGGTCCGGCACGGCGACACGGTGATCGAGATCGAGTGGCACGACCGGACGACGTCGGTCGCGGCCACGCCGTCGCCCCCGGCCGACGCGTCGGCGACCGGACCGACCGCACCGGCGGCGGACCAGGCCGCGCCAGCGGCCGGGCACCGGATCGGATCACCGATCGTCGGCACGTTCTACCGGGCCGCGGAGCCCGGCGGAACGCCGTTCGTCGAGGTCGGCGACTCGATCGAGCCGGGTCAGGTGATCGGGATCGTCGAGGCGATGAAGCTGATGAACGAGATCACCACCGACCGGCCAGGTGTGGTCGTGGAGATCCTGGCCGGCGACGGCGATCCGGTCGAGTTCGACCAGCCGCTGATCACCGTGGCACCGGGCTGAGGAGGCGGTGACCGTGTTCGAGAAGATCCTGATCGCCAACCGGGGAGAGATCGCGCTGCGGGTCGCCCGGGCCTGCCGGGAACTTGGCGTACGGACCGTCGCGGTGCACTCCACCGCGGACCGCGACTCGGCGGTGGTCCGGTTCGCCGACGAGGCGGTACAGATCGGCCCGCCGCCGAGCCGGGCCAGCTACCTCAACGCGGCGGCGATCGTCGAAGCGGCCCGGCGCACCGGTGCCCAGGCCGTCCACCCCGGATACGGCTTCCTCTCCGAGGACGTCGACTTCGCCGAAATCTGCGCGGAGAACAGCCTGGTCTTCATCGGGCCGCCGCCGCAGGTCATGCAGGCCCTCGGGGACAAAGCCAAGGCCCGGGACGTGTTCGGGGCGGCCGGCCTGCCGCTGCCGCCGGGCAGCCGGGAGCCGGTGCCCAGCAGTGCCCACGCCGCCGCAGTCGCCGCCGAAACCGGCTATCCGGTCATCATCAAGGCGGCGGCCGGCGGCGGTGGGCGGGGAATGACAGTGGTCACCGACGAAGCGGACCTGGCACCGGCGTACCACCGGACCCGGCAGACCGCCCGGGCGGTCTTCGGCGACGACCGGGTCTACCTGGAACGGTTCCTCACCCAGGCCCGGCACGTCGAGGTGCAGGTGCTCTGCGACGGCCACGGCAACGGGGTGCACCTGGGCACCCGGGACTGCTCGGTGCAGCGGCGGCATCAGAAGCTGATCGAGGAGGGTCCGGCACCGACGCTGCCGGCAGCAATGCTCGACGAGATGGCCGCAGCGGCGCTGCGCGGCGCGCTCGCGGTCGGCTACGTCGGCGCCGGCACCTTCGAGTTCCTGGTCGACGAGCACGACCAGTTCCACTTCATCGAGATGAACTGCCGGATCCAGGTGGAGCACCCGGTCACCGAAATGATCACCGGGGTGGACCTGGTGCAGGAACAGATCCACATCGCCTGCGGTACGCCGCTGCGGCTGCGCCAGCCGGACATCCGGCCCCGGGGCGTCGCGGTCGAATGCCGGGTCAACGCCGAGGACCCGCAGCGCGGGTTCACCCCGACCCCCGGCCGGCTGGACCGCTTCGAGATCCCCGGCGGCCCGTTCACCCGGGTCGACACCCACGGTCACACCGGGTACGTCGTCGGACCGCACTACGACCCGCTGCTGGCCAAGGTGGTGGTCTGGGCACCGGACCGGGAACTGGCGCTCAACCGGATGGAACGCGCGCTGAGCGAGTTCGAGGTACGCGGGCCCGGCGTCCACACCACCATCCCGTTCCTGCGCCGGGTGCTGGACGACGCCATGTTCCGCAAAGGACGGCTCTCGACCGGCCTGGTCGGCCGGCTGCTCGACGAGCCGTCGCAGATCCGTACGGCCTGACCACACACGCCCGAGGAGGAGCGGATGAGTATCACCGATGATCAGCAGAAGGTCACCGCCGCGGACATCACCGCGATCCTGGTACGCAACTGCGGGCTCGACCCGTCCGGTGCCGCCGACGCCCCGGCATCATCCCTGGCCGAACTCGGCCTGGACTCGCTGGCATTGCTGGAACTTCAGGCCGTGGTGGCCGACCGGTACCAGGTGCGGATCCCGCCAGACAGCGCGGACCTGACCATCGTCGAGATCGCCGAGCTGGTTGCCAGCGAACTCACCGGCGACGACGACGCCGGAGCTGCCTTGGACACCGGCCCGGCCACAACGGCCGCGGCGGACGCCACCGGACAGCCCCCCGGACACACCGAGAACAGCGTGGTGATCGCCGCCCCGTTGGACCTCGTCTGGGCGGTCACCAACGACGTCGACCGGTGGCCCGACCTGTTCACCGAGTACGCGTCGGTGCAGATCGTGCACCGGCACGGGGACACCGTGCGGTTCCGGCTGACCATGCACCCGGACGAGAACGGAACGGTCTGGAGCTGGGTCAGCGAACGCACCGCCGACCGGAGCCGCCGCCGGGTGCTGGCCCACCGGGTGGAGACCGGACCGTTCGAGTACATGCGGATTCGCTGGGACTACGCCGAGGTCCTGGGCGGCACCCGGATGACCTGGGTGCAGGACTTCGCAATGCGACCGGCCGCGCCGCTCGACAACGCCGGCATGACCGAACGGATCAACACCAACAGCCGGATCCAGCTGGACATCATCCGCGACCGGATCGAAACCCTGGCCCGCACCGCAGACCCCGTCGGAGGCACCCCATGAACGATCCACGGCTCGTCGCCGCCCGCGACCTCGCCGCCGACCGGCGACGCGGCGGCGAACTCCGGGTCCTGCTCGGCCCACGCACGGTCGGCAGCACCTCCGGCTTCCTCGGCCTGGCGGTGCTGCGCCCCGGCGAACGCATCGCCGAGCACTACCACCCCTACAGCGAGGAATTCCTCTACGTCGCGCGCGGTGAGATCGTCGTCGACCTGGACGACCTGCCGGTGGCGGTGCACCGCGCCGAAGGGCTGTTCGTGCCGATGAACACCCGGCACCGGCTGCGCAACGTCAGCAAGGCACCGGCCGAAGTGGTCTTCCACCTCAGCCCGCTGGCGCCGCGCCCCGAACTCGGCCACGTCGACACCGAAGGACCGGCGGTGCTCGGTCCCGGTCCGGACGCCGCCGCCGGCCCGGGTCCGAACGGTGCCAGGCCCGGCCGCCGGCCGGTGCCGCGCACCCGGACCACCACACCCAACGGACACCGGCCGTGACCGCGGCCGGGTCGCCCCGGCGTACCGTCGTCACCGGGGTCGGGGTGGTCGCCCCCGGCGGCACCACCCGGGAGGCGTTCTGGGCGACGATCACCGCCGGGCGTACCGCGACCCGCCGGATCACCGTCTTCGACCCGTCCCCGTTCCGGTCCCAGATCGCCGCCGAATGCGACTTCGACCCGGCGGACGCCGGGCTCGGCCCGCGCGAGCGGCGACGGGCCGACCGGTACGTCCAGTTCGCCCTCGCCTGCTCGATCGAGGCGGTCGCCGACGCCGGGCTGAGCCTCGACGACGCCGGCCGGCAGCGGGCCGGGGTGGCGCTCGGCTCGGCGGTCGGCGGCACTGTGGCATTGGAACAGGAGTACGTGGTGGCCAGTGACGCGGGCAGCCACTGGCTGGTCGACCCGGACTGCACCATGCCGTACCTCTATCAGGCGCTGGTGCCCAGCAGCCTGGCCGCCGACGTGGCCTGCCGGCACGGGCTGCACGGGCCGGCGCAGGTGATCTCCACCGGCTGCACCTCCGGCATCGACGCGATCGGCTACGCCCACCAGTTGATCGTCGACGGGGACGCGGACGTGATGCTCGCCGGCGCCGCCGACTCGCCGATCTCCCCGGTCACCGTCGCGTCGTTCGACGCGATCGGGGCGACCAGCCCGGACAACGACGACCCGGCGCACGCCAGCCGGCCGTTCGACAACGACCGGCACGGATTCGTACTCGCCGAAGGGGCCGCCGTGCTGATGCTGGAGGAGCTGGACCACGCGCGGCGGCGCGGCGCGCGGATCTACTGCGAGATCGGCGGATACGCCACCCGCAGCAACGGCTACCACATGACCGGGCTGCGCCCGGACGGCGCGGAGATGGCACTGGCCATCGTGGACGCAATGAACCAGGCCCGGCTCAACCCGGACGACGTGTCGTACGTCAGCGCACACGGCTCCGGCACCCGGCAGAACGACCGGCACGAGACAGCCGCGTTCAAACGGGCGCTCGGGGACGCGGCGTACCGGGTGCCGGTCAGTTCGATCAAGTCGATGATCGGGCATTCGCTCGGCGCGATCGGCTCGATCGAGATGGCGGCCTGCGCGCTGGCCATGGCACACGGGGTGGTCCCGCCGACCGCGAACTGGCGCACCCGCGACCCGGAATGCGACCTGGACTACGTCCCGAACACCGCCCGTGAGCTACCGGTCGACGTCGCGTTGTCGGTCGGCAGCGGATTCGGCGGATTCCAGTCGGCGATGGTCTTCGCCCGACCGGACAGGACAGTACGGTGAGCGCCGACGGCCCCCCGGCCGCGCTGCCCGGTCAGCGGGCCGCTGCACCCGGGCGGCGGGCGGTGGTCACCGGGATCGGCGTGGTGGCGCCGACCGGACTCGGTGCCGACGCGCACTGGAAGGCGACCCTGGCCGGGCAGGTCCGCACCGGGCGGATCACCCTGTTCGACCCGGCGCCGTACCCGGTCACCCTGGCCGGCGAGGTGGCCGACTTCGACGCCCTGCAGTGGACCGACAACCGGCGGGCGGTGCAGACCGACCGGTGGACCCATCTCGGTTTCGCCGGCACCCGGCTGGCGCTGGCTGACGCCGGGCTGCCGGACACCGCCGACGACCCCGACCGGTACGCGGTGGCGCTGGCCAGCTCGTCCGGGGGCAACCTGTTCGGCCAGCGGGAGCTGCAGCGGCTGTGGAGCCGGCCCGGCCGTACCGTCGGGGCGTACCAGTCGATTGCCTGGTTCTACGCCGCCAGTGTCGGCCAGCTCTCCATCGCCCACCAGTTCAAGGGCGCCTGCGGGGTGCTGGTCGCCGAGGCGGCCGGTGGGCTGGACAGCCTGGCGCACGCCGCCCGGACCATCCGCCGGGGCGCCGACGTGGTGCTGGCCGGTGCCACCGAATGCGCGCTGAGCCCGTACGCGCTGGCCTGCCAGCTGCGGAGCGGGCTGCTCAGCACCGGCACCGACCCGGAGTCGGCGTACCTGCCGTTCGACGTCGACGCCGCCGGCTACCTGCCGGGTGAGGGCGGCGCGGTGCTGGTCGTCGAGGAGCTGGGGCACGCGTTGGCCCGGGGCGCCCCGGTGATCTACGGCGAGGTCGCCGGCTGGGGTGCCAGCCACGACGCCCGGCACACCGACCGGCGCACCGGCGGGGACGCCGACCAGTACGCCCGGGCGATGCGCCGGGCGCTGGCGACCGCCGGGGTGGCTCCGGCGCAGGTGGACGTCTGTCTGCCGGACGCGCTCGGCGTACCGCGTTTCGACCGGGCCGAGGCGCGGGCGGTGCGGGCGGTCTTCGGCCCGGCGGCGCCGCCGGTGACCACGCCGAAGCCGTTGACCGGGCGGGCACACCAGGGCAGTGCGGCGCTGGATGTGGCGACGGCGCTGTTGGCGCTGCGGCACCGGCTGCTGCCGCCGACCGCCGCGCCGCGCCGCCCGGCCCCCGGTTGCGACCTGGACTTCGTCCGTACGCCACGGGAGTGCGCGGGGCACGCCGCGCTGGTCGCCGCCCGTGGCTTCGACGGCTTCAACAGCGCCCTGCTGCTGCGCCGCGACCCGGACTGGGAATGATCAACTATTACCCGTGCGGCCCGCTCCCGACCGCCCTAGGAACCGTCACGGCGAACCGTCGGCCGGCAAGCGCCTCGGGGATCAGTAGTATCACTCGGTGCCCCTTCATGTCACCCATCGTGATCTTGTGAAGAGCTTCGTTCGGCTGCTCGAGTCCGCAGAGGTCACCGCCGGCCAGGTCTCGAATCTGCTCCAGTTCTATGCCGTGGAATGTGGACTCAAGGCCGCAGCGCTGCGGCGGAGGAACCTACAGCGGACCGATCAGTTGCCCTCGGACCTGCTCAGCCATGACCTGCGGCGGCTCGCCAAAGAGCTCCGGCTCACGCCAGCCGCGTACCAGCGGCTCGTGGACTGCAAGCGCGTCGCCGTAGCGAACGCGCCCGCCCCGCCCGTTGCGGTAGCACAGCTGCATGAGGCATGGCGATACGGCGCGGGCCTGGATGCCGGTGGCGAGCGGAGCTGTGTGGCAGGCTTGGTATCCCTTGGCCAGTGGTGTCGGAAGGAGCTGGGCCGGTGAACGAGCGTTTGGACGTTTCTGGTCCCTCGCATCCTGACCACCTGTTCACCTGGCTCGATGTCAACCTGTACTTCGCCGCGCTGGCCCGACAAGGCCGGTGGCCGGGATGGCTGCGGGAGATCGACGCCTACTGGGACGGAGTGCGGGTCTCCGTCGCCCCGCTGACGCCGCCCGACGATGTCTGGCATTGGCTGCGCGAAGTGCTCGGACCACTTACCGTCGAACCCGCTCGCGGGTGCCTGCTACTCGATGACGCTGGCGAGGAGCGACCGCTCGCGGTGAGTATCGATCAGGACGACCCGCCCGCGCCTGGCGATCGGCGTCCGCGCTGGACGGATCGGCGGGTGGTCGCGGAGCTGGCGAACCCGCTGCCCGTTCCGACAACGCCATTGCCGCACGACATCCCGATCGTGGCCTTTCATTCATTCAAGGGCGGCGTCGGTCGAACTTTGCACTGTGTGGCGGCGGCTCAGAAACTTGCCTCAAGCGGGCAACGGGTACTGCTGATTGATGCCGATCTCGAAGCACCGGGTATAACCTGGATGATTGCCGAGTCGATTCGCATCGACTTTGCCTACGAAGATTTCCTCGCCCTCGTGCAAGGTTCGGTTGATTCATCATTCACGGAGGCAATCAGCCTCGGCCGGAAGTTCTTGGTGAACCAGGAAATCGACGGCGTGGTGGTGATGCCGGCCCGCCGAGATCACAGCCGGATATCACCACCGCAGATTGAGCCGGTCGACCTGTTGACCCCCGATCGCAGTCCTTACGTTCTTTCGAATGCACTTGCTCGACTCGGCCACGCGCTCGGTGCCGACGTCATCATGGTCGATCTGAGAGCCGGCGTGAGCGAACTGAGCGCACCCCTCCTACTGGATCCGCGGGTATTCAGGGTGTTCGTCACGACCATCAGCGACCAGTCGGTCAAGGGTACCGAACGAGTTCTCGCCGAGCTGGCGCAACGCGCACCTGCCCGCATGGAGAACGACCCCGACTGCGCACTTCTACTCACGCAGTTCAGCGGGCAGGACCATGGCGATCGGCTGGCAGAGGTAGCCGCCGACCTGCGGCGCGCCGCCTACGCCGTATCGTCAACGAGCCAAGCAGCTTCCACGGTTGACGCCGACATAGCGATTCCTTCAATGACAAGCGAGTTCAATCCGATACTGCTAAATCTTCCAGCCTCGTGGGAAGCCGTCACCGGACTGGCCGAACGCGCCAGACTCGCACAGCCGCTGACCCCATTGATCGATTCGTTGCCCCGCTTGAACCCCGGTGCGCCTGTGCCAGCAGAACCTGAGCCCGCCGATCTCGACGCGATCAGGTCGAGACTCGCGGCGGTCGCGGGAAACTTGGTCTTCGCAGAGACTTCTCCAGAGGTTGACTTCCTAGTCACCGACGCACTACGCAACCTCGCCGAAGCACACCGGACCGAGCCACCAATCGAAATCGTCGTCGGCGGAAAAGGTGCCGGGAAGACCTTCACGTACCTCCAGCTGTGCCGGAGGACGACATGGGCTGATTTTGCGGCTGCAGCCGGAGTCGACGATGCGACCCTGCGAATCCCAACAATCCCTGTCCTGGCGTCAACAAATTTGGGCGATCAATCGGCCACAGCGATCAACGAGAGACGCATCGCGGAAGCCAACAGGCTTACCGGCGGCGTAGCGGCCGGATCGCAGGCGGTCCGCGAAATCGTCGAGGACGCCCTGTCCGGCGAGCTGACATCGGGAGGTTGGCGGCGAGTATGGCTCACCTGCTTTGCCCGCGCAATCGGCCTGGACACCACCCCCGAACAGGTCGAGGAATCATTGGCCTCCTTTGCCCGCTCCAATTCAGTGATCTTCGTCATCGACGGGCTTGAGGACCTGTTCCCGGAGTTCGTCGAGGACAGCCGTCAACAGCGAGCCCTGCGCGCCCTGCTAGTCGACTGTCCGGAGTGGCTCCGCACCTTGCGGGGACGCCCACTGGGAATGGTGACCTTCGTCCGACGGGACCTCGTACAAAAGGCCATCCACCAGAACGTGGCACAGTTCGAGAAAAGATATGAGAAGTATGCACTGCGCTGGAACAGAGAGGAGGCGCTCAGACTGGCGGCATGGGTATGTCAGAGGGCCGGCGCGCTCACCGCATCCGCAGACAGCGTCCGCACCGCCACCGCCGATCAACTCTCCGACCAGATGAGCACTGTATGGGGCGACAAGATGGGGACTCCGAAATCAAAGGAAGCTCGATCAGATGTGTGGTTCTTCGCGGCACTTTCTGACTTCCGCCAACAGATCCAGGCCCGCGACATCGTCTCCTTCCTATCCGAGGCGGCCACCGCATCGACGGGCACCGACCGATGGTCGGATCGAATACTGACACCGGTCGCGATGCGTAGCGCACTACCTCGATGCAGTAGCCAGAAGATCGAAGCCATCAGTCTCGAAAACAGGCCGGTCGGTGCACTTTTGGACCGTCTCAGGTCGCTCGACGCCGATCGCCGCAAGCTCCCCTTCACCCTGGAATCTGTCGGTCTCACCGCAGAGCAGGCACAACTACTCGACGCAAACGGCGTGGTCTTCCGCGAGGCGGACCACTACTGGATTCCAGAGATCTTTCGCCATGGCCTTGGCTTCGACGTCGCGGGCGGCCGCCGCCCACGCGTCATCGCGGTGGCAAACCTGGTCCGCAGGCGCAACGACATCTTGGGGTAGACCGGTCCGGCCCGCCACTGCTCAGCCTCAGGCATCGACTGCCTCCCCACGCGCGCCCCCACCCCCGTGCTGAAGGGTGGGCACTGGCCCGCATCCCGGTGACAGCCGCCGTACTGCGCGGCCTGCCGGCGTCGGCCGCGCAGCCTGCCGGACGTCGCCGGCTTCCTGGTGCTGTCGGTGCTCACTCCCAACGTGCACGGACCATCGGTCTACTGCAGCTTGGATGGAAACTGCGGATCGACCGTGAACGCGAATAGATCCGTCGGGCAGGGGTAGGGCAACCCTGGACGGCGCCACGGACAACTGGACGTGACGCGGACGACCACCGGGGAGGCGACATGCGGATCGGCTACAAGCTGGCCACCGAGGCGTTCGGACCGGCCGACCTGATCGCTCAGGCTGTCCGGGCCGAGCAGGCCGGGTTCGACTTCGTCGAGATGAGCGACCACTTCCACCCGTGGCTGGACTCCCAGGGCCATTCGCCGTTCACCTGGAGTGTGCTCGGTGCGATCGCCGCCCGTACCGACCGGATCGGGCTGGCCACCGGCGTGACCTGCCCGAGCCTGCGCTACCACCCGGCGATCGTCGCCCAGGCCGCGGCGACCGTGGCGCTGCTGTCCGACGGCCGGTTCACCCTCGGCGTGGGTGCCGGCGAACGGCTCAACGAGCACGTCACCGGGGAACCGTTCCCGAGTGTGCACGGGCGGCACGAGCGGCTCCGCGAGGCGCTGGAGATCATCCGGCTGCTCTGGTCCGGCGGCTACCACTCGTACCAGGGGAAGCACCTGCAGCTCGACGACGCGCGAGTGTTCGACCTGCCGCCGACCCCGCCGGTGATCGCGGTGGCCGCCAGCGGCTCGGAGTCCGCCCGGCTGGCCGCCGAGCTCGGCGACGGACTGTTCGCCACCGAGCCGAAGGGCTCGATCGTCGAGCACTACCGGCGGTCCGGCGGCGCCGGGCCACGCTACGCCGAGGTGCCGATGGCCTGGGCGGTTGACGAGGAGCAGGCGGTCAAAGCGGCCTGGGAGTCCAGCCGTTGGGCGCTGACCGGCTGGAAGGTGATGAGCGAGTTGCCCAACCCGGTGAACTTCGAGGCGGCCTCGGCGATGGTCGACGCCGACGACATCGCCGCACATTTCAGCGTAGGGCCGGACCCGGCGGTGCACCTCGAGGCGGTCAAACCGTACGTCGATGCCGGTTTCGACCACATCGTGCTGCAGAACGCCGGGCCCGACCCGGACGGTTTCCTGGACTTCTTCGAGCGAGAGCTGGCCGACCGGCTGCGGGGGCTCGACCGGTGACGGCGGCCGGCTCAGGCGTCGGCGCCGCAGTTGTCAGGCGCGGGCCGGGCCGGAATAGTCGGGGGCGACGTAGACCGGCAGCCGCTCGCCCTGACTGCGGGCGTAACGGCGGGTGTAGGTGACGGGCTTGACCCCGGGTCGGAGCGGCACCGTGTACTGCGTTGGCAAGGTGTCCGCGGCAGCGGCGAGGCGGCGGGGCGTCACCTCGCGACGTTGGTCATGCCACGGGCCACCCAGGAAGAGAACCTTCATATGCCGATCCTTGCCGGTTCAGCCAGCCCGCGCCTCATCCGTACGCACAATAACTATCAAATCCCGCCGGATCCGTCCGCCGCAGCCGGCCGGCCGGCCGGTGACAGCCTGTCCGGCCAGTGAAGCTCGGTCGGCTCAGCTGCCGGTGAACCGTGCCGGCCGTTTTTCCAAGAACGCGGACATCCCCTCCGCTCGGTCGGCGGTGGCGAACAATCCGTGAAAGACCCTCCGTTCGAACAGTAGCCCCTCACGCAGTCCGACCTCCTGCGCCCGCTGGACCGCCTCGCGGGCGGCGGTGACCGCGAGCCGGCTGTGCCCGGCGATCACCGCCGCCGCCGACCGGGCCTCGACGAGCAGTTGGTCGGCGGGCACGATCCGGGACACCAGGCCGCACTGCTCCGCCTCCCGGGCCGGCATCATCCGCCCGGTGAGGATCAGATCCATCGCCTTCGCCGTGCCGACCAGCCGGGTCAGCCGCTGGGTGCCGCCGATCCCGGGGATCACCCCGAGGGTGATCTCGGGCTGACCGAACCGGGCGTCCTCGGCGGCGAACACCAGGTCGCACATCATGGCCAGTTCGCAGCCACCGCCGAGCGCGTAGCCGGCGACCGCGGCGATCTTCGGTGTCCGGAACGCGGCGAACTCCTCCCAGCCGGCGAAGAGATCGGCCGTCATCGCCTGCACCGGGCTCATCGCCGCCATCTCTCGAATGTCGGCGCCGGCGGAGAAAAAGCCGTCCGACCCGGTAATCACGAAACAGCCGATGTCCGGGTCCCGGTCCAGTGGTCGCAGGGTCGCGAGAAGTTCGTCGCAGAGCGCGGTGGTGAGTGCGTTGCGGGCCGCGGGCCGGTGCAGCCGTACGGTGACCACGGCACCGTCCCGCTCGGTCGTCAGATGCATGTCGGTTCCTCCAGTCGGATTCGCAGGGTCGTCGGTCGGATGGTCCGTTTTCAGTCGGCCCAGTCCGGTTTCACGAGTCCCAGATCGCGCCGTAGGCGGGGATCCCCCGGCGTTCCAGCCCGTGGACCACCTGCCGGGTGAGCTTCTGGTTGGCGATGCAGATCACCGCTTCGGCGCCGGTGGCCTGCCATGCCTGGTAGGCCAGGGCCACCATGTCCGGCTTGCCACGCTGCGCGGTGTCCCAGATCGTGGCGTCGGGCTGCACCCGCAGGATCTCGTCGACCAGCTGGTCGCCGTAGGTCGTCCGCGGGCTGCGGGTGGACCAGACCAGGTGGGCCGGCACCTTGCCGGCCAGCAGATGCGGCAGCACCGGCCCGATGCCGCTGCCGGTGGCGACGTACACCACCCGGGTGAACAGCGTTTCGATGTTGGCCACGCCGGCGGTGGTGATGCCCTTGACCCAGATCCGGTTCGGCAGGTCGTCGATAAGGGAGCCGGTCCAGTCGCCGGCGCGGGACACCGTCAGCCGGAAGCCGCGCTCACCGGGCGCCGGCACGTTGGCGAACGAGTGCCATTCGAGCAGCGGACGACGGCTGATCGCGGTGGACGATCCGGCGAACGGGGTGGTGTGACCGAACGTCAGCATGGCCACGTGGCTCGACGGCCGGTCCACCTGCACCGGCACCCGGCGCAGCCGCAGCCACGGCAGGGCGACGCTGACGGTGAGCAGTGCCAGGGTCCACAGCGCCGGCGAGCCGAGCAGCGCGGCGGCCAACGGCCTCCCGTCGCGGGCACCGTCGACCACCAGCACCGTCTGGGCCCACAGGAGGATCAACGCGGCCCACCCGCCGAACCGGTGGACCCGCTCGAACAGGTCGTGCCAGCGGCCACGAACCGGCGGCAGCGCGGTCGTCACCATCGCCAGCAGCAGCGCGACCAACAGGTAGGACAGCACCAGTACGGCGGTGACGGCCCGGCCGGCCAACGCCTGCCGGGTGAGTTCGGCGACGTACCCGGCGAACCAGGCGGTGCCGGCGAGTGCGCCACCGACGTGCAGCCCACCGAAGTGGTAGACCTTGCCCAACCCCCAGCGCACCCGCAGCGGCCACCGGGTCGGCGCCCGGGTGGCCAGCCAGAACAGCAGGTTGATCATGTACTGCTGGCGGATCAGCACCGCCAGGGCGACGTTGGCCAGGGCGGCGTACGACAGGTTCGCCAGGCCGCCGTCGGTCGCCTGCCACCAGCCGCCGGTGGTCAGCGCGTAGTACAGCAGTGCGGCGTTGCCGGCCAGGACCAGCGCGGCCAGCCGGTGGTACGGCATCAGCCGGGGATGGCTGAGGATCCGGCGCTGCCACGGCAGCGGAGCCGGCAGGTCGGACCGAGCCGGATGGCTGGGCGGGGCCGGATTGCTGGGCGGGGCCGGGTTGCTGGGCGGGGCCGGGCGGTCCAGCGACCGGCGCAGCGCCCCCTTGTCGATCTTGCCCCGATCGGTCACCGGTAGCGACTCGAGGGCGTGCACCCGCTCGGGCACGCAGTAGTACGGCAGAGTCCGGGCGACCGCGGCCCGCGCCGCCGTCGGGTCAACGGTCGCCGGGGCGACGAACGACACGAGCGTACGGTCGTCGACCTTGATCGTCGCCGCCCGACGGCAACCCGGCACCGCTTCCAGGACGGCGGAGACCGAATCCAGCTCGACCCGGAACCCACGGACCTTGACCTGGTCGTCGGTGCGGCCAAGGTGCTCCAACTCACCGTCGGGGGTCCAGCGTCCGAGATCCCGAGTACGGAACATCATCCGTCCACCGCCGAGGAACGGATCCGGGACGTACCGCTGCCCGGTGAGCTCGGGATCGCCGAGGTAGCCGACCGACACGCAGTCACCACCCGCCCACATCTCCCCCACCTCGCCGATCGCGCAGGGCCGGCGGTCGGCGTCCAGCACGTACACCGTGTTGTTCGGGGTCGGCCGGCCGATGGTGAGCTGTTCGGAGGCGGGGTCGTGCCGGTGCATGGTGTTGACGATGGTGGTCTCGGTCGGTCCGCAGCCGTTGTAGAAGACCGCCTGTCGGGCCCACCGGTCGGCCAGCTCCCGTGGACACGGTTCACCGGCCACGGCGACCACCTTGACCCGTGGGCACCGGTCCGGGTCGACGGCGCCCAGCACGCTCGGGGTGGCGATCACCACGTCCACCGTCTCGACCGTCGCCGCGATGTCGCTCCCCCGGACGACCAGGGTTCCGCCGTGGCTGAGGCAACCGAGGATCTCCCAGGCGGCCATGTCGAAGGCGATGCTGAGAATCTGCCCGACCCGCCACCCCGGCTGGATGCCCAGGTCGCCGGGGGCGGTCAGGAGCAGGTTGCACACGTTTCGATGGGTGACGGTGACCCCATTGGGTCGGCCGGTGGTGCCGGAGGTGAACAGCACGTAGCAGCCGTCGTCCGGGCTGGTCGGACCGGTCGGGACGACCGGGTACGCCGAGTCCGCCAGCGGCTGGGTGAGCAGCTCGTCGACGGCGATCAGCATCCGGCCCGGCAGGTGCGGCAGCTGACCCGCCGTCTCGGTGGTGGTCAGCACGATCCGGATGCCGGCGGTGTCGGTGACGTGCCGCAGGTGGGCCTCGGTGGCCACCCCGGCGTGCTGGGGCACGTACGCCGCGCCGGCCTTCAGGGTGGCGAGGATGCCGACCACCATGGGGATCGACCGGCGCGTGAACACGCCGACCCGGTCACCCGGACCTACCCCGTGGGCGATCAGCCGGGCGGCGAGACGGTCCGCCTGCCGGTCCAGCTGTCGGTAGGTGATGCGCTCGTCGAGGTGCTCGACGGCGACCGTGTCGGGGGTGAGGACGGCCCACTGTTCGATCGCGTGCTGGATGTGGGTGGAGACGATCGGCTCAGCCGGACCGTAGCCGAACCGACGGAACAACTGTCTGTCCTGGTCGGACAGGATGGCCAACGGTCCGGTGCCGACCGCAGCGGTGACGATCCCGGGAATGCCGCGTTGCCGCACGGCGCTGGCCCGGAATCGGGTCGCTGGTCGACCGGAACCACGCTGTGGCATGACTGTTCCTCCTCAATGCTCTGCACCGACCGGGGGACGGCGCGCCTCCGACCCATCGAAGCATAGAAATACATTTTCGACCATATGCAGTGATGATTAATGATAAATACAGAAGAAATGTGATAAATAGTTAAAATCGGGCGGATTCGCTGTAGTCCGCGACTGTCGCTGCCCGGTCGAGGTACGGCACACTCCCCCTGGTGCGAGAGATACTGATCATCGGAATCGGGGCCGGCGATCCCGACCACCTGACCGTGCAGGCGATCGAGGCGCTGCGTCGGGTCGACGTGTTCTTCCTGCTCGACAAGGGCGCGGTCAAGCAGGACCTGGCCGCGTTGCGGCAGGAGATCCTGCGCCGGCACACCACCGGGGCGTACCGGGCGGTCGAGATCGCCGACCCGGAGCGGGACCGGACCGCGACGGACTACCGGGCCGCGGTCGAGGACTGGCGCCGACGCCGCGCCGACCGGTACGCCCAGCTGATTCGCGACGAACTACCCGACGGCGACTGCGGCGCCTTCCTGGTCTGGGGCGACCCCGCGCTGTACGACAGCACCCTCGCCATCCTCGACGATCTGCGGGAACGCGACGTCGTCGAGTTCGACCACCAGGTGATCCCGGGCATCAGCAGCGTCGCCGCGCTGACCGCCCGGCACCGGATCGCGCTGAACCGGATCGGCTGCCCGGTCCAGATCACCACCGGCCGTCGGCTCGCCGACGAGGGCTTCCCGACCGGCGTGGACGACCTGGTGGTGATGCTCGACGCGCAGTGCGCCTTCACCCGACTCGCCGACGCCGACAGCATCGACATCTACTGGGGCGCGTACCTCGGCACCCCGGACGAGATCCTGATCGCCGGCCCGGTGCACCGGGTCGCCGACCGGATCGTCACCGCCCGCGCCGAGGCCCGCCGCCGCAAGGGCTGGATCATGGACACCTACCTGCTACGGCGTACCCTTGTCCAGACAACCGGACAGCACCAGAAGACCGGACACCAGACGCGAGCGATCAGGTAGCCGTTGACTTCCTCCGCGGAAGGACTCTGATGACCGACCAGGCCCGGCCGGTCGACCGGGACAACCCGATGCCGCTGTGGGCACAGCTGCACGACGACCTGGTCCGCCGGTTGACCGCTGGCGGGTTCGCCGCCGGCTTCCCCGGCGAGCACGAACTGGTTGACGAGTACGGCGTCAGCCGGCACACGGTACGGGAGGCGTTGCGCCGGCTACGCCAGGCCGGGGTGCTGGACTCGGCCCGGGGTCGGCGTACCGCCGTCCACCAGCAGCGGATCGAGCAGCCGCTCGGCGCTCTCTACTCGCTCTTCGACGAAGTGCAGGCGCGCGGGATGCGCCAGCGCAGCGAGGTGCTCGGCCGCGACCTACGGGTTGACGTCCCCATCGCGGCCCGGCTCGGGCTGGAACCGGACACCCGATTCGTGCACCTGGAGCGGCTCCGGTTCGCCGACGACGAACCGTTGGCCGTCGATCGGGTCTGGCTGCTGGCCGACTTGGCCCGGCCGCTGCTCACCGCCGACCTGACCGGTACCGGCATCTACGGCGAGCTGGCCAGGCACGGCGTCCGGGTCACCGACGGCGAGGAACGCATCCACGCCATCGTGCCCACCGCCGAACAGCGTCGACGGCTGGGCGGCGGCGGCCTGCTCGCCGTCGAACGGATCGGCCGGACCGACGGACGGCCCGTCGAATGGCGGGAGACCTTCGTCCGCGGCGACCGGTTCAGCCTGGTCGCCAGCTGGGCACCGCACCGGGCGTACCAGTTGCGGGTGGCCGACGGATCCCCGCTGCGCTCGCCCGCCGGGCGCTGACCGTGCGGGTCGCCCGGCTGATCTCCCTGGTCCTGTTGCTGCAGTCCCGGGAGACGATGACTGCTGCGGAACTGGCCCGCGAGCTGGAGGTTTCCGAGCGCACCATCTACCGCGACGTGCTGGCGCTGTCCGCCGCCGGGGTGCCGGTCTACGCCGACCAGGGCCGGGCCGGCGGGTACCGACTGGTGGACGGCTACCGGACCCGGCTGACCGGCCTGAGCCGGGCCGAGGCGGAGACGCTGTTCCTGTCCGGGCTGCCCGGCCCGGCCGATGAGATGGGCCTCGCCGACGTACTCGGGGTAGCCCAGCTCAAGGTGACCGCCGCGCTGCCGGTCGGGCTGCGCGACGCCGCCGGCCGGGCCCGCCAGCGGTTCCATCTGGACGCGCCCGGCTGGTTCCGGCAGGCCGATCCGCCGCCTGCGCTGGCCGACCTGGCCCGCGCCACCTGGCAGGACCAGGTGGTCCGCCTCAACTACCGGCGGAGCGGCACCGAGGTGGTCAGAACGGTTCAGCCGTACGGTCTGGTGCTCAAGAACGGCACCTGGTACCTGGTTGGCCGGGTCGACGACGTCGGCCGGGTCCCCGACCCCGGCCGGGTCGACGACGGGCACCGGATCTACCGGGTGGACCGGATCGCGGTGGTTGACCCGACCGGCAACGTCTTCGACCGCGACCACCGCTTCGACCTGGCTGCGGTGTGGGCGGCCGGCACCGCCGACTTCGTCCGCAGCGTGCTGGTCGACGAGGTCACCGTACGGCTGAGTCCGGCCGGGCTGCGGGCGCTGCGCTGGGCGGTGGAGGCGCCGGCCGCCCAGGCAGCGCACGAGGCGGCCGGGCCACCCGACGCTCAGGGCTGGGTGCACACCCGGCTGCCGGTCGAGTCGCCCGACGTGGCGTACAGCCAACTGCAGGCGCTCGGTCCGGAGGTGGAGGTGCTCGCCCCGCCCCCGCTACGGGACCGGATGCGCGACGCCGCCCGCCGGCTCGCCGCGCTGTACGGCGAGACCGCCGGTCAGCGGTAACCGGTGGTGTCCGCCGGCCGGCCGGTCTCGACGACCTCGACGATGTAGCGGTACGCGTCCGGGCTGCTGCCGTCGACGTCGGTGAAGCCGTACTCGCGGGCCAGCTGCCCACTGGACAGTGACCGCCCGGTGAACCGGGACACCTGCGGATCGGCGGCGAGCGCGACCACTGCCCGACCGACCAGCGCCGGTGTCTCGGAGATGGCGAAGTGCGGGTCCTTGGCGGTGCCGTCGCGCCAGTTCGCCTCGGTCACCCCGAAGTGCTCCAGCATCGCCTCGGACCGGATCCAGCCAGGGCTGAGCGCGACCGCCGTCGCACCGTACGGCCGCAGCTCCTCGGCCTGAGCGAAGGCCAACCGGATGACGGCGTTCTTGGCCGTGTCGTAGAAGACCGACTCGCGGTAGTGGGTGCCGTTGTAGTCGGCGGTGCCGTCGGTCATCTCAACCACCAGCCCGCCCGGCTGGCGGATCAGCAGCGGCAGCGCGAAGTGGCTGGTGATCAGGTGGGTGTCGATGGCGAGCCGCAGTGTGCGTAGGCCGCGGTCCAGCGGCTGTTCCCAGATCGGCGACTCGAAGTCGGTCAGGTGGTCGGCCCCCCAGATGTCGTTGACCAGCACGTCGAGCCGGCCCTGTTCGCGGTCGATCCGCTGCACCAGGGCACGGACCTGGTCCGGGTCCAGGTGGTCGGTGGGCACCGCGACGCCGGTGCCGCCGGCGGCGTCGACGAGCTCGGCGGTCTCCTCGATGGTCTCCGGACGGTCCATCTCGGAACGCTGCCGTCGGGTGCTGCGGCCGGTGACGTAGACGGTGGCGCCGGCGGCACCGAGTTCGATCGCGGTCCGCCGGCCGGCGCCCCGGGTCGCTCCGGCGACCAGCGCCGTCCTGCCGTTCAGTGGTGTGGACATGCCGCTGACGGTGCCAGCAAAACCTGACATCCGACGTCAGCTTTTCCAGAGAACAGCAGCCTGGTTGACTCCATCGAATGTGGTCGATACATTGCCGTCACGATGAGAAAGCCCTTTCCCGCCTCACTGTGGGGGCGCTAACCGGCAGCAGTCTCCGACAGATCCAGGAGGTTCCATGACAGCCACCAGATGGCGGCGCTGGCGTACCGGCGTCGTGGCGCTCGCCACGACCGCCATGGTCGCAACCGGCGCGGCGGTTGGCGTGCAGTACGCCGCAGCTGCCACCGTCGACACCGGCGCCTGGTACGTGATGCTGAGCCGGCACAGCGGCAAGGCAATCGATCTCTACGGCGGGGCAACCCATGACGGCGCACCGATCGTCCAGTGGACGCGCAACGACAGCGCGGCGCAGCAGTGGCAGTTCGTTGACGTCGGCAGCGGCTACTACAAGATCAGATCTCGGCACAGCGGCAAGTACCTGGAGCTACCGAACGCGGTCGACGGGGCCCAGCTGATTCAGAACTACGACAACGGCAGCACCCGGCAGCACTTCCGGCTCGCCGACTCGGACAGCGGCTACGTCCGCTTCATCAGCCGGCACAGCAACAAGGCTCTCGATGTGTGGCAGTGGTCCACCTCGGACGGCGGAATCATCTCGCAGTACCAGGACGTCAACGGCTGGAACCAGCAGTGGCAGATGGTCCGGTTGGACAGCTCCGGCGGCTGCGGGTCCGGCTCGTTCAACGCCGAAGCCGTACAGAACGGGTCGACCTGGACGGCGCGCAACGGCGGCAGCACCGTCTACACCGGCTCCAGCATGCTGTCGGCCATGCAGGCCGCGGTGAACAGCCTGTCGGCCGGGCGCAACAGCAAGCAGAAGGTCGTCGTCCGCGGCTCCGGGTCGATCAGCGCCGGCTCCCGGCTGTCGCTGCCGTCGTACACCGTCCTGGAGGTCTGCGGCACGGTCAACGTGACCGGTTCCGGCTCCGGCGACCAGGCCGTGGTGTACGCCCGCGGCGTCACCGACGTCGAGGTGACCCGGCTCAACATCACCGGCAATCCGCTGTACGGGATCTTCATCCGCAACGGCAACAACATCACCCTCGGCCAGATCGACATCCGGGTCACCGCCGGCCTGGGCATCCGGATCGACAACCACGGTGACCGCAGCCAGCGCTCCCGCAACGTGCGGATCGACAACGTGTACGTGCAGGGCACCAGCAACCACGGGGTCGAGACGTACGGGGTCGACGGACTGACGGTCGGCACCGTCACCGCACGCAACACCGGCTACTCCGGCCTGATACTCAACGACACCATCAACGCGACCGTCGGCACCGTCGACGCGCAGGGCGCCGGCACCGGCACCGGGTACGCCGGGTTCCGGATGGCCAACCGCAACGGCCGGGTCGGCGACAGCTACCCGACGAACATCCGGGTCGGTACGGTCATCGCCCGGGGCGGTGGCCGGGGCATCTTCTGCGTGTCGGAGTCCGGCGGTGCGGTCATCGACCGGATCGACATCTCCGGCACCGGCAGCAACTCGATCCTGCTGGAGAACTGCTACAACGTGACCATCGCGGCGGTCTCCGGTTCGGTCAACGGCTCGGACGTACGGATCGCCTCGCGCACCGAGTTCCCGGTGTCGCGCGACATCACCCTGCAGAACCTGACGCTGACCAACTCGCAGATCAACGAGAACCCGTGCGGGCAGAACATCGTGATCCGCAACATCGCCCTGAACAACTCGACCATCAACCGCTGCTGACCGTTCCCTGTCCACTGAACGCCGGACGCCGGGTGCCTATCGCTCGGTGCCCGACGGCGACCGGCTGATCCGGCGCAGGCCGATGACCTGGCGCAGCAGCAAAACCACCACGAGTACCGCCGCGACCGCCGGCCAGCCCCACGGATAGCGTTCGGTCTCGACGACGAACGCCACCGTGCCATCGCCACCGACTCCGGTGCCCAGTTGACCGTGGACCGCGTACCGGCCGTAGACGGGGAAGTCGACCGGCGCGGTGACCACGATGGCTCGGCCCGCACCGGTGGCCAACGGCGCGGACGCCGGCCCGGGCGGTTCGACGATCACCGTCGGCCGCCCGGGCCGGCCGGACAGCAGTGACAGGCGTAGTTCGTCGGCGTCGACCGGGCCGTCGTTGCGAACGTCGACATCCAGCCGGATCTCACTGGACAGACCGAACAGCGCCGGCCAGTCCCAGCCGGTCGGCACAACGGTCACGTCGGTGATGTGCAGCCGGGCGGGGCCGGAGACCGTCGGTGCCAGCGGGGCGGCCGACCCGACGATGTCGATCGGGACGCTGCCGGTAACCGGCAGCACCGGCCCGGTGCCGGACCCACCGGCGTCGACGGTCCGGGCCCGGACCACGCATGGGCAGGCCACCGGGGGCTCCACCAGGACGAGCCGACTGGTCACCGCGTCGGCCCCCGGCACATGCAGTTGGCTGGCCTCGCTGGCGGCGCAGTCGACCGACCCGCGCGCGGCACGGTTGCCGCAGATCTCCAGCTGAACGTTCCCGGCCGGCCAGCCGGTGAGGGTGACGGTCAGCCACTCGCCGACCGCCGCGCTGGCCGCGTCCACGCTGACCTGCGGCGGGGCGGCGACCGCCGGGGCCGACGGCAGACCGCCGGCCCCGGCGATCAGGACCAGCGCGAGGGCACCCACCGAGGTCCGGCGACCGGTCATCGCGCGGGCGACGAGGCGGGCGACGACGAGGCGGCACCGTCTTCGGCGGGCTCGACGTCCGGCGAACCGTTCGAGGCGGGGGTGACCGCAGGCGAAGCCGGGGTGGCCACGGCTGCGGCCGCGCGGCGGGCACGCCAGCGGCGTACCCCGAACCACCCGGCGAGGGCGACGATCGTGGCGAGCAGCAACCACGGCGGTGCCCAGATACCGGCGGTACGGGTGACCGGTGGCAACGCCTCGTCCACGGTGGTCGGGGCCAGGTCGACGGTGGCGGTCAGCCGCAGCGCCGGCGGTACGCCGGTGATCTTCTCGGTCACCGTGAAGGTGCTGCCGGGCAGCAGTTCGGGCAGGTCGACCGGATCGGTGCGGGCCAGCTCCCAGCCCAGCGGGCCGTCCAGCAGCACCGCGCCCGTACCACCGACACGGATGTTCCCGGTGTTGCGCACCTGGTAGGTGACCTCCACGTCACCGTCGCCCAGCGGGTTGACCGGGTCGTCGTAGCTGATGCTCATCGATTCGATGTTGACCGCTGGCAGGACCGGGCCGTCGACCCGCAGGTAGACCCGGGCGGCGACCCGCTGGTCGACGTTGACCTGCTGGCCGCTGGCGTCGGTACGGAGTTGGGCGATCGAACCGATCACCCCGCCGGCGTGGTCGCCGGGTGTCGCGTTGGCCGGCACCGTCAGGCGGAACGGGATGTCCAGCCGCTCACCGCCCGGGATCGCGTACTCCCGCTGGTCGAAGTGGATCCAGGTGCCGACGTCGGTGGCCGGTTGGTCGGCCGGGAGCAGGGCGAACGCACCGTCGTCGGTGAGGAACCCGTCAGTGCCGTACACGGTGAACGTCCGGTCCTGGTCGCCGAGGTTGCGCACCGCGACGTGGTCGGTGATCTCCGCGCCCGGGGCGAGGTCGTAGACGAAGTAGTTGCGTCCGGTCGGCCCGTCCGCGCTGGACGGCTGTACCGCCCAGGTGACCGCGTCGGCCGGAGCCGGACCGGCCGGCTGCGCGGCGGCCGGGGTGGCGCCGGGCAACGCGAGCAGCCCGGCCACCAACAGGCCGATGGCGGCGCGGCGACGGTGCGGGCGACGGGCGGGCGGGGCGGACATCGGGCACTCCAGTCGGTCCGGTGGCCGGTGCGGGACCGTTGCGGCCCCGCACCGGCCGGTAGAGCTGATCCTCAGGACAAGGTCAGCTGGGAGCTGATCCTCAGGACAAGGTCAGCTGGGAGCTGATCCTCAGGACAAGGTCAGCGTCAGGGTCGCGGTGTAGTCACCCGACACCGCCCCAGCGGGTACGCCGAGGTTGAGCTGCGCGCCGCAGGTGAAGCTGCCGGCGCTGGCGCCGGCAGCCGAGGTGCACAGCGCCCGAGCGGTGCCGAGTCCGGCACCCGGGTCGGCCACCGCGCCCGGGGTGACCGTGCCGGTCGCCCCGATCAGCGGGTCGTCCACCACGGACGCGGTGGGCGCCCAGCCGAGGTTGTCCGCCGCGATGACCGCGTCGCCGCTGGCGACGAAGTCACCCACCTGGCCGACCAGACTCCAGCCGGCGTTGGTGCCGCGCAGGTCGGACACGGTGGCGGTGTTCAGCTCGCCGCTGGTGACGGCGCCGTTGCCGGTCGGCGGCAGGGTGACCGAGGAACCGGCCACGCTGAGCGTGAGCGGGCCGCCGGCCAGCACGGTCGCGGCGATCTGCTGGCTGGCGTCGCCGCCGCCGACCGGGGCCGCGAAGCTGATCGGAGTGAAGGTGTCCTGGCTGCGGTCGGCGGAGCCGCGCGCAGCGAAGGTGATCACATAGCACTGGGTGACAGTGCAGTCGACCGCGTTGCCGTTGCGGTCGGTGTACTGGGCACTGATCGGCAGCGTGGTGCTGAACGAGCCGTCCAGGTTCATCGTGTCCCGGGCGTCGGTCGGCTCGTTGGTGCTGCTCACCCACTTGGTGACCTGCAGGACACTGGCGTTGGTCCAGTGTTCGTCGACCTTCGGGCCGAACGACACGTAGATCCCTGCGGCGTTGTTGGCCTGCGGGTCGAAGCCGCTGCCGTCGACGGTGATGGTGGCGCCGGCCGGGTCGACGCCAGTGTCCGGGGTGGCGTCGACGGACGGAGCTGCCGGTCCACCGCCGCCGGAGGTGAACGCCTCGAACGACAGCGGGTCGAGGACCTGGCCAGCCGGGTAGAAGCCGGCGAAGGCGGTGGCGCCATCGGCGGTCAGGGTGGCGGCCAGGTCGGTGCCGGTTATCCCGTCCGCACCGGCCACCAGGTTGGCGCTGGTGGTGGTGAGGTCGGCGATGACCGCCTGGGTGACGTCGACCGACGGGAACGCGGTGCTCACCAACTCGACGTCGGCCTTGAGGACGGCGGTGCCGCCGGAGATGGCCACCGTCGGGTTGGCGAGGGTGATGGTGAACGTGTGCGCCGGGAACGAGAAGACGACCGTGCCGCCGTACGTGGCGTTCGTCTCACCGGTCTCGGCGTCGTAGCTGCCGCCGGTGGACGGGAAGGCAAACGTTCCATCGGCGTCGATCGACGCACCGTCACTCGCCGCGATCGGCGGGTTGCCGTCGCCGGACGACACGTAGTTGCGGAACGACTCCTTGAAGCCCCAGTTCAGGCTTGCCTCGGTGATGTCGGCAGGGGCAGCCACGGCGGGTGCGGCGCCAACGAGTGCGGTCGCGGCGCCGAGTACGGCCGCAGCCGCCCAGGTTGCCGACCGTCGCCCCAGAGCACCAGCTCTGGATGTGATCATCGACTGGTCCTTTCCGGATGGTTACTCACCGTGTTCTACTTCCACTGTGAACACGGCATGTGATCGGGATTAGGTTAGCCATACCTAACAGATCTCGGCTCCGGCGCGGGTGCCTGATCTTCGAACCGGTCGGACCCTTGTCCCGACCTGCGGCGATGACTTAGGTTAGGCAAACCTTCATTGAGAACTCAACCGACGATCGTCGGAGGGATCACCCATGCCAACGCCGCTGCTCAGCGGCCGCGTCACCGCGACCTTGGCGGTCGTGACCGCCACCGCCGCGACCGCCGCCGTACTCGCCGCACCACTGTTGGCGTCGCCGGCCCACGCGGACACCTCCGCGACCGGATCCGGCGGCCAGCGACTCACCGTCTCCGACTCCACCGGCATCAGCCGCTCCGGTGCGACCGTCACGGTGACCGGCACCGGGTACGACACCGATAAGGGCATCTACGTGGGGTTCTGTGTGGACAACGGCGCCGGGGCGCTGCCGACACCGTGCGGCGGCGGGGTGGACACCTCAGGCGGCAGCGGCAGCTCGCACTGGATCTCCAGCAACCCCCCGTCGTACGGCGAAGGACTGGCCGTGCCGTACGGCGACGGCGGCTCGTTCCAGGTCCGAGTCCCGCTGACCGCGAGGATCGGCGACGTCGACTGCACCGTTCGCACCTGCTCGGTGGTCACCCGAGCCGACCACACCCGGACCAGCGACCGCAGTCAGGACGTACGCGTCCCGATCAGCTTCGCTGCCGCCGCCGCGCCCGCCCTTACCAGCGCCGCCCCGGCGGCTGGCAGCCCGGACCGGACCACCGCGCCACCAGCCCCGGCAACCGGCGACGCCGCAGGCCCGGCCGACACCGACGGTACGGCCGGTGACGTCAGCAGCTCCGCACCAACTGCCGGTGCTGCCACCGGCCAACCGACCGACGGCGACGGCGGCCCGACCGCCGTCGCCGTCACCGGAACCGACCCAACCGGGTTGGCAGTCACCCGGGTCAGCACCGTCGGCCCGGCTGGTCGGTGGTGGAGCAGCACGCTGATTTTGCTGGCGCTCGGCGTGCTGGCGCTGGCCGGGCTGTCCGCTGTCCGCCGCCGCCGGAGCCGGTCGTGAACCGCCCGACACTGGTCGTGAACCGCCCGAGGCTGGTCGGGCTGCTCGCCGCCGCGCTACTCGCCGGCCCGGTGGCCGCCTGCGCCGACAGCGCCGCCGACACCGACGCGGCACCGGATCCAACGACCTGCGGGCCGGTCACCGCCGTCGTCGACGACGCGGTGACGCCGCTGGACCCGGCACCGCAGCCGGCGTTGCCGGTCACCGTCACCGACGCCGCCGGCGACCGGGTCACGGTGACCGACGCCGGCCGAATCCTGGCCGTCAACCTGTACGGCTCCATCGCCGAGATCGTGTTCAGCCTCGGCCTCGGTGGCCGGGTCGTCGGGCGGGACACCTCCACCGACTTCCCGGCCGCCGCCAACCTGCCGCTGGTCACTCCCGGCGGGCACGACCTGTCCACCGAGGCGGTCATGGCGCTGGACCCCAGCGTGGTGCTGCTCGATGACAGCATCGGCCCGCCCGAGGTGCTCGACCAGCTCCGCGCCGCCGGCATCCCGGTGGTACGCATCGGCGACGAGCAGAGCCTGGCCGCCGTACCGGTGCACATCCGGGAGGTCGCCGCCGCGCTCGGCGTCGCCGACGCCGGCGAGGCACTCGTCGCCCGGGTCGAGGGCGAGATCGCCGCCGCCCGCGACGGCATCGCGGACGACGCCGAGCGACCCCGGGTCGCCTTCCTCTACCTGCGCGGCACCGCCGGCGTCTACCTGATGGGCGGCGAAGGCGCCGGCTCGGACGCGATGATCGCCGCGGCCGGCGGCGAGGACGCCGGCACCACCATCGGACTGGCCCGGTTCCGGCCGCTGACCAGCGAGGGTCTGATTAACGCCGCGCCGGACATCATTCTGGTGATGACCAAGGGCCTCGAATCGGTCGGCGGGGTGGACGGACTGGTCGCCATGCCCGGCGTGGCCCAGACCCCAGCTGGTCAGCAGCGGCGGATTGTCGACATGGACGACACCGTGCTGCTCAACTTCGGGACCCGCACCGGCAAGGCGATCCAGGCTCTCGCCCGTGCCATCCACGGATGCCGGTGACGGCATGACACTCCCGGTACTCGCCGCCCGCCGGCCGCTGCTGCTCACCGGCCTCGCCGGCACGTTGCTCGTGGTCGGCGTGGTCGCCGCCGGCTCCGGACAGGTGCAGATCGCCCCGGCCGAGGTGGTCGCGTCGGTGCTGCACCGGCTCGGCCTGGAGATCGGCGCGTTGCCGACCGCACCGCACGGCGAGAACGCGCTGTGGATCGTCCGGTTCCCCCGGGTCGTCCTGGCCGCGGTCGTCGGCGCGTCGCTCGGCTGCGCTGGCGCCGTCATGCAGGGCGTCTTCGGTAACCCGCTGGCCGAGCCCGGCGTCATCGGAGTCTCCTCCGGAGCGGCGGTCGGCGCCGCTCTGGCCATCGTCACCGGGTTCTCCGCACTCGGCGGCTGGACGTTGGCCGCCGCCGCTTTCGTCGGCGGGCTGGCCACCACCTACCTGGTGTACGCGTTGTCCCGCGCCGACGGACGTACCGAGGTGGTCACCCTGGTACTCACCGGCATCGCGGTCAACGCCGTCGCCGGTGCCGCGATCGGGCTGCTGATGTTCGTCACCGACGCGGCCGGGGTGCAGGCGATCGCCTTCTGGAACCTCGGCAGCCTGGCCCAGGCCAACTGGAACGCGGTGGCGGTGGCCCTGCCCTGCCTGATCGTCGGGTTGGCCGCCGCGCTCGCCTCGGCCGGCAAGCTGGACCTGCTCGCCCTCGGCGAACGCTCCGCACGTCATCTCGGGGTGGACGTGGAACGGCTGCGGGTACGCATGATCGTCGTCACCGCGCTGCTCGGTGCCGCCGCGGTGGCCTTCACCGGCGTGATCAGCTTCATCGGTCTGGTGGTGCCGCATCTGGTCCGGATGGTCGCCGGACCAGGGCACCGGGTGCTGCTACCGGCCAGCGCGCTCGGTGGGGCGGTGGTGGTGATCGCCGCCGATCTGGCCGCCCGGACCCTGGTCGAGTACCAGGAACTGCCGCTCGGGGTGCTCACCGCGGTGGTCGGCGGTCCGGCCTTCTTCTGGCTGCTGCGCCGTACCCGGCGGCGGGCCGGAGGTTGGGGATGAGCCCGCCGCCGGCGCGGCTGCTCGGCCGGCGCACGCCTGTCCGCGTGCCGGCATCCCGGCCGGCCGGCACCGCGCTGATCGAGATCGACCAGCTGCGGGTCGAACTCGGCGGGCGAGCGGTGCTCGACCAGGTCGACCTGGTGGTTCACACTGGCGAGGTGATCGCCCTGGTCGGTCCCAACGGTGCCGGCAAGTCGACTCTGCTCGCCGCCATCGGCGGCGACGTCGCGGCGGCCGCCGGCGGGATCCGGATCGACGGCAGGCCGCAGTCCGCCTGGAGCTCGACCGAACTGGCGCTGCGCCGGGCGGTGCTGACCCAGCGCAGCGTGTTGTCATTCCCGTTCACCGTGGCCGAGGTGGTCCGGATGGGCCGGGCACCGTGGGCCGGGCTGTCCGCCGAGGAGTCCGACGATCCGATCGTCGACCAGTGTCTGGCCGCCACCGACGTGGCGCAGTTCGCGGGCCGCACCTTCACCTCGCTGTCCGGCGGCGAGCAGGCCCGCGCCGCGTTGGCCCGGGTGCTGGCCCAGCGGGCCGCCGCGCTGCTGCTCGACGAACCGACCGCCGCGCTCGACCTGCACCACCAGGAGCTGGTACTACGGCTCGCCCGACAGCGGGCCGCCGCCGGTGACGCCGTCGTGGTGGTGCTGCACGACCTCGGTCTGGCCGGCGCGTACGCGGACCGGATCGCGTTGCTGTCGGCCGGTCGGCTGCGGACCGTCGGACCGCCCGAGCAGGTCCTCACCGGTGCGCTGCTCAGCGAGGTATACCGGCACGACATCGAGGTGTTGCCGCACCCCGAGACCCGACTCCCGCTGGTCGTTCCGCGACGGCAGCATCCGACCCGGCAAGGAAAGGAACCCCGAGTTGAGTGACACCTTCTCCGCCCGGCTACGGGCGGCAAGCTGGCAGGACCACCAAGCGGCCGAGTCCCAGCGGTACGTCTCCGCGCTGGTCGCCGGGGAGCTGCCCCGACAGCGGTACGCCGACCTGGTCGCCCAGCACCACTTCATCTACCAGGTGCTGGAGGAGGCGGCCGACGCGATGCGCGAGGATCCGCTGGCCGGCGACTTCGTCGACGACCGGTTGACCCGGTTGCCGGCGTTGGAAGCCGACCTGGCGTACCTGCTCGGCCCGGACTGGGCCGGCCGGGTCGGCCCGAACCTGGCGACCCGCCGCTACGTCGCCCGGATGCAGGAGGTCTGCTTCACCTTCGCACCGGCGTTCATCGCCCACCACTACACCCGGTACCTCGGCGACCTGTCCGGCGGGTTGTTCATCGGCCGTCAGGTGGCGCAGACATACGGGCTGACCGAGGAGGGCGGCGTGGCGTTCTACCACTTCGCCGGCATCGACGATCCGCGCGGGTACAAGAACGCGTACCGGGCCCGGCTGGACGCCCTGCCGCTGGACGTCACCGCCGAGGCGGCTCTGGTCGGTGAGGTGGCGGTGGCCTACCGGCACAACTCGGCGGTCCTCGCCGAGCTGGGCCAGGAGCAGGAGCCGAAGTCGGTGGCGTCGGAGTCGATGGAGTCGGCGGCGTGAGCGCGGCGCAGGGCCAGGCCGGGCCGACGCAGGGCCAGCCGACCGACCCGTTCACCGCCGAGGTGGTCGCCCAGGTTGCCCGGCACATGAACGACGACCACGCCGCCGACTCGTTGCTGATCTGCCGGTCGCTGGGTGGCACCCCGCAGGCGTCGGCTGCCCGGATGACCGACCTGGACGCCGACGGCATCGATTTCGCGGCCACCGTGGCCGGCGTCGAGGTGCCGGTCCGGGTGCCGTTCGCGTACCGACTCACCGAACGGGTCCAGGTCCGCCACGAGGTGGTCCGGATGTACCAGGAGGCCTGCGCCCAACTGGGCGTCACGCCCCGCCCGGCGGACGGCTGACCGGCAAGCGAGCGGAGCCCTCCGGCGTATGCGACGATCGCAAAATGGTTGCCAAACGGCATCGCGGGCATATCGCCCGCACCGGTGTCGCGGTGCGACTCGCCGCCTGGCTGGTGTCGGCCGTCGCCGTACTGTCGATCGCCGGGTGCACCGGGATCGGGATCGGCGAAGCACCCGAGTCCGGCAGCGCGACGTACTCGGCGTGGGGGCTGAACGAGGCGTCCAGCGCGCTGACCGGCTCCGACCGGATGATCGTCCTCAACGGCGACGTGCAGCGCAGCGAGCAGGAGTTCTTCCAGGTACGCGGGGTGTGGGGGCCGGACGGCTTCACCCTCGACGAGACGTCCGCGACCAAGGTACGGGCGTTGGCCGGCCAACTGCCGCAACGCACAGGTGACCCGGACTGTCACCGGCTGGTCCTGGTCAACCACGGCTTCTTCGGCGGCGGGGCGATCGCCGTGGTCGACCCGGAGGAGTTCCCGCCCGACGAGCCGGTGGTCGCCCGGCCACTGAACTGACCTCGCTCGCCAGGGCTGATGCCGCAGGTACATCAAGATGCACCTGCGGCATCGAGCTCGACCGGCACCCCCGCCCCGGGGCGGGCATTGATTTCAGACGGTTCTAGCCGGTGGTCACGGTTGGTGCCGCGTCGCAGGGCAGACCGTTGAGAGTGAACCCGGCCGGTGCCGGTCCGGCACCTGCGCCGCCGCTGCCGAGGAAGCCGAATTCGACCCGGCCACCGGCGGGCAGTGACGCGTTCCAGGCGGCGTTGGTGGCGGTCACCGTCGACTCATCCTGGGTGATCACCGCGTTCCAGGCGACCGCGACCTGCTGTACACCCGCGAACGACCAGCCGAGCGACCAGCCGTCGATCGGCTCGTCACCCGTGTTGGTGACGCCCACCGTCACGGTGAAACCCGATCCCCAGTCGCTGTCCACCCGGTAGTCGACCAGGCACTCGGCGACCGGATCCGGTTCGTCGGCCTCGAAAGTGATCCGGTGCAACTGGCCGGGCAGGTCGTTGGCGAGGTAGAACTCGCCGTCCGCAGCCACCGCGAGGGTGGTCGGCTGGATCGGCAGCTCGCCGATGACCGCTGTGTCGTACCCACCGTCCGCGTCGGGCCGAATCGCGTACGCGGTCGCCGAGCAGTAGTCGGTGGCCAGGTAGGTGCCGGCGGCGGCGGATTCGCTGCCCCGGTAGACGTGGCCGCCGATCACAGCGCAGCCGCCGACCGAGGTCTGGTAATGGAACACCGGGTCGACGTACTCGGCGGCCGGGTCGCACCGCTGCGGATCGAACTCGACCGGGCCTTCCCGGCAGGACCAGCCGAGGTTGGCACCGGCCACCCCGCGCAGATGGTTGACCTCCTCGTAGCTGCCCTGTCCGACGTCGGCGATCCACAGCGAGCCGTCCGCCGGGTCGAACGAGAACCGCCACGGGTTGCGCAGGCCGTACGCCCAGATCTCGGCGCGGGCGCCGGCTTCGTCGACGAACGGATTGTCCGTCGGTACGCAGTACGCAAGGTCGCCGCAGGCGGCCGAGACGTCCAGCCGGAGGATCTTGCCGAGCAGGGTGCCGAGATCCTGACCGGTGCCGAGCACGTCGTCGGCGCCGCCGCCGTCGCCGATGCTCCAGTAGAGGTGGCCGTCCGGGCCGAAGGCCAACTGTCCGCCGTTGTGGTTGGCGTACTCGGCGTGCGGCTGGCTCAGCAGGATCTCCTCCCGGTCGGCCGGCACCGGCTGCTGGTCGGCGGCCTCCAGTGGCAGCCGGGACAGGGTGACCGCGCCGTCGGGCAGCGCGGTGTACGCCAGGTAGATCGCCGGGTCGGCGGCGAATCCGGGGGACGTGGCGATGCCCAGCAGGCCGCGTTCGTTGCCGGAGGTGTCGACCCGGTCGCTGATGTCCAGCAGCGCCGCCTCGGCCAGGCCGGAGGCCGGGTGGTAGATGCGCACCCGACCGGCCTTCTCGGTGATGAACAGCCGGCCGCTGCCGTCGTCCGGGGCCACCATCGCGGTCGGTCGTTGCAGCCCGAAGGCAACCTGGGTGCTGGTGACGGAGATCTGGTCGAGTGGCACCTCGGCGGCCGCCGAGGTCGCCGCCGAGGTGAGGTCGGCGGGCTCGGCGTGCGGGTCGGTGTACGGCGTGGCGTGAGCTGCGGTTGCGGACAGCGCCAGCGCGGTCGCGGCGAGTGTCGTCGCGGCGACCCGCCAACCAGCCAACGCATAAGATCGAGAATCTCTCATATTCATGATGATCAGCTTATGGCCGGGGTGACCCGATCGCCACGCCTCCGCCACCCGGCGGACACAGATTGCACCACTCAGAGTAGTCAAACGGGCGCACATAGTGGTTACTCTGGGTACATGGAGCCGGACTCCCCCGACCCGATCCAGATCGCCGAACTGGTGATCGCCTGGTCCGGTGGGATAATCGCGGCTTTTGCCCTTTTGGTCACTGCGTTGACGGTGGTCTTCGTCTTCGCGGGTTTCGTCGGTGTCCGTGAACTGCGCACCATCCGGCGCACCGGCGCCCGCGCCCGGCTGGAGCTCGACCGCCAACGGGTGGTCGCCGAGGAGATCGTCGCGCAGGCCGACCGGGCCATCGACCAGGCGGAAACCCTCTCCGAGCAGGCCGACACGCTGGTCGGCCGGGTGGAGACGGCGGTCGGCCGGGCCGAACGCCAGTCCGAGCAGGTACACCTGCTGATCGAGGACATGCGGTCCCGGCTGAGCGACTTCGATCACCGGTTGACCACCCAGGTCGAGGTCTCCTACCTGTTCAATCAGGGAGAGGCCGCGTACTGGGAGGGCTACTACGAGAAGGCGGTGGAATGCCTGCGCCGGGCGGTCGAACTCGATCCGCGTAACCCCCGGGTGCGCTACCGGTTGGGCCGGTCGCTGACCAACCTCGGCGAGGACGCCGCCGCCGAGGAGGAGTTGACCACCGCCATGGCGCACCGGTTGCCGACCGACGCCGCCGACCGGGCGCTGGCCCTGCTGCACCGCTACGCACGGCCGGACCGGGCGCTGGCCTACGCCCGCAACTCGACCAAGCACGGCCCGCACGACGCGCAGAACTGGAATTGTCTTGGGCTGCTGCTCCGCGACAACGGCGACTTCACCGCCGCCCGGGATGCCCACCAGCAGGCCAACCGGTTGGACCAGGAACTTGTCTCCACCCCGTTCTTCCTGGCGCTGCTCGCCGCCCACGGCCAGGCGCTGCCACACGCCCGGGACCGCTCCGCCGAAGCGATCAGCCGGCTCGACTCCAGCGAACGCCGGGCCAAGATCAAGCCCATGTGGGCGTCGTTGATCCGGTGGACCGACGAGGTGCTGCGCGGCAACTACGCCGAGGCCGACCTGCACGCCGCGGTGCTCTACCAGACCTGCAAGTCGAGTCGGCGGGCCCGGGAGATCTGTGACCACATGGACTTCCTGCTGCGGTCACTGGCCCGCGAGGAGCACCGGGACCGTTACCTCGGGGCCATCGAACGCACCTGGCTGACCAGCCGGCCCTGCTGACTATCTGCCCGCTGGCTTGCAGCCTGCCGACCGCCGCTATCCCTGTTTGCCGGCCGCTCCGGAGATGGCCGCCACGCCGACTGCGGCGAGCGCCACCTGCAACGCGAGCTCGATCCAGTCGACGCCCCGGGTCTCGGCCACCCCGAACAGGCTGGCGACCAGGGTGCCGAGCAGCGCCGCCACCACACCGATCAGCAAGGTGACCCAGATCTTCAGCTTCTGCTTGCCCGGGACGACCAGCCGCCCGAGCGCTCCAACGATGAGACCGATGATCAGCGCCGAGAAGATTCCGTCGATTTCCACCGCATACCCCCTGTACCGGTCGGCTGGCCGCCCCTACCGCACTGTCGGCCCTCTCCTACCACCATGCCAGAACCAGGCAACGACGCCCATTGCGTCAAGCACCGGACAACCATCGATGAATCACAGTAGATAGTCGCACTGAGCTGGATCTTCTCAGCAGGTTCGCAGCATGACGCGATAATCTCTCGGGTAAGACAGAGCTGTCCTGCCCTCGTCACCCCTCGACTGGAGCATCGGCATGTCGGCACCGGACGCGCCCGCCACGACAGCCCTCCGAGCCCTCCGCGGAACGCCGATCTGGGCGGTGCTGACCATCGCCGTCGGCGCGCTGCTCATGGCGACCAGCGCGACCGCGGTCGTCGGCGGCAAGCTGCTGATCGACCGGTACACGAGTCGAATCCAGCAGCAGGACCTGCTGGCCGGTGCCGCGAAGGTCCCACAGGAGCCCGACGGCGAGGCGCTGGACGGCCCGATCACCATGCTGCTGCTCGGCGTGGACGAACGGGGCAGCCGACCTGGCGAGATGCGTTCCGACACGATCATCATCCTGCACGTGCCGGCCACCCACGATCAGGCGTACCTGGTGTCGGTCCCCCGGGACACCTGGGTCGAGGCGCCGGCGTTCGAGCCGAGCGGATACCCCGGCGGCGAGTCGAAGATCACTGACGTGTTCCGGGCCGGCTCGCGCAACGGAGTCGGCCGGGCCGGCGGCGCGCAACTCGTCGCACTCACCCTCAAGGACCTGACCGGCATCGAGTTCGACGGCGCGGCGATCATCGACTTCGGCGGTTTCCGGAATGTCATCGACGCACTCGGCGGGGTTCGGATGTGCGTTGACCAGCGGGTGAAGTCGCAGCACATGCGGCTGGTCGACGGCGAGCCCAGCTGGCTGGCCGAGGCCCGCGAGGTCGGCGGCGGCGAGGAGCTGTGGCACGAGGAGGGCTGCAAGCGGATGGCCGGGTGGGAGGCGCTGGACTACTCCCGCCAGCGCTACGGCCTGCCGAACGGGGACTACGACCGGCAGCGTCACCAGCGGCAGCTGCTGAAGGCCATGGTGCAGGAGGCGAGCAGCACCGGCGTACTGACCAACCCGGCGAAGATCGACCGGGTGATCACCGCGGCCGGCAAGGCCTTCGTACTGGACACCGGCGGCGTCCCGATCGCCGATTTCGTATTCACCCTGCGCGGGATCACCGCGAACGACCTCATCATGGTGAAGACCAACGGTGGCGGGTTCAATCCGGCCGGATTCAGCAGTACGGCGGCCGAACGGCTCACGCCGGAGAGCCTGGAGATGTTCGACGCGGTACGGACCGGCACACTGGACGACTACCTGTTGGCCAACCCGGACGCCGTCCAGCGGGATTGACCGTCCGACTCATCGGGACATCCGTCACCGTGATTCCCGCCGCACGGTCCACATCGGTACGGTGTCTCCATGACCGCCGCGTACCCGGTCCGGGTCAACTTCACCAATCACGTCACCGCCGCCGACTGGCAGGCACTGCAACAGGCCGGGCAGCCGGTCCAGCTAGGCCGCAAACATGGTCTCTTCCTGCAGGACGAGCAGAGCCGCGACGTGTTCCTGCTGCTCGGCGGGGCGGTCAAGGTGTACCGGACCGAGGCCAACGGCAGCGAGACGATGCTGACCGTCCGGTCTACTGGGGATCTGCTCGGTGACATCGCCGCGCTGGACGGCACGCCCCGGTCGGCCAGTGTCTCGGTGCTGCGCCCGGTCACTGCCCGGAAGCTGACCACCGAACAGTTCCTCGCCGTGGTCGACGACCGCGACCTGCACCCCGCGCTGCGCCGCTACACCAACGCCCGGCTGCGTGAATCCGACGAGCAGCGGGTGGAGATCGCCTCGCTGCCGGTGCCGCAACGGCTCGCCAGGGCGCTACTCCGGCTCGCCAAGGCCAGCCCGGACGGCCCGAACCAGGTCTCGCTCGACCTCGGGCTCTCCCAGGACGGCCTGGCCCAACTGATCGGGGCGTCCCGCAACGCGGTAGTGACCGCGATCAGCCGGTTCCGTGACGACCGGTTGATCGCGACCGCACCCCGCCGGTTCATGCTGCTCGACCTCGGCCGGCTCGCCCGGATCGGATACAGCGGACCACGGTCCGGCAGCCACTCGTCGACCTGAGTATCCGCCGGCCTGAATGCCTGTCGACCGAACAGCAGACTTTGGGAAACCGATTGTCTGGGCGGAGCCGCGATCAGTTCGGTCCGGGTCGCGGACCGGCCACCCGGTGACCATCTTGGTCCATTGATGGCCGCGTTGCCCACTGGTTGGCAGAAAACATCGGGCAACTTGGGCACGATGCGGAGCCGACGAAACTCGACCTTCGACAGGAGCACCGGTGGTCGTCACCCCTCCGCCATTCACCGTGACCCGGGAGTTGCCGCCATACACCGGCATCCTCGCCGTCGACGCCAAAGGTTTCACCGCCGAGCCCGGCGGCACCCATCAGGACATCAACCAGCTCATTCCCCAATTGGTCCAGCAGGCCTTCGACGCGGCGGCGATCGGCGAAGCCTGGCAGGACCCGCTGTTCTACGGCGACAGCGGCGACGGGCTCGCGATCGGCGTACCGACCCGGCTGCTCCCCGCCCTGGTGCACCCGTTCCTGGCGGTGCTGCAGCACGTGCTGGCCGAATACAACGCCGGTGTCTCGCGCGGCCAGCCGGTCATCCGGCTGCGTGCCAGCCTGCACGTCGGGCCGCTGCCGGTCGATCCGGACCGGCCGGAGCGGGCCGGCAACGGCACCGCCCGCAACGAGACGCACCGGCTACTCGACTCCGACGCGGTCCGGATCATGCTCGACTCGGCCCAGCCGACGATCACCCACGTCGCGGCGATCCTGTCCGACCGGGTCTTCACCGACGTCGTCCGGGCCGGCTACACCAGCCGGCATCCGGACCACTTCATCGAGGTCTCGGCGACCGTGCCGGGCAAGAGCTTCAGCCAGCAGGCCTGGCTGTACGTGCCGGAGCCGTCCGGCAGTCTGCTGGCGGTGCCACGGTTCGCCCCGCAGCCGACGGTGCCCGAGTCAGCGGGCGGCCCGGCGGCACCGGACAGCGAACGCGCACCCACCGGCAACGCCGGCGGTCGACAGCCCGCGCAGACCGGCGAGCTGCGAATCCGCAGCAACTCCGGGCAGGCGGCCAACCAGGTCAACGGTGGGATGTGGCAGTCCCGGGGCGGACGTCACGGATGATCCGTACCGACCGGAACCTGCCGGAACTCGCCGAGCCCGACCGGCCGGAGCCGGCCGACCAGGACCTACCGGAGCTCGCCGACCGGGACCTACCGGAGCTGGCTGACCTCGATGACCTCGACGCGCTGGACGAGCTCGACGGCGGCGGTACCGACCTGCCAGCCGGCGGCACCGGTGCCGCCGTGACCGTCGACCACAACGACGGGCAGGTCGCCAATGTCGTCTACGGCGGTCTGCACCAGTACGTCCAGCGGGTACGGGACTACCACGAGCTCAGTGCCGAGTACGTGCGGGACCGGCTGGCCGGATTCGTCGACCCGGGCTACCGCACCGTCGCAGGCGACCGGCTGACCGCCGAGACCGCGGTCGCCCGGATGCGTCGGGACGGCGGAGTGATCCTGGTCGGCGGCCCCGGGACCGGGCGGTACACGGCCGCGCTGCGGCTGCTGCACGGCACCGGGCTACGGCTGCGGGAGATCCGGCCGACTTTCGACCCTGCCCGTGGCGAACAGCTGACCATCGCGGAGCTGCCGGTCGCGCCGGGCTACGCGTACCTGCTCGAACTGCCCGAACACGCCCCGCACATCCGGTACGGCTTTGCCCGGGACATCGCTGCCTACTGCGACAGCCTGGCCCGGCGGGGTTCGGCCATCGCGGTCACCGTCACCGGTACGACCTGGGAGCAGCTCGGCGCGGTACGCGACGGCCCGGTGCTGCACGTGGCGGCACCACCCGCCGATCTGGTCCTCGGCCGGCGGCTGCATCAGCTTCGGCCGGATCTGGCGCTCGACTGGCTGACCGGTCAGCCGCAGATCGCCGAGCTGTTGGTTGACGCGTCACCCGCCGAAGCGGTCCGGCTGGCCCAGCTCGCCGCCGACGTGCTGACCGCCCAGCCTGGGCCGGCCGGCCCGCCGGTCACCGCCGGAACCGACGCCGGCCGGCAACTGGTCGAGGCGCTGGTCTCGGCGTACCGCAACTGGGAGGTGGAGCTGACCGCCTGGTTCCACCACCATCCCGACCCACGCCACCGGGCGTTCCTGGTCGCCGCCGCAGCGTTGGAGGGTGCCCCGGCGGGACGGGTGCTCAGTGCCGCCGAGGCGCTCGACGCCCGGCTCGCCGGCACCGACGCACCACCGGCCAGCCTCGGGCACGCTGGCGTCCGTACCCTGGTCGAGACCGTCGACGCGTACCTCGACGACGATCACACGGTCCGCTACCGCCGGGCCCGGTACGCCGAGGCGGTGCTCGATTTCGTCATCACCGACCGGGCCGACACGTTCCAGCGCGAACTGTGGCGGTGGGTGTCCGAGCTGCCGCTGCGGGGCGGACAGCGGCGCGGTCCCGTCGACCGTGCGTTGGCCACCCGCAGCGCCGAACTGGTGCTGCACACCGCGCTCCGGCGGCGTACCCCCGAGATTCTCAGCCAGGTGGCACCGGCCTGGAGCCGGCGCGCCGGGCTGCGCGGGGCGCTGGTACACGTGCTGGGCATCGCCGCGCTCAGCCCGGAGATCGGTGCCGCCGTCCGCCAGCAGCTCTACCGCTGGGCGCAGGGCAGCAGCAACCCGGCCGTGCTGATCGCGGTGGCCGAGGTCTGCGGTGGCGAGTTCGCCGACTTCTACGTCGAACAGGCGATGGTCCGGCTGGGCCACCTGGCCCGGCACGACATCGCCGAGGTCGACGAGGCGGTACTCACCGCGCTGGCGGCACTGTGGCGGCGGCCGGCGCTGCGCCAGCCGGTGCTGCTGCGGTTGGCGCACTGGCTGGCCGACGACCAGCCGCGGCGGGCCGCGCTCGCCGCCGTCGCGCTGAATCTACTCGGCCGGCCGGAGCAGCCTCGGGCCGGCGACGGCCCAGCGCACGGCCCAGTCGACCCGGCGCACGGACCAGCCGACCAGCCCACCGGGCCACAGGCGCCGGTCCGGCAGCCCGACCGGGTGCTCGCCGAACTCGTCGTGGCCACCCCGGTGGTCCAGGACGCGATCGGGGTGGCGCTGGGCCGCGTGCTGGACGTCCGGCAGCTGCCGGGCAGCGTCGAAGCTCTGCTGCACCGGTGGTTCGACGACGCGGCGGCCGACCCCGGGCTGGTCGACGCGCTCACCCACGTCCTCGGCCGCACCGTCACCGCCGGTCCCGCCGCCGCCCGGCGGGTGGCCCGGCTGCGCGCGCTGCTGACCGCCTGGCCGGCCACCGACGACCCGGCGCGTCAGGCGGAACTCCGCCGGCACCTCGTCGACCAGCTGCGCCGTGCGAACCCGATCGCGGCCCGCCCACGGCCCGCACCGCTACTGCCGTCTCTGCTCTCCAGTGCCGCCGAGGAGTTGTGATGCCCGGTTTCTTCGACGTGTTCCGTAGCAGCCCCGTACCGGTGCTGCCCGGTCCGGACCAGGACGAGTTCACCGACCGGCTACCGGCAGCGCTGTCCGGCACCGAGTTCGTCGCCACGTTCGCCACTGCGTGGCAGCCGCTGCGCCAGCATGACCGGGCCGCCGCCACTGTCCGCTGGTGCATGCTGGACGCGGCCCGCCGGATCGCCGCCCCGCGCAGGGTCACCGAGCGGACCATGCTGGAGGCCGAGCTGAACACCCGGCTGCCGCAGATGGATCTGACCGCCTCGCACCTGCGGCTCCTGGGCTGCACGGTCAGACTGGCGGTGGACGCCCAGGCCGAGCAGGACACGCAGACGGTCGACAAGCTCACCCGGGAGCTGCGGATGCAGCGGCTGCGGCAGCAGTTGGAGCAGGAGCAGATGGGCTACCTGCGGGACAAGGTGCTCACCGACCCGGCGACCGCTCGGTCCTACTGGTTCATGCACCACCCGGACGCGTTGACGTCGCTGCTCGACGACACCTTCGAACAGGTCGCCGCGAAGCTGACCGGTGGCGGCGACCAGCAGACCGCGGTGATCGCCGAGACGGTGCAGGACTTCGTCGGTGGTCTCACCGCCGACGAACGGCGGTACCTGCTGGACCGGCTCGGCGATGTGTTCGTCTCCTTCGACCGGGGTGACCTCGCCGGCCGGGTCCTCGACGCGTGACCGCCGACCCCGTACTCAGGTCAGGTCGGCGTCGTGCACCAGTACGGCGATCTGCACCCGGTTGTTCAGCTCCAGCCGGGACAGCAGCCGGCGCCGTGACATCGCCTGGTCCGTTCGGCGGTGGCCGGGTGGTCGTCGGTCCGGGCGCGACCGAGCGGTACGGCGGTCGGCCTGCTCGCCGGGTCGGTGCTGGCTCGGCGCTGCGCCGGCGGGCGGCAGTTCTGGCGCCGGGCCGGGCCGTGAGGACGGTTACCTCAGCGACGTCACTGGGTACCAGGTTGCCCATCCGCCGGCCGGATCCCACCACCAGCAGGTGCGGCGGGGCCGGTACGGCGTCGACGAGTTGAGGAGGCAGTGATGCGTGGCGGTTCGATATCCGGCGTGATCGTGCTCATCTGGCTGGTGATCGGGGTGGTCGCGGCGGTGCAACGCGGCTACTTCGAACGCGACGACACCAACTGTGCCCATGCCGGCACCACGGTCGTGACGGTGATCGCCGGACCGTTGAACTACATTGGCGTCAACCCGAAGATCGACTGCGACCTCCCCGAGCCGTCCGAGTGACCGGACCTTCCGAGTGACCGGACCTTCCGAGTGACCGGACCGGTGCGCTGTCAGTCGTCGGCGAGGTGCGGCGGAAAGCCGCCGGTGGCGATCGGCCCCCAGCGGTCCACGACCATCCGGATCAACGACTTGTCCTGCCGGCGCATCGCCGCGCGGTACTCGTCCCAGTCCGGATGCTCGCCGGCGACGCAGCGGTAGTAGTCGACGAGCCCGTCCAGCGCGTCCGGCATGTCGATCACCGCTGCCACCCCGTCGAGCTGCACCCACGGTCCGTTCCAGTCGTCGGAGACGACACAGGCGGACACCGTCGGGTCACGGCGGATGTTGACCGTTTTCGCCCGGTCCGGGTAGGTGGCGACCAGCAGCCGGCCGTCGGCGTCGACCCCGCAGGTGACCGGGGACGCCTGCGGGCGGCCGTCGGCGCGGGTGGTGATCAGGACCGCCCGGTGCCGGGTCCGCAGAAAATCGACCAGGCCGGCCCGGTCGACGCGGGTGTTCGTCGCGATGGCACGTGCCATGTGTACGGCTCCTCAGGTTCGCCGCAGTCGGCTGCGGAGACGGGTGTGCTGGGCTGTCAGGATGATCGTATGAGCCGTACCGAGATGCCGCCGCCGGAGCCGGTCACCGTCACCGCACCGCGCCCGGTCCGCCGGCCGGTCCTGGTGCAGGGCTGGCACGATCTGGCGTTCCTGCACTGGCCGGTGGACCCGGCGGTGGTCGCTCCGCTGCTGCCGCCGGGCACCCGCCCGGACACCCTCTACGGCACCAGCTATGTCGGGCTGATCGGGTTCCGGATGGTCGGCGTCGGTCTGGGTCCCGGTCCGGGCATCCCGTACCTGGGCACCTTCTGCGAAACGAACGTACGGCTCTACTCGGTCGACGACGCCGGCCGGCGCGGGGTGGTGTTCCGGTCCCTGGACGCGGCCCGGCTGCTGCCGGTGCTGGTGGCGATGGCCATCCTGCGGCTGCCGTACCTGTGGTCGCGGATGCGGCTGGACCGCGCCCACAGTGGCCTTTGCACCGGGCTGAGCTGGTCGACCTGGCCGACGACCTGGTCACCGCCGGCGGGCTGCCGGCACCGGAGGGCCCGCCGGTGAGCGTCCTCTACTCCCCCGGCGTGCCGGTCCGGTTCGGGCGGCCGGTCACCGTCACAGGTCGCGCAACGCGCGGTGCAGCACGTCCCGACTCCGGTCCGGCGGGTCGGCCTCGATGAAAAGCCGCCCGACGGCGGCCGCGTACCGGTCGACCTCCTCCCGCTTGTCCAGGTAGAGCGCGCTGGTCAGGTGCTCCAGGTAGACCACGTCGGGTAGCTCCTGCTCCGGGAAGCGCAGGATGCTGAAGGCCCCGCCGGCTGCCGCGTGCCCGCCGCTGCGGAACCGGACCACCTGCAGCCGTACGCCCGGCTGCTCGCTCGCCTCGGCGAGCGCCTCGATCTGCCCGCGCAGCACCCGCGCTCCGCCGATCGGCCGGCACAGCACCGCCTCGTCGATCACCGCCCAGACGCGGGGTGCGTCGGCCCGGTCCAGCACCCGCTTGCGAGCCATCCGCAGCTCGACCCGGCGGTCCACCTCACGGACACCGGACTCGCTGAACCCGATGTCGATGACCGCGCGGGCGTACTCCTCGGTCTGCAGCAGCCCCGGCACGAACTGGATCTCGTAGGTGCGGATCAGGCTGGCCGCCGACTCCAGGTCCAGGTAGTACTGGAACCAGGTGGGCAGCAGGTCGCCGTACGGATGCCACCAGCCTGGCTGGTTGGTCTCCCGGGCGAGGGTGATCAGCTCGTCGCGTTCCAGGTGGTCGGTTACACCGTAAAGGGTGAGCAGGTCGTCCACGTCGCGTTCCTTGAACCCGACCCGGCCCAGCTCCATCCGACTGATCTTCGACTCGGAGGCCCGGATGGTCCAGCCGGCGTCCTCCCGGCTGATCCCCTTGGCCTCGCGTAGTCGGCGCAGCCGAGCACCGAGCTGCATCCGGCGGACCGTCGGTCCGCCGGCGGCGTACTCCCGGTGCCCGACGACGCTCATCGGCTCACGGCTTACGGCCGACGCCGCAGTACTGGTCGATGGCGGGCGCGTGTGCCTGCTCCGGCTCCGGCCGCCACCGGGTCACCGACACCACCCCCGGCTCCACCAGAGTGAGCCCGTCGAAGAACCGTTCGATCCGATCCGGGCTGCGCAGATGGTACTGCGGGTTCGCGGACTGGTTCCAGATCCGGGCGGCCTCGACCACCCCGGGGCTGGTGTCGCCACCGTCGTAGAGCGCGAGGTGGCTGCCGGACGGCAGGACATCGAGCAGGCTGCGCACGATGTCGCGGGCCTCGTCGTCGGAGGCGATGTGCCCGAGGATGCCCATCAGCATCAGACCGATCGGCTGGCTGAAATCGAGGGTACGGCCGGCTTCGCGCAGGATCGACGCGGGGTCGCGCAGGTCGGCGTCGACGTAGTCGGTCACGCCTTGCGGCGTGCTGGTCAGCAACGCCCGGGCGTGCGCCAGGACCAGCGGGTCGTTGTCGACGTAGACGATCCGGGTCTCCGGAGCCACCGCCTGGGCCACCTCGTGGGTGTTGTCGGCGGTCGGCAGGCCGGTGCCGATGTCCAGGAACTGCCGGATCCCGACCTGCCCGGTCAGGTAGCGCACCGACCGGACCAAGAAGCCCCGGGAGAGCCGGGCATTTTCCACGATCTGCGGGAACGCCGCCCTGATCTGGTCAGCGACCTCGCGGTCGACGGCGTAGTTGTCCTTGCCGCCCAGCCAGTGATTCCAGATCCGGGCCGTCTGCGGCACCGAGGTGTCCAACTTGGGCACCGGGCGCGAGCCGCCATTGGATTCATCGACCATCTGTAGTATCCCTCACGGATCGGGCGTATTCGACGGCTTGCCAGCATAACCACGGCAGATCAACATGACCATGCTCGCATGTGGAAGTTCCAGTCACCGTGCGATGATCAGCTCACGGAGCTGGGCCACCGGCTGCGGCCGGCCATACCGGTAGCCCTGCGCCCGCTGGCAGCCGATCGCCGCGACCGCACCGTGCTGCATCTCGGTCTCCACCCCTTCGGCGACCACCACCAGCCCGAACGCGTCGGCCAGCCGGGTGACCATCTCGACCGTGGCGTAGGCCTTCGGGTCGGGCGAGTCGAGCCGGTCCACGAAAGACCGGTCGATCTTCAGGTCGGTGGCCGGCAGGCGGTGCAGGTAACTCAGCGACGAATAGCCGGTGCCGAAGTCGTCGATCGAGATCCGTACGTCGAGTTCACGCAGCTGGGCGAGTCGGGACAGCACCTCGTCGGTGCTGTCGATCAGTGCCGTCTCGGTCAGCTCCAGGGTCAGCCGGGGGGCGGCCAGCCCGGCCACCGACACTGCCCCGGCCACCATGGCGATCAGATCCGGGCGGCGCAGCTGGGCCGGCGCCAGGTTGACCGCCACCGTGGTGCCGGGCGCCAGCTGCTGCCAGGCGGCCGCGTCGTGGCAGGCAGTGGCGAGCACCCACCGGTCCAGCGGCAGCACCAGACCGGTCTCCTCGGCCAGCGGCAGGAACCGGGCGGGGCTGAGCAGCCCGAGCCGGGGGTGCCGCCACCGCACCAGCGCTTCCGCGCCGCCGATCCGACCGGTGCCGACATCGACGATCGGCTGGTACGCCAGCTCGAACTGGCCGCCGTCGTCGACCGCCCGACGCAGGTCGGCGATCAGTTCGGCCCGGTCGACCGCCGCCCTGCGCAGCTGCGGCGTACAGAACCGGTACGCGGACTTGCCGGCTGCCTTCGCCGCGTACATTGCGATGTCGGCGTCGCGCAGCAGATCGGCGTCGCCGTTGTGGTGCGGCCCGTACTCGGCGATGCCGATGCTCGCCGAGGTGACTGTGCCGTCGGCGAGCACCGCGAGCAGCCGGTCGGCCAGCCCGGCCGGGTCCCGGGCCGGGTCGAGCAGGACGGCGAACTCGTCGCCGCCGAGCCGGGCGAGCAGCCCCGCGTCGCCAACGGCGGACCGCATCCGGGCCGCCACCTCGCTGAGCATCGCGTCCCCGGTGGCGTGACCGAACCGGTCGTTGACCTGTTTGAACCCGTCGAGGTCGAGCAGCAGGACGGCGACGCGGCCCGGCTCGGTCAGTGCCGCGATCGACTGCCGCAGCTGGCGGGTGAACAGCAGCCGGTTCGGCAGCCTGGTCAACTGGTCGGTATAGGCGAGCCGGCGCAGCCGGGCGGCGAGCCGGCGGTTCTCGTTCGCGGCCAGGGCCTGCCGGACGGCCAGCGCGGCGAGCAGCGCGACACCGCTGGCATAGATCACCGACGACGGTTCGCCGGCGGTGAGGACCGCTGCGATCGCCGCGCCGACAGTCAGGTACGGCAGCGCGACCCGCCACCACGGCAGCGGCGGCGGCTCGGCGGTCTCGTCGGTTTGATCGAGGTCGGCTGGGGGCGGGTGCCGGCTGGCCAGCGCGACCAGCAGGTAGCTGAGCGGCCAGCAGACGTCCACCGGGTGACCGGGCTGGTAGGTGCCCTGGGCGATCATCGAAACGTAGACGGCGTCCGCCCCGGCCCGCACCGCGAGGCTGACTCCGAGCAGGGTCAGCGCCGGCCACAGCGGTCGAGCCGGTCCGGCGACCGAGATCAGGACGACAAGCTGGATCAGGTCCAGCATCGGGTAGAACATGCCGAGCGCCGTCGCCGTACCGTCCAGTTCTGCGCTGGCCATGTCCCGGTACACGACCACCCAGGCGACCGGGAGCAGCGCCAGCCCGACGATCACCCCGTCCAGCAGCACCCGGGCCCGGCCGACCGCGCTACGCGGTGCGGAGACCGCGCTGAGCAGCGCGGCGGTTCCGGTGACGAGGCCGGCGAAGAAGATCAGGCCGATCAGTGGGGTGTGTGGCAGTGCGTTGGCGGTGAGCCGGCCGACGGTCCAGACGACCCGGCCGATGGCGGCAAGGGTCATGGTCGTCGCCAGCAGCACCCAGAATCGGCGAAGCTGCGGTGGGTGGCGGCGGGCAGCGATCCCACAGGCGGTGGCGGCGCAACTGGCGACGGTGATTGCGCCGAGGTCGCTGACCAGTGCAGCGGCTGGGCCGCCGGCCAGCAGCCACCCCGCCTCGACGGTGATTGTCAGGACCCCGGCGACGACGGCCCAACGACGCGCCCCGCCAGGTCTGTCTGCTGCCACCGGCGGAATCTATCGTCCGTGACGGATACCGCAAGGCAGGCTGTCGGCGAGTTTACAAGGGACCTGACCGGGTGGACCTTCCATCGCGGCCGGTCAGCCGCTGGCGGACACCCGTCGGTACGGTGCCCGCCAACGGCTCTGCGACGTCCTGTTCGCTCAGCCGGCTGGCTGCTCGGCGATCCCGAAGCGCACGCCGCCGTCGTCGTCCACTGCGGCGTCGAGTGACTTGTCCTGCAGCAGGTTGGCCGCCTCGGCGTCGAGGAAGACACGGGCACCGGACGAATCCACCACCTGGTCGCCCGCGATCGGCTGCTCGGCGACGGTCAGGGTGAGCGACCCGGCGGTCGGGTCGGCCGAGATCCGCAGGCCGGCGCTCTCCGGTGCCTGCTGCTGAGTGGTGATCTCGCGAATCACGAAGACCGCGTTGTCGGTCATGGTCAGCATGACAACTCCTTGATCGGATTTCGGAACTACCGGAAACAGGTGATGGCTCACGCGGCGAGGCGGCTCAGCGGCAATGTCGGGTTTGGGGCTGACGGCGCGGCGGACAGTGCGCGGCGGGCGGTCAGGGCGGGCGGCGGAAGCTCCAGGGACTGGGTCGGTCAGCGGCCGTCTACCCGCCCACCGTGCCGGACATCCACCAATCAGTCAAATCTCCACGTTACCCGACTGTCGCCGATGTGGCTGCCGATCGCGTCGTCGGCGCCGGCCAGCCGGGCGACGGTGACCGGTAAAGCGCCGTCCAGGCGGTATCCCACTCCGTGGACGGTTCGCACCACCGGGAGGTCGTCGCCGAGCTTGGCTCGCAACCGGCGGATGTGCACATCGATACTGCGCGGCCCGGACCGGCGGTGCCCGCAGACCCGGTCGAGCAGCTGGGCCCGGGTGAACACCTGCCGAGGGTGGCTGGCGAAGCAGTGCAGCAGATCGAACTCGCGACGGGTCAGTTGGATCTCGTCGGCTCCGAGCAGCACCATCCTGGCCTCCGGGTAGATCCGTAGTGCGGGGTGCCCGACGGGATGGCCGGCCGGCGGTCCCGCGACCGGGCGGCGGTCGGCACCGGTCAGCACCTGCTCGCCGGCCAGGTGCTCCAGCAGATCCATGAGGTGGGCTCGAAGGGTGGCGTCCATCCGGTTATAATGACAACGGTTTTCATTTCAGTCGAGGGGGCGTGCATGCCGTCACCGTCAGCTCCGGTCGGCCGTACCACCCACCGGGCCGCCACCACCCGCCCGGCGGTCACCGTACTGTCCGGTTTCTGGCCCGCCGCCACGATGGCCGTCGCCCGGACCCTGCTCGCCGCCGACCCGGCCCTGCTCGTCGTCCGCTACGACGTCGGCCCGGCACACGACGGTGCCCCGCACCGGGTGCTCCGCGACGGCACCGGCCCGGTCGAAGACGTCCGCCTCGACCTCGTCGACGGCTGCGTCTGCTGCACCCTGCGGGCGGACGCGCCGACCACGTTGGCCCGGCTCGCCGCCGCCCGACCCGGCCGGGACATCGTGCTGGTCCTGCCCGAAGTGGTCGAACCGGAGACGCTCGCCGCCGCCTGCGCGCACGGCCGGGTGGCCGGGCGAACGGTCTGCGACCTGGTCCGGTTCGACTCGTACGTCACGGTCGTCGCCGCCGACCACCTGCTCGACGGCCTGGCCAGCACCGACGACCTCGGTCAACTCGGCATCGCCGCCGCCCCCGGCGACCGCCGTCGGCTTGCCGACGTGATTGCCCGGCAGATTGAGTACGCCGACACGGTCGTGCTGTGGGGCGGGTCGATTGACCAGGCCTTCGAGACGCACCGGCTTGGTGTGCTGCTGTCCCGGATGGCCCCGTGGGCGGTGCACCTACGGGCCGGCGACCAGCCGACGATCGACGCCACCCGGCTCGCCGGCCAACTGCGGCACACCGACCGGCACCGGCCGGAAACGCCGACGGTCCTGGACCGTGGCGTCGAGGGTCACCTGATCGGGGTGCACGAGCCGGTCGCCGACTGCGGCGTCGTCTCCGCGGTGTTCCGGGCCCGCCGCCCGCTGCACCCCGCCCGGCTGTACGCCGCGTTGGCCGACGTCACGGCGGGTCCGCTGCGGTCCCGTGGGCACCTCTGGCTGGCCAACCGGCCGGAGGCGGTGATCGGCTGGGAGTGCGCCGGCGGCGGACTCACCCTGCGCACCCTCGGCCGGTGGCTGGTCGACCTGCCGGACGAGCAGTGGGAGCAGGCCAGCCCGCAGCGCCGGCTGGCCGCCGCGCTGGACTGGGACCCGTACTACGGCGACCGGCACAGCAACCTGGTCTTCGTAGGCGTCGACTTCGATCCGGTCGACCTGCACCGCCGGCTGGCGGCCTGCCTGCTCACCGACGCCGAACTCGCTGACGGCGAGGCCGGCTGGCGGAACCTGCCGGACCCGTTCACCGGTGGTGGGGTCGGCCCCGGCTGACCCGGCCGGGGCATACGTCAAAGGGCCGGACCCCGGGGTACGGGGTCCGGCCCTTCGCGCTGAGCTTGGGGTGTTTCGGGTCAGCTGTTCCAGTGCTGGGCGACGAGTTCGGCGGCCTGGGTCTCCCACTGCGCGTAGTGGTCCGGGTACGCCGACACCTGGACGGTCTGCGCGGCCTGGGTCAGCGGCATGTCCTGCCAGCCGTCGACGGCCTTGAGCCCGTTCAGGAACGCGGTGGTGGAGTACTCCACGTCGGTGATCTGCTCGACGGTGCCCCAGCCCGACGACGGGCGCTGCTGGAACAGGCCCTGCGAGTCGTGGTCGTTGCGGTCACCGAGGTGGCCCAGGTTCTCCAGCTTTGACTCCTGCAGGGCGGTGGCGATGGCGACCACGGCGGCCCGCTCGTGCATGCCGGCCTTCTTCGTGGCGGCGATGATGCCCTTGACGTTGTCGGTCTGCTCGCCGGACAGGCTGATGCGGGACTGTTCGCCCTGCACGCCGTGCGGGGTGAGCTTGTCGGTGTCGACGCTGTCGCTGCTCGCGGCGGCCGCGGGTGCGGTCAGGGCGGTGGGGGCGTGGTCGGCGGCCAGGGCGGGGGCGGCGACCGCGCCGCCGGCGAGGGTGAGCCCGGCGATGCCGAGGGCGGTGGTGCGCAGGCTGGTACGCAGGGTACGGGTGATGATCGTGGTCATGGGGGTCCACCTTCCGTTTGCCGAGGGGGCACACCCGGCACAGCGGGCGGGTGCGCGGTAAACGGTCATCCGGGTGGTACGGGGGTCAGACGCGGTGGCGCGGGTGCGCTGCTGCGCGCCGTGACCATGTACAACCACGCCGGCCCGTCGACGATTCCCGACCGGGCCCACCCGCCGGGCCGCCCGGCCGGTGCCTGACGGCTACGGGCCTGTGCCTGGTGACCGGCGGCCGGCGGCCTGAGCCGCGGGCCGGATTGCGTGGCGCGACCATGCACAACGACGCCGCCCGCCGGATCATTCCGGCCGGCGGGGTCGGGCGATGGCGTCCGCGTGGCATGCTGCTGACCATGCGTGTGCGGAGCGGCCGATGACCGTGGTGTCCGTCATCAACTACAAAGGTGGCGTCGGGAAGACCACCCTCACTGCCAACATCGGGGCTGAACTCGCGTACCGCGGGCACCGGGTGCTGCTGATCGACCTGGACCCGCAGGCCAGCCTGACCTTCTCCTTCGTCGAACCGACAATGTGGGAACGGGAGCTGGCCGACGAACGGACCATCCTGCAGTGGTTCGGTGACGTGCTGGACCGGGGCGGGGCCGCACCACTGGACCCTTACGTGCTCACCCCGCCCACCGTCAACGAGGTGATCGGTCAGCACAGCGAAGGTCGGCTCGACCTGGTGCCGTCCCATCTGATGCTCACCGACGCCGACCTCGACTTCGCCGCCAGCCTGGGCGGATCTCGGTTCCAGCACGGCAGCCCGCGCTTCCTGTCCCTGCACCGGGCGCTCGCCGATGCGCTCGCCGCACCAGCGTTCACCGACTACCAGGTCGTCCTGGTCGACTGCCCGCCGAACTTCACCATGGTCACCCGCACCGGGGTGGTCGCCAGCGACCACATCCTGATCCCGGCCCGGCCGGACTACCTGTCCACGCTCGGCATCGACTACCTGCGCAAGAAGGTCTCCGAGCTGGTGACCGACTACAACCGGGTCGCGGCGGGCCGGGCCGACCAGATCAGCCCGGAGATCCTCGGCATCGTCTTCACGATGGTCCAGTACACCGGGCACGGGCCGCTGCTGGCGCTGCGCAACTTCATCGGCCATCCTGCGACCATCGAGATCCCGCGCTTCCAGCAGATGATCCGCGACAACAAGACGGTGTTCGCCTCCGCCGGTGAGCACGGCCTGCCCGCGGTCCTGATGCCGGACGCGAACGTCAACGTCCAGTACGAGTTGCAACAGCTCGCCAGCGAGTTCCTCGCCAAGATCCGCCCGTAGGAGAGTCCTGTGACCAGCGCCGCCGACCTGTCCCACGCCGTCCTGATCCGGGTCGCGGACTTCCTCCGTACCCTGCCGCCGGAGCAACTGGCCGCACTCGCCGACGGCACCGCGCAGCTGACGGTCGCCACCGCCACCGCCACCGCCGGGCCACAGCAGCCTGCGGCACCGGCACCGGCACCGACCCGCCGGAGCCGGGCCGTCAAGGCGGCGAAGCCGGCGGTCGTCGTCGACAGCGACCGGATCCGCGCCGACCTGGCGGCGATCGACGACCGGGTGGCCGCCGGACGCTACCTCGACGATCTCGGGCTGAAGGTCGCCGAGCTACGGGCCCTGGCCACCGAACTCGGGGTGGCGTTGCCGAGCCGGGCCGCCAAGTCCGTCATCCAGCAGAACATCGTCCAGGCGACCGTCGGCCGGCGGCTCACCTCGGCGGTGCTCAGCCGCCCCGCCAGCAGCTCCTGACGACAGCGCAGCACCGCCCGGTCACTAGCTCCGCACTGTGGCAAGTCGGTTGCGGATGGTCAGTCGCCGAGCTGGCGGCGTACCTCGTCGATGACTTCCGCCCAGTGTGCGGCCGGCGCGCCGGCGCGCAACTGACCGGCCAGGTGCTCGGCGAGCAGCCGGGTGGACCGTTCGGTGAATTCGGACTGGTCGTCGGCCGAACCCGGATCCGGGCGGTACGGCGTGTTCAGCGGCAGGGGGTCGCCGACGCAGACCACGTCCAGGTGGCCGGTGGTGCGGGTCAACGCGACGTACAGCATCCGGTGGCCGCGTTCGTCGTCGGCGACAATCTGCTCCGGCTCGACGACCACCACGGCGTCGAACTCCAGGCCTTTCGCCTCGGCCGGGCTGACCAGATTGATCGCCGCGCCGAGATCGCCCTGCTGGGCGCTGCTCCAGGCGATCTCGTTGTCGGCGAGCGCCGCCTCGACCTCGCGGCGGCAGCGCGGCGGGCAGACGACGCCGACGAACGCGCCCCGCGCGGCGTGCTCGCCGGCCACCGCGACGACCCGACCGGCCCGATCGGTGAGCCCGACCCGATGCACGCCGGGTTCAGCCGGACCGTCCCGGACCACCTCCGGTGGTGTCACGCCGGGCGCGGCGACCTTCAGCAGCCGGGCGGCGAACTGGTACGCCTGGCGGGGCACCCGGTAGCCGTACCGCAGCGGCGCGACCCGCACCGGGCAGGTCGACGGCAGATGCCGGGTCACCTCGTCCCAGCTGTCCCGGGCCCAACCGCCGGTCGACTGGGCCAGGTCGCCGACGACCGTGCACGAGCCGGTGCGGCTGCGCCGGGCCACCGCCCGCAACTGCATCGGTGACAGGTCCTGCGCCTCGTCTACCACCACGTGCCCGTACCGGCGCGACGGCCCGCCGTCGATCAGCTGGTCCAGCTCGTCGAGCAGCGGCAGGTCGGCGGCGGACCAGATCTCCTCGGAGATCCGGTCGGCGCCGCGCCGGTGCAGCAGCGCCAACTCGTCGGCGGTCAGCCCGTCGGCGGCCGAGCCAGTGGCGGCAGCCGCCGGGCCGGCGGCGGTGCGCAGCCGGGGCCGGGACGCCAGCAGGCCGCGCAGGAACGCCGCCGGGCTCTGCTGCGGCCAGAGCCGCTCGACCAGGTTGGCCAGCGCCGGTTCGCCGCGCGGGTCGACGCCTGACCGGTCCTGGACCAGGTCGGCGAGCCGGTCACGGAACAGCTGACGGCGACCGTTGTACGGCAGGTCGGCCGCGGCGGCGGCGTCGAGTGCCTGCTGCACCTGCTCGCCGGGCAGGGTGACGAACCGGCTGCCCAGCAGCAGCCGCTCCGCCGGGTCCGGGGTGCCGATCCGGTTGCGCAGCGCCCGGTCGAGCAGGCCGGCCATCCGGGCGTCGCCCTTGATCCGGGCCACCGCCGCCGGCTCGGCCCGGCCACGCCGTACCGTCGGGGCGAGCCGGCTGATGTCGCGCAGCTCGACCTCGGCGTCGCCGAGCCCGGGCAGCACCTGGCCGATGTAGCGCATGAACGTCGGGTGCGGGCCGACCACGAGTACGTCGTCGGCGGTCAGCTCGGAGTGCTGGAACAACAGCCAGGAGACCCGGTGCAGGGCGATGGCGGTCTTGCCGGTGCCCGGGCCGCCCTCGATCACCAGGACCTGCTGCAGCGGGGCACGGATCAGTTCGTACTGGGCGGCCTGGATGGTGGCGACGATGTCGCGCAGGGTGCCGGTGCGGCCCCGGGCCAGCTCGGTGAGCAGCTGCGCGTCGACGCCGGCCCGACCCGACCCATCGGTCGACCCGCCCGCGATCCCGGCGGCGATCCCGGCGAACAGGACGTCGTCGAGGTGGTCGATGACGTTGCCGGTGCACTGGAATCCGCGTTTGCGCGCCAGGCCCTGGGGCTCGTCGGGGCTGGCGGTGAAGTAGCGGGCCGCGGCCGGCGACTGCCAGTTGATCACCAGCGGGTCGCCGCCGTCGGGCGAGCCGATCAGGTGCCGCCCGAGGTAGTACGCCTCGCCGGACTCGTCGTCGATGCGGCCGAACGCGACCGCGTCGGCGGCGCCGCCGAGAGCCCGGGTGACGGCTTCGGCGTGGTGGCGCAGTCGGGCGGCGGTGGCCCGGTCGGCCCCGCTGCGGGCCAGCGAGCCGAGTGCGGCCACCCGCCGGTCGCGTTCCCGGGCGGCGGCGTCGAAGTACGCCTGTTCGGCGGCGATCTCCGCTGACATGTCGGCCATGTGCACGCTCCCCGGGTCGGCAGACCCGGCACACCGTACCGGTGCGGGCGGGAGCCGGACAGCCCCCGAGTGTGCAGGACCGCCGACCCGGGACGCGGTGGTCCCGGGTAGGTGGGCGAGCCGTGCCGTCGTTCGTCGGCTCTGCCGATCAGACGAAGTTCACGTCACTGCACCACATGTAGGCCTGGTCGAGGTGGGACGCCTGCCAGATCACGAAGACAATGTGGTGTCCGGTGTAACCGGAGGTCGAAACGTTGAAGCTGATGTTCTGTGCCGGCGCGTACCGGCCGGTCTGGGTGATGAAGTCGAGGTTTCCCCACCCGAGCCGCTGGGTAGCGGGGTTGAACCCGTTCTTGCTCACGTAGACCCGGAAGAAGTCGGCGCCATGGCTGGCCTGGTCGTACAACTGGATCGTGAAGTTGCGACCGACGTTGGTCTTCTTCCACTGTCCGGGCTGGTTCAGGCTGTTGTTCCGGGAGAGGGCGTTGCTGCACAGCTGACCATCGGGGGTGCGGCCCTGGAAGCTGCCGCCGAGCCCGTCGCGCAGCGCGCTCATCCAGTTCCACATGGTGTCCGGGTTGGCCTGGAAGGCCTGCCAGCACATCGGGTCCTGCTGCTGCATGGCCGGGTTCATGTGCTGGTGTCCCCAGTCCTGCCAGCACTGGTAGGCGCGGCTCGCCGGGTTGACGATGGTGCCGTGAGCCTGCGCCGCGCCGGTGAACGGCAGCATGCCGGCCATCAGGGCGAGCAGCAGAAAAAGCGCTCGAACAGGCTGGCGGGCGGCCGGTCGGGATCGCCGACCGCGTTGATCGAGGTTGCGTGAACGCACGGTACATCCTCCGTTCCTGGGCGCTCATACGGGTGCGGGCGCTTCCACCCGACTATCGCACCCATTGGTCTAGATATCAATGATTGTCTATAGATATCTGTTATTGTCGGACTGCCCGGAGGCGCCCCCGCAACGACTCCGGGCAGTTCCCGATCCAGGAAAGCGTTGATCTGGCAATCAGCGATCAACAGTTGCCGACCTAGTCGGCCGCCAGCGACTCGACGACCGGTTGACGCAGCGCCCGGCGGGCCGGCAGCAGCGCGGCGACCGCCGCCACCGCGACGACGACCCCGAGCTGCGTCCAGGGCAGGTCCAGCCGGAAGATGTCGTCCTCGGCGCTGTTGAGCACGGCGAGCGCGCTCGCCGCCCCGGCCACCCCGATAGCGATGCCGCACGCCGTACCGCTGACCGCCGTCAGCACCGCCTCGGTGGCGAGCATCCGGCGCAGCTGGCCCCGGGTCAGACCGACGGCCCGCAGTAAGGCGTTCTCCCGGGTCCGTTCGACCACCGACAGGGTCAGGGTGTTGGCCAGACCGAGCAGCGAGATGAGGATCGCCAGGGCCAGCAGCGCCAGCACGAACCGCAGCACCGTGTCGACGGTACTGGTCCGCGCCTCGGCGTACGCCGCCCGATCGACGAACGCCACGAACGGATAGCTGACGACGATCGACTCCACCGCCTCGCGGGCGGCCTCGGCACCGACGCCGGCTGCCGGGTCGAGCTGCACCAGCCAGGTGTCGATGTCGGGGTAGGCGGCGGTGACGTCGATCACCCGGCCCGGCCCGAAGTCCCGCACGTCCCCGTCGGCCACCGCCAGCTCCGCCTTGGTCAGCAGGTCGGGGTGGCCGGCGGCCACGTCGAAACCGCCCGGAGCGCCGTACACCTCGGCGCCGTCGAGCACCACGCCGAGTTCCGGTAGGTCACGAAGCCGGTCGATCAGCTCGGGCGGCACCGGGTCCAGGTCGGACTGCACCAGGAAGGCGGCTCCGATCCGGACGTCAACCTCCCGCTCCACCGCTCGTTTGACGCTGTGCCCGCCGACCGAGAACGCTGTCACCAGCCCGATGCCGATCACCAGCGCCATCGCGGTGGCAGCTGCCGGTCAGGCCGTACGGGCCGTTGGCGAGCACCCACGCGGAACCGACGACGGCGACGATGGCCAGGTCGAACAGCAGCTCGCGGCCGCGGATCATCCAGCTCGGCGGGGTCGGGGTCGGCATGCTACGAGCGTACCCAGGTCAGGCACTGGACCCGGCCGACCGTTGGCCCGGGTCAGGCGTTGGACTTGCCGACCATGGCTCCGGCGATCACCCGGTCCATGCCGGGCAGCCCGGCGGCGGCCAACGCGGCCCGCCGTACGTGCAGCCACCACCGGTGCTCCGGCACGAACCAGCGGACCCCGCGCCGGGCCACCTGCTGTTTGTCGGTGACGACCGGCCGCATCGCGGTCTCGTAGCGGCGCAGCGCTATCGCCAGCACGCCGGGGTCGGCGCCGGCGGCGGGGTCGAGTGCCCGGGTCAGCTCGGCGGCGAGGGTCTGCGCCCCGGCGACGGCCAGCGAGGCGCCCTGCCCGGCGAGCAGGGACACCGCCTGGCAGGCGTCGCCGACCAGGACCACCCGGCCCTGGCTCCAGGCCGGCATCTCGATCTGGGCGACCTGGTCGTAGTAGATGTCGTCGGCGGGTGGACAGGCGGCGAGCGCCCGCGGGGCGATCCAGCCGAGGCCGGCGTACTCCTGCCGCAGGGCCGACCGGGGATCGGCCGGCAGCTGCGGGTCGGTGGTCCGGTGCACGGCGAAGACGGCGATCCGCCCGTCGCGCAGCACGTAGCAGCCGAGCTGGCGCCGGGTGCTGTCGGTGAGGGCGAACTCGTCGCCGATGGCGTCGCGGGCCGCCGGGTCGTCGAACACCCAGGCGGCGGTGTGGAAGCCGAGGTGGCGCAGGTAGTGCCGTTCGTCGCCGAAGGTCAGCCGACGGACGGTGGAGTGGATGCCGTCGGCACCGACCAGCAGGTCGGCCCGGTGGACGGTGCCGTCGACGGCGGTGGCGTCGACCCGGTCGGCGCGGTGGTCGATGCGGGCCAGCCGGCTGCCGTAGCGCAGCGCGACCCGGCCTGGCAGCGCCTCGCGCAGGATCCGTTCCAGGTCGGGACGCATGATGCTGACCAGCCGACCGTCGACGATGCCGGCGAACCGGGAGTAGCTGAGGCTGGCCCGGCGGCGGCCCTGATCGTCCCGGTAGGTCAGCGCGGTGACCTGGTAGCCGTACTCGTGCAGTTGCGGCAGCAGCCGCATCCGTTCGATCGCGTCGTAGCCCGGCCCGAAGAAGTCGATCATGTAGCCCTCGGTACGCGGCGCCGGCGCCTGTTCGAGGACGGTCACCGCCCAGCCGGCGGCGTCCAGCCGGTGGGCCAGGGCCAGCCCGGCGATCCCGGCGCCGCAGATGACCGCCTTCACTGTCGGTCCCCTTCCGTCGTGGCGTTGTCGGTGGTGCTCATGCTGAGCTGTCGGTGATGTCGTTGGTGACCAGGCGGATCAGCGGTCCGGCGACCGCGTCCGAGGTGAGGCCGGATGACAGTGGACGGTGCAGCATGAGGCCGTCGAGGGCGGCGGCCAGCACTGCGGCGCTGCCCGGCGGGTCGGCGACGCCGTGGCCGGCCAGCCAGTCGGCGATCCGGCCGCGCAGCCCGTCGAGGATGCCGGTCAGCACCTGGCGCAGCTCGGCGTCGCGGGCGGCGGCCAGGTACACCTCGGCGAACAGCAGCGAGGTCGGGTCGGTGCCGGAGTATCCGTCGAGGGCGGCGAGCAGAGCCCGTACTCCGGCCTCGGGGCTCACGGCCCCGGTGAGCAGGGTGTCCAGCTCGCCGGCGAGGTCGGTCATCGTGCCGGTGGCCGCCTCGATCAGCAGCGCCCGCACCGAGGCGTAGTGGTAGTGGACCAGCCCGGGGGCGACCCCGGCCCGGTCGGCAACGAGCCGGGTGCTGACGGCGGCCCAGCCGCGCTCGGCGATCAACGCGACGGCGGCGGCGCGCAGCCGGGCCCGTACCTGCCGGCCGCGTTCGGCGGCGGTCTGCGTCACGTCTCACCTCCGGAACGGCGACTGTTGGGCGATTGCCCTGGACGCTCGTATTGGGCGACCGCCCAACAATCTACCACGCCAACCCGGTCCGCGAGATCGGCTCTGGATTCCGGGGTGCCACCCGTGCGACCCTGTTTGCAATAAGTAGTCGCCCGATCACCAATGGCTACCCCTCGGCCGGAGGCGTGCGTGAGCGAGCTGTACCGGACGCCGCACCACCAACCACCACCAGGCAAAAACAGCGACACGACCCCGATGCAGGTGCTGGTCACCGGCATCACCCCGCCGGTGCCGTCCGCGACACACGGCGCGATGACCACCCTCGTCGGCCTACGCCTCGACGGCCCCCAGCGCTGGATCCGGTTCGACGAGATCCCCGCCCACCCGCTCAGCCAGACCGCGCCGGTACGGCGGTACGACATCGTCTCAGCCATCGCCAAGCCGGACCCGGCCGATCCCCGCCCGGAGAGTTGGCGAGTCCACGACGCAACCCTGCGGGTCCGTCACGAAGCCCGGCGGTGGCCCGGACGCGCCGCGGTCCTGCACCGGCACGCCGAATGGTCCATGTGCGACCTGGAAGACTCGGCGGCACGGCACCCCGACGCCCAGTCACTGGCGCTGATCCGGGTCGCCGAACTGCGCTACGTACGGGTCAACCGGACCCCGGTGGCACCGCCGGCCGAACGCTGGTCCGCCGCCACCTGGCGCCGCACCGAGCCCGACCTGTTCCGTCCGGTGGTGCACGACCTGCTGCGCCGACCGCCGTTCACCGTCGCCTACCGCTACCACTGCCACCATCCGGTCTGCCGCAGTCACGTACAGGACTTACGCGACTGGGACGTGGTGGCATACCAACGCGCGCGGCAGAAATACTGCGGGCTGCCGCTGCGGCGCGCGCTGGCACGTGAGTTCTGGTGGCCGTTGTGCCAGCCCGGCCGCGAGGTGGCGTTCCTGGTCGGCAGCCGCCGCGACGCCCCGGCCACCTTCGACATCCTGGACACTGTCATCCTCCGCCGCTAGCCCCGTCCCCTTCGGACTGGTCAGGGACTCCGGGCGAGTTGCCGTCCGGTCTCGGCAGCCTCCGGCAGGCCGAGCACGGTGAACAGGTCGTGGGCCAGGATCAGCTGTTCGCGGGACTCCTGGTCGGCGCCGAGCGCGTGCAGCACCCGCGAGAGCACCGCATAAGCGTAGGCCTGATCTCGCTGGTCACTGAGCCGCTCGCAGTGCCCGGCCGCCTGCCGGGCATGCCGGAGAGCGAGCTCCAGCTCGCCGGTCTCCCGTAAGGCATCCGCCAGCCGGTAGCGCGCCCTCGCCTCCCGCACGTGCAGACCGGCTGACACACACAGATCGAGGCACCGGCCGAACCATGACACGGCGTCCTCGTACCGCTGCTGGTCGACCGCCGCAAACCCGAAGACATACCACGCGTACGCGGTCGCGCCGTCGTCCAGCAGGTCGTCGAACGAGTCCAGGGCCTCCCGGCAAGCGCCCTCGGCCTCGGCAGACCGTCCACGGTAGGGCTCAGCGCGATCTTCGAGGCGCTGGAGCACCACCTTGGTGGACTGCGCGGCCTCGCTGGCGGCGGGACGACGCTACGCCGCGCGGGTGAGATCTCCCGCGACGTGACGCTCAGCCAGGACGTGGCGCTCGGCCTGCTCGGGGAATTGCCCGACGGGCCGATGGGGTGCCTACCCTTCCGGGTGGTGACCAGCGGCGCCGAGATTGACGTGCCGCTGTTCCTTCCGTGCCGGACTACCTCGACGAGGAAGCCGACCCGCTGCGGGACAGTCTGGGTGACCACTACGACTACACCGGGGTGAGCCGTTACTCCTGCAACAACGGCTGGGCGGCGGAGACCATCACCGGTCAGCGGCTGTACCTGATCGACATGACCACCGATCTGGGCGTGCCGGCGATCTTCGCCTACCTTCCCACGCAGGATGGCGAACCGGCCCGGATCCGCGGCTGCGGCGCCTCACTCTCCCGCCACTATGCGATCGCCCGTGCGGTGAGCGAGCTGGTCCAAATCCACCTGGCGTCCTCGCTCGGGAACATCCACTCCGCGTTCGCGGCCATGGCGCCCGTCCGGCACGACTGGACGACGCCCTACCCCGCGCTCCATGCCTGTTACCGAAGCGACTTCAGCACCCGGCTCGGCGACGCCATCCTGGTGCCGTACCGGGACACGGAAGCGCCGGACACCGCGGTTGGCCATTTCGACGCGCTCATCGATGCCCTCGTCAGACGCGGCTTCACGCCGCTGCAGCGAGACCACTACGTCACCGGCAACCTGGCCGTGGTCAACATCTTCGTCCCCGGCCTGGAGCGGTTCATGCTCGTCACCGACGGACAGGGTGGTGGTGCCGGGGAAGCGCGGCATGGCGGTCAAGAACAACGGAACACCACCTGGCGGCTTCTTGAACAACGCCGAATAGCCCACGTTGATCATGGCACTGGGTCGGTTGCCGCTGGCCGGCCGAACACCAGACACGTCAAAACAACGGTGACAGGTATCTGGTGTTCGGCTCGTGCACCCGACAACCGGCCGGCCCTGGCGCGGCGGCCCGGCCGGCCGGACAATCGGCAGCATGGCGATGCTGTGGCTCGGCGGAGCGGTGCTGCTGACCCTCCTCAGCGGCTTCCTGTTGGGCCAGGAACCGGGACTCACCTTCGTCACGGCCGTCCTGGTGCTGTGGGCAGCTGCAGCCGCCTACGTGGTCGCCGCCATCTGGCCCGCTCGCGCAGCTTCCGGTAACCGGGCCAGCCGGTTGACGACGGTCGTCATCACCGGACGCACACTGCTGGGGATCGCGGTCGGAGCGCTCAGTCTCGCCTTCGCCGGCGCGTACGGCGAAGGCAACCTTTCGCCGTACGGCGAACAGGTCACCGCCGAGGTCACCGATGTCCGTGACGGGTGCGTGCCGGGCACCGAACTGTGCCACCCCAGCTACCAGCTCTCCGTCGGCGGCGACGATCTCGGCTGGGTTCCGTTCTGTGGGCCGGCCGAGCCGGTCGGCTCGATGGTCGAGGTCGACATCGACCCACTCGGTCAGCGAGAGCCGCTGATCGTCTCCTGTATCCCCGGGCGGGACGCGGGACGAACGATCACCACAGCGTGGCTCGGTGGCGTCGGCGCCATCGGCCTGGTGGCTGTCGTCGGCCCAGCCTGGCGTGCCGCCCGCTCCCGGGGCCTTCGTCGACCCGACGTCACCGAGCCGGGCTGACCCCGGAGCCGGAGTCAGCCGACCAGCTCGTCCGGCAGGTCGGCCAGGAGCTTTCTGGCCTCGGCGACATCCGGGGGGTCGGGGCCGTACGCGCGTACCAGGACGGCCAGCGACTCGCGCAACGTCGCGGCGGCCGCCGCCACCTGCCCGGAGCCCAGCTGCAGCAGCCCGATCTGCCGGCGCAGGTCGAACGTACCCGGATGGTCTGCGCCGTGCTGCCCTACCTCGTCGGTGAGCAGGGCGTCGAGCAGCTGCAACGCCTCGGTCGACTGCCCGATCAACGCATGACAGGTGGCCTCCTTGAGCCGGCAGGCCACCGCCAACTCAGCAGCCGAGCCGCCGGACGCCGGGCCGGCGACGGAGCCCGCAGCGCCCGCAGACGCGGCGGAGCCGGCTGCGGCGGCCAGATCAGTGGCCAGCTCCCGGTACACGGGGATCGCGCCCCGGTAGTCGCCGCCTTCGAACAGCACGCTCGCCAGCTCGAACCGCAGGCTCGCCACATCACCGTCGGTGGGGCCGAACACCTGCGACGCCGGACCGGCGACATCGGCGAGCACCTCGGCCGCCTGGTGGAACCGGGACTGCCGGACCAGGCGGCCGGCTTCGCTGCGGGCCCGGTCCAGCGCCGTACGACTGAGCGTCGGCTCAGCCTCAGCCGACGGAGCAGACAGCTCCGACGCAGCCGGCGCAGCTGGGGCCGCCGGGTCCGGGCGGGCAGCCAGCACCCGGCCGAGAACCTCCGCGTACATCCGCACCGGGCTGGGCCGTGTCGGCGGCGCCAGCGCCCCGGGCAGCGGGCCGAGATCCGTCGCGTACGGCAACAGCCGGCGGTACACCTCGTCGGCGCTGCCCGGCCGCTCGTCGGGGCGCTTGGCCAGCAGCGCCGCCAGCAGCTGCGCCAGCTCGTCCGGCGCGTCCGGACGAAGCCGCCGCAACGATGTCGGCACCCCACTGACCTGCTGGTTCATCAGTACGTACGGGCTGGAGCCGGTGAACACCTGTGCGCCGGTGAGCATCTCGTGCAGGGTGCAGCCGAGCGCGTACAGGTCGGTCTGCGGGCTGCTCAACTCGGCGCGGATCTGCTCCGGCGCCATGTACGCCGGGGTGCCCAGGCTCTACCCGGTACGGGTGATCCGGGACAGGTCGGTACGGTCCAACGCCACCGCCAGCCCGAAGTCGAGCACCTTCACCCCGCCGTCCGGCTCGACCATGAGGTTGTTCGGTTTCAGGTCGCGGTGCACCAGCGACGCCCGGTGCGCCACCGACAGCACCGCGCAGGTCTGCGCGGCGATCGCCGCCGCCCAGCCGACCGGCAGTTGGCCCTGCTCGGCGACCAGGTCGGCGACGCTGATCCCGCCGACCCGCTGCATCACCAGGAACGGCCGGCCGTCGTGGCTGCCGACGTCGAACACGGCCGGCACCCCGGGATGCTGCAGCCGGGCGGTGATCCGAGCCTCCCGGAAGAACCGTTTCACCAGCTCCGGGTCGGGTTCGAGGTCGGGGAACCGGATGAACTTGACGGCGACTTCCCGCTCCAGCTTCACGTCCCGGCCGAGCCACACCTCGCCCATCCCGCCCCGCGCGATCATCTGCTCCAGCTCGTAACGGCCTTCGCTCAACGCCGGCAGGCTCACCTCTCGCTACCTCTCCGCAGCAGTCGACGGTGGTCGCAGGGTGCCGTCGGCAAGCCCGGCGAACCCTTGCCGGATCAACGCCTCCCCCAGCGACACCGTGCGCCGGAGACTGTCCTCGAAGGTGACCAGCCGCCGGAACGCCTCACCGTAGCCGCGTTGCTCGGCAAACGGTAGTCGGGGGATCACCACCCGTCGGGCGTCGGTGCGGGCCAACGCCGACGAGCTGCGCACCGCACCACTGGTCCGGCTCTGCGCCGCGCGCAGAAACCCGGCCAGGAAGTACGGGTCGACCCGCGCCGGGTCGACCCGGAACAGCAGCAGCTGCGGGCCGAGCACCGCGCCGCCGCTGTCCAGCACCCGGGCGGCGGGTTCCCGACCGACGACCTGGTCAGCGCGTTCCTGCGCGACTGGCACGCCACCACCGTCTGGCAGACCCCCACCTCATCCCGTTGACCCCGCCGGGCTCGTCTGACAGACGTGCAAGCCGTCGTCAACGCTCGGCGCGGTTCTGCTCGCGGAGCTGGTGCAGCAGGGCGGTCCAGCGCTTCGGCACCCCCAGGTCGAGGAACTCGGCCTTCAACGCGGCGATCTTCCGCTCCCGGTCGGCCAGCATCGCCTGCACGGCCGCGGTCAGCTGCGAGACGAACGCGCTCTCGCCCAGCCGGGTGACCGTGCCCTCGGCGAGCTGCACGGTCCAGGAGAGGGCGCCGGTGGTGCGTACCGTGATCGAACCGTCCGGTGAGCCGCCGGACGCGACCACCTCGTTGAGCGCCCGCGCGTACGCGGCCTGCCCTGGTGTCTGCTCGGGTCGGGCCGGCGGGTCGACGACGACCCGGAACGACGCCGACCGTCGCTCGTGGAGATCGTCCTGGGACCGCTGGAACGCGACCCACATCGCCTGCCCGAGCCGGCTCAGCTGGTGGGCGAGGGTGTCGTCGGTGTAGCGACCGTACGCCGCGTAGCTGAAGCTGATCCGCAAGTCCGTACCGTCGGTGGTGTCCGCCCAGATCGCACCGTCCGGGGACGACGCGGAGATCGGCGGGCGGCGGTCAAGGTCGGGCTCGCTCATCTCTCCCCCGCTCCGCAGGTCACCTGGCCACCGTCGAAATCCGCCCCGGACAGCGACGGCAACGAGACGACAGTCGATTGCCACACTGTGTTAGGACTAGGCGGTGAAACGAACTGCGCGTGGGCTCGCTGCGGCACTCGTCGCAACGGCGACAGTCGGAATCCCGCTGCCGGCACGGGCAGCCGACGCGGTGTCTCCGGTCGAGCCGCTGGCGGCCGAGGCGGCTCCGGCCGACGGATCGACGGCGACGCTGTACGCCGGAACCGGTGAGGCCGGGTACTCCGGCGACGATGGTCCTGCCACGGCGGCGGCGCTGAACCAGCCCGGTGGGGTCGCCGTCACGCCGGACGGGGTCGTGTACGTCGCCGACACCGGCAACGGGGTCGTCCGGGCGATATCCACCGACGGCGTGATCCGCACCGTCCCCGTGGGCGAGTTCACTCTCAGCTATCCGAGCAGTCTGGCGGTCGACAGCGCAGGGGATGTCTACATCGGTGACAGCGGCAACGCCCGGATCCTCGCCCTGGCGCCCGACGGTGACGTAACCGTGGTGGCGGGCGACAACGGGGCCGGGTTCGCCGGTGACGGCGGGCCGGCCGTCGAGGCGCAACTGCGCGACGTCAGCGGCCTGACCGTCGACGCCGACGGCGGGTTGGTCTTCGGCGACCTGCGCAACTACCGGGTCCGGCGGATCGACGCCGATGGCGTCATCGACACGCTGATCGGCAGCGGCGACGTCGGGCTGGTGGCGGGCGGCGACGCGGCGACGTTCACTTTCCCGTACGCGCCGATCTCGACGGCGGACGGCCCCGCCGGCGGCCGCTGGGTGGCGAGCACCCTGCTGTACGGCCTGTCCGACGACGTGATGCGCGCGGTGGTCCGCGACGGCGACAGCCGGTGGACGTACTCCGAATCGCAGTCGGCAGAGATCCCCGCCGGCGCCTGGCAGGGCACCCTCTACCTGGCCGCCACCGCGAACGCCCGGTACCTGTCGACCGACGACGGCCTCTACCGCCTCCACCCGGACGGCCGGGTGGAGACCCTGCTGGCGGATCCGTCGTTCGCCGGCCCGCTGGCCATGGTGGACGACCAGCTCGGCTACCTGGTCGACCCACGCCAGCACAAGGTGTACCGGTTGGAGCTTCCGGCGATCTCCGCCGCCGGTCCGGGCAACGGCGGCGACGCGGATCCCGACGGCGCGGTACGGCCATGGTGGGTGCTGGCCGCCGTGGCCGCCGTCGCGGTGACGCTGCTGGTGGCGGTCGTCGCGGTACGCCGCCGTAGAGCATGAACGCACCACCGCTCGGCAGCCCGCCCGAGCGGTTCCACCGACCATCGACCGGGGGTGATGGTGATGCCGGAGGATGTCACCGGCGGGGACCTGTACGCGCTGTGGCGGGTGTCTGAGGCGCTGCTGCCGCGCGTGGCGGACGTCTACTACGACGCGAACCGGCTGGTCGCGGCGGCGGACGGCGCATCCGGGCTGACCTTCGCCCTGACCATGTGGAACACGCTGCGCTACGAACTGCAGGACATGTACGCCGAGATCGGCGGTGTGGTGCTGGACGGCGCGACCGCCGTGCGGGACGCCCGCCTCGCGTACGAGGCGACCGACGCGCAGGCCGCGAGCGAGCTTCAGGCGCTTCTCGCCGACCCGTGGCGCAACTCCACCGACCCGGCGATCGCACCGCCCGCACCCGGGTCCGAGGACGACCCCGGTACGCCGATCCCCGCCCCACGCCGGTCCGACGCTTCCTGAAGGGGGCGACAATGGGCAACGCCGACACCCCGGCCGAGTACGCGAATCCGAAATTCGTTTCGGATCTGACCGATAAGGCCGAAAAGCTGCGGCAGGAGTTTGTCCGGCAGACCCTGCAGGACATGCGCTCCTACCTGGATGCGCTGCTGGAGGAGTACAACAAGGCCAACCCGGACCGGCGGGCGTACACCATCACCTCCGGGGCGTTCTCCGTCGTCATCAACAAAGGCCCCGGGCTGCCGAACGAGGAGGTGGTCCTCGCCGAGGCGGAGATCAGGCAGTGGGAGTATGCGATCGAAAACGAACACTACGCCTGGGTTGTCCCCACCTTCAATAGCTACCTGATGCCGGACCCGGACGAGGCCAACCTGGCCATCGACAATCTCGGCACGATCGCCACCATGTTCGGCGGGTCGGTCGCCGAAGCCGGCGAACTCGGCAACCGTGACATGGGGCTCACCGGCCTGCAGACCGTCCGCGACCAGATGGAGAACCACTGGGAGGGTTCGTTCCAGCAGACCTTCATCGGCAACTTCGTGGCCCCGCTGGAGAACGGGCTGGCCTGCCAGGCTGCTGCCGCCCGCATCGCCAAGGAGCTGCTGGAAGCCAACAAGATCAGCAAGATCGCTCAACGGAAGGCCGTCCTCGACCTGCTCGACAAGGCGCTCACCGCGCTCGGTGACCTCGGCGCGGGCGGCAAGTCGGCCAAGGGCCACGTCTGGAGCACGCTGGTCGGCATCGCCGCCGGCACCCTGATCGCCGCCACCGGTGGCATGGCGGCCTGGGTCGGCGCGGTGATCATCTCGGCCAGCACCCTGGCGCAGGGGCTGGAGGTCGGCGGGGACGCCGAGCCCATCGAGATCGGCGGCATCACCGCGCAGGATGTCGCGGTCGCGGTGCAGGGCGCGCTGACCAAGCAGAACGAGAAGTTCGTCGACGACGAGACCAAGGTGGCGGACGCTCTGACCCGACTGCACCAGGACGTGGCCGCCGCCCGCCAAGTGGTCGGGCAGCTGGGCGTCAACCGGCCCGACCTGCACGGCGCATCATCCGCCGACATCCGGCGCGGCCTCACCCCGTCGGACTGACCTGGCTCCGTCAGCCTGACCTGACTCCGTCGGGCTGAACGACGAAGCCGGATGTCGGTGGGGCGTGGCACCCTGACCGGGTGAACGTCGAGGAAGCCGTCCGGCTGCGCCGCGCCCGGGACCTGCTGGACCGGGAGTACGCCCGCCCGCTGGACGTGCCGGCGATGGCGCGGGCCGCGTACATGTCGCCGTCGCATTTCACCCGGCTGTTCCGTGCCGCCTACGGCGAGAGCCCGTACGGCTACCTGTCGACCCGGCGGGTCGAGCGGGCCAAGGCGCTGCTGCGCCGTGGCGACCTGAGCGTCACCGACGTCTGCATGGCGGTCGGGTTCACCTCGCTCGGCTCGTTCAGCTCCCGCTTCACCGAGCTGGTCGGCGAGTCGCCCAGCGCGTACCGGGCCAGGTCACACGCCGCTAGCGCGGCCATCCCGGCCTGCTACGTCAAGGCCGTCACCCGCCCGACCCGCCCGGCCGCGCTGCGCCTTACTGTTCATTGACGGCTGAAACGAGGCTTGGAGCTAACCGAACAGCTCACGGATCACGCCCATGGCTCGTGGCGAGATCGCCTCGTCCGGATAGAAGTCACGGCACAACCGCACGGCATCGTCCACCGTCGCGACCTCGGCCAGTGCAGCGAGGGTACGAAGGTCGTCCACGTCGCGTGCCCGTGCCGCGAGAGCCTTCATCGCGAAGATGTGCTCGGGCGAAGCCGCCATGACGCGAATGCCGGGATGGTCGAAGACCCGCCGTCGCCCCGGGTCCTCTTTGCCAGACACGTACACACTGGCCTGCTCGTTGAGCCACCACGGGGGCAGTCCTAGTTCGTCGGCCACCGCACGCGCCTCGTCGAGAACGACGCCGTGCGGCACGAACATCGCATCGACGTCCCTGGTCACCCGTCTTGCGTCATAGGCCAGCGCCATCGCGGCACCACCGACGACGAAGATGTCAGCAACGACCCCTCGACGGACGAGCCGATCACCCAGGCTACTGAACGCTCGCTCAAGTTCCGCGCGCCCCATCAGGACGCCGTCTGAGCCGGTCACGCCGCTGCCAGGTCGTGGACGGACAGGTACACCCCATGCTTGCGAAGGGCGGCTGGCGCCCACGCCAACGCATCTGCCCGGTGGACTGCCAGTTCGGCAGGAAACCATGGTCGGCGCAGCACCCGCGCCTCAGCCCATTGCGGCGGGGCGACGTCCGCCTGAGCGAGCAGATGCTCTGCGAGTGCCGCGAGTAGCGCGTCCCACCGCTCGTCCCCGGTCTGCTCCGGTTCGTCCAGCAGCAGCGTCACCCTGGTGTCCGCCGGCTCCCAGCGGAACTCCTCCAGGAACTCCCACACCAACTTCCACCGGGTCTGGTCGACGTCTGTGGATGCCAGATGGCTGGCCAGCACTGCCAGACTCATCGGTTCGTAGCCGGTACCCACAACGCGAACCTCACTTTCCGAACCTCGGCATCACTTCGGCACCATCAGCTTCAGGCTACCGGGCGACGGCCTGTCCAGGACCGGCCGGAGTATCAAGTCGGTTTGGAGAAGCCCAGGTCAGCCGGCCGGCGTAGCGTCGCTGGCATGACAATCAAGCTTTCCCACACGTTCCTGCTCGTCCGCGATCAGGACGAGGCACTGAAGTTCTACCGCGACGTGCTCGGCCTGGAGGTCCGCACCGACGTGCCGTTCGAGGGCGTCCGCTGGCTGACTGTTGGCCCGCCCGGACAGCCGGACGTCGAGATCGTGCTCGAAGTCGCCGCGATGGGTCGCGCCGCCGACCAGGAGACCCTGGAACTACTGCTCGCCAAGGGCTCGCTCAGTGGGCTGATCTTCCTGGTCGACGACGTGGACGCGACGTTCGATCGGGTCCGGGCCGCCGGGGCGGAGGTCATGCAGGAGCCCATCGACCAGCCGTACGGGGTACGCGACTGCGGCGTCCGCGACCCGTCCGGCAACAACATCCGCTTCTCGCAGCGACTGTCCGCGTAGTCGCACCGCCGCTGCGCCACCGCGCGTCGAGTGGAGGGCTGGGGTACGTAATTCGGCGGAAATTACGTACCCCAGCCCTCCACTCGACGAGTTCACGGGCGGCGACGGGCCGGCCGGGTCACCGCGCCGGGGCGGCGCAGCGCGTCCGCCCGTACGACGATGAAGCGGAAGCGTTGGTCCTCACCGCCGACGACCTCGACCCCGACCAGGTGGACCCATTCGATCCCCGGATGCTGTGCGCCGTCGTCGACCCGGGTGACCCGCAGCACGAGCCGACCGAGGCCGTAGCAGTAGTCGCCGGTATTCAGCGAAACCGTGTCGCCGACTTTGACCAGCGGGTCATTTCTCATCGTTGATCATTTCCACCGGCTTGCCGTCGCGCAGCAGCTCGGCGAACCACTCGTACGCTCCGAAGTCTTCCACGCGTAGAAATTGCAGCGCGGTGTCCATCGGGCGGCATCCGTCGGTCAGGCAGACCGGGCAGCCGGCCCACTCTGCTGAAGGCCAGTGGTCGGTGACGACGCTTGTCGCGTACCGGATGGCGACGTCACGGGTCTGCTCCTCGCTCAACTCGGGGATGGCCGGCGGTTGGGAACCTGGCACCAGGACGCTCATTTTCTGCCCTCCGCTGATCCTCGGAAACTTCTCCTACGAACACTCTGGACTCCGCCGGCACTCTCCCGTAAGGATGGAGCGGCATACCCGTGAAATCACTCACGTACGGAGGGGTAAGCGGTGGACATGATCATGTGGATACGCGCGCTCAAAGCAGCGCGGGTCGCCGCCGGAGTAAGCCAGGACGGGCTCGCCGAAAAGATCAACTGGAGTGCGTCGACGATTGCCGCGATCGAGACGGGCCGACGCAAGCCGACCTTCAAGTTTGCCGAAGAAGCCGACGTAGCTCTGGACACCGGCGGCCTGCTGACCGAACTGCTGGACCGCGCCGAACGCCAACGCACTCCCGCCTGGTTCATCGCCTGGCGCAAGATCGAGTCCGAAGCCACCCGCCTCCGAAACTTCGAGTTGGGCGTCGTCCCTGGCCTTTTACAAACCGAGGAGTACGCCCGAGCGATCATCACCGCTGGCAACCTGCACACACCGGCCAAGGCCGAGGAACTGGTCCGGCTCCGGATGGAACGGCAGGAGCTGCTGACCCGCGAGGAGCCGCCTGAGTGCACCTTCGTGCTCGACGAGTCGATCCTGAGCAGGCCAATAGGCGACCATGCCATCCTCGACCGGCAGCTCCAGCACCTCCAGGAGGTTGCTGAGATGCCGAACGTACGGATCCACATCCTGCCGACCGAGGTCGGCGCGCACGTCGGTCTCGGCGGCGGCTTCGTCCTCGCCGATCTTCACGACATCGACCCAGCCGTATACTTGGAGAACGTCGCCAAAGGCCAGGTCGCCGACGACGAGGAGACGATCCAGTTCTTGAACCGCAAGTGGGACAGGCTGCTCGGCGACGCCGCCTCCACCAGCGCGTCGCTGCGCATCATCGCAAAATATAGGCTGACACCATGACGACTTCTGACGGCCTGCAGTGGCGCAAATCTAGCCGTTCCGGCGACACCGGCGGTAACTGTGTGGAGGTCGCCGCCGCGTGGCGCAAGTCCAGCCGGTCGACCGACACCGGCGGCAACTGTGTCGAGGTGGCCGGCAACCTGCCCGGCCGGGTCCTGGTCCGCGACTCGAAGGACCGGGACGGCGGCACCCTCACCTTCTCCCCCACCGCCTGGACCACCTTCCTCACCCACACCCCCGCCCGCTGACTGACCCCTGCCGCTACGCCCGCAGCCGGTCGCCCTCGCCAGCCCACCGCTGGCGAGGCGACCGGCGCTCGCGGCTTGATCCCTTCTGACTCGATTGGCCCAGGAACCGGATTTCGCTGTCCATGAGTGCGCGTCGTCCGGCACCAACGGCAGCCGCCCCGCACCCCAATGGAGACCGACTTCTCGAGTCGGTGAAGGGCCAGGTCGTAGACGGAGAGCTCCACACCATGCTGGCAGTCGCAATGGAGACCGGCCCCGGTGCGCCAGTGACGGTGTGATCTCGCGGCCATGCGCAGTGGGTGCCGGGTTGCAATGGAGACCGGCCCGCGTGGGCCGGTGACGGAACAGATGGCGCTGCTGCTGACGCATCTCGCCGCGCTGTCGCAATGGAGGCCAGCCCGCGTCGGCCGGTGCCGGCGGCCAGCCGCCGGCTACATGCTCGCCCTGCTGCCCCAGTCGCAATGGAGACCGGCCCGTGTGGGCCGGTGACGGCACGAAATCCAGCGGAAGCACATTCCGGCTGCTTTGGTGTCGCAATGGAGACCGGCCCGCGAGGGCCGGTGACGGTACGCCAGGTAGCGCAGGTTGTTCAGCCCGAATCCGTCGCAATGGAGACCGGCCCGCGTGGGCCGGTGACGGCCGGGGCCGACAACACGTTTCAGATGTCCAACATGGGATCGCAATGGAGACCGGCCCGCGAGGGCCGGTGACGGGGCGGTGGAGCTGCGCCGGCTTGACGGCGCAGGCCGGGCGTCGCAATGGAGACCGGCCCGCGAGGGCCGGTGACGGTGTACCGCGAACCGGACGCACCCGGCTGGTCGATTCGTGTCGCAATGGAGACCGGCCCGCGAGGGCCGGTGACGGATGACCCGATCGGCATTCCGCACCGTGCCGGGCGGGGTCGCAATGGAGACCGGCCCGCGAGGGCCGGTGACGGCCGCGTCGGCGTACGTGGCGGATGAGGTGCGGGACCGGTCGCAATGGAGACCGGCTCGCGAGGGCCGGTGACGGTCCGCCACACCGATCGACGACCGGGACGCCGGGACGTCGCAATGGAGACCGGCCCGTGTGGGCCGGTGACAGAATCGCACCCGGGACCGTTTGTCCGGATCATTCCACAAGTCGCAATGGAGACCGGCCCGTGTGGGCCGGTGACAGAATCGCACCCGGGACCGTTTGTCCGGATCATTCCACAAGTCGCAATGGAGACCGGCCCGTGTGGGCCGGTGACAGACGCTGCCCATGCCCTGCAACCCGGGGTCGGTCGCCCCGTCGCAATGGAGACCGGCCCGCGAGGGCCGGTGACGGGCAGGTCCGGACACCAGCGGGCCAGCACGTCCACGATCTTGTCGCAATGGAGACCGGCCCGCGAGGGCCGGTGACGGGGGCTGGCCGTGGATGACCTGTGCGAGCTGACCGAACTCTCGTCGCAATGGAGACCGGCCCGCGAGGGCCGGTGACGGGTTGGGCGTGCCGCCGCACGCGTTGATGCAGACGGAGTCGCAATGGAGACCGGCCCGCGAGGGCCGGTGACGGGTCCCGCAGGCGGAGCATGATCGGCCGGCCGTCCATGTCGCAATGGAGACCGGCCCGCGAGGGCCGGTGACGGGCTAGACAAGGTCCGTAAGTGTTCCATCGGTCAAGGAGAGTCGCAATGGAGACCGGCCCGCGAGGGCCGGTGACGGGACCCGGCGCGCCCTGCTGCACATCGGCCCCGTCCTCGTCGCAATGGAGACCGGCCCGCGAGGGCCGGTGACGGGTGCTCGCCGTTGGCCTTCCGCACCCCGCCACGCTTCGGTCGCAATGGAGACCGGCCCGCGAGGGCCGGTGACGGGGCCGCCGACTGCACCACTCCCCGGACGGGGTGATCTGGCCGTCGCAATGGAGACCGGCCCGCGAGGGCCGGTGACGGGCAGTCACCCACCGTCGGCCGGAGACGGCCGTCCCCGTCGCAATGGAGACCGGCCCGCGAGGGCCGGTGACGGGACAGCCCGACGCTGCCGACCCGCACGGAAACAGCATCGTCGCAATGGAGACCGGCCCGCGAGGGCCGGTGACGGTCGGTCGACGATCCGGTGAGGAGGGTGTCGAGGCCGTCGTCGCAATGGAGACCGGCCCGCGAGGGCCGGTGACGGGGATGAGGCGTACGCCGAGCAAGGCCCGGACACGGCGGAGTCGCAATGGAGACCGGCCCGCGAGGGCCGGTGACGGGCGCGCATTCAGCGGGCGTTGCAGGGTATCGCCCCGCAGTCGCAATGGAGACCGGCCCGCGAGGGCCGGTGACGGGCAGGCGGCCGGGGGGTAAGGGATGGCCCAGAAGCAGTCGCAATGGAGACCGGCCCGCGAGGGCCGGTGACGGGTACATCACCTACCCGGACCCGACGGTCACCCCCGAGTCGCAATGGAGACCGGCCCGCGAGGGCCGGTGACGGGCGCTCCGCGCTGGGCGCCATTCACCTCTCCGGAAGGTCGCAATGGAGTCCGGCCCGCGAGGGCCGGTGACGGCGAAACCAACTATGGGCCGCTGTCGTGGCGGTACGGCGGTCGCAATGGAGACCGGCCCGCGAGGGCCGGTGACGGGGCGTCGCCGGTGGTGCGGTTGCCTTCCTTGTCGAGAATGTCGCAATGGAGACCGGCCCGCGAGGGCCGGTGACGGAACCCCGACGGCATGGGGGTTGCGGGCCCGTACACGGGTCGCAATGGAGACCGGCCCGCGAGGGCCGGTGACGGTCCGCCGACGTAGACATCACCGCTCTCACTGTCTCGTCGCAATGGAGACCGGCCCGCGAGGGCCGGTGACGGAGACCGTGTCTGCGCAAGAGAGTATCAACACCGCCCGTGTCGCAATGGAGACCGGCCCGCGAGGGCCGGTGACGGGGCCGGCCTGCTCCCAGTGGGCCGTCCGGCCGTGCTGGTCGCAATGGAGACCGGCCCGCGAGGGCCGGTGACGGAGCTCGCGAACTGGCTATATAGCCAGTTCGCGATGGAGTTCAATCGAGTTGCCGGTCTGGTTGGTCCGGTTTGGCTGCATATCCGGGTTCGGAACCTCCCGCGTGAGGCGTGTCCACCGGGGGTTCCGAGGTCGGTGGACGTATCGGGCGCATCTGTTCATTTGTCAATCAAACGACTCCGTGACCGTCCACGCGGTGGAAGTGAGGTCAGCGTACTCGGCGGCACCGACGTAATCGCTGGCGTCGCTGTGGTGGCTGGTGACCCGTACGCCCTGTTGTCACGGTTTCGTGGGTGTCGGGCCGTTGATGGTGACCGGGATCGGGGCGAGCACGCCGGCTGATTTGCGGCCCTCGACGGGTCGGCGGGCGGCGGCGGCCACGGTGAAGACGCCGAGCGGCGCCCACCTGGCCGGGTTGACGGTGACGCCGTCGCCCAGTCGCAGGTCGCGGTGCTCCAGCAGAGCGGTGACGGCGTACCGGTCGAGAGGTTGCCGCCACAGTGGCCACAGCATGACCGGCTGGCGTCGGCCGGGCACCTGATGCCAGCCCGTTGCTGCGACGGTGCTGCCGTCGCCGGTCAGCCGCAGCATCGACAGCGCCATGATGGCCAGCCAGGTGGCACCGGGCACGCCGGCTTCGACGGACTTGCCGGACGGGTGGTCGGCCGCGCCGCGTACCACACGGTGGTCGAGGTATTCGCCGGTGTAGCCGTCGACGCGCCGCCAGCCGGTGAACGCCTGTCGGATCAGTGTCGTCGGGTCTTTGCGTACCTCTTCGAGGGGTTTAGCGAAGAGCGAGCGCAGGCTCTGCTGACCGGCGGGCGCGGTGTACGGGGTGAGTGCGGCGCGGCCTTTCGCGTCGGCGGCCAGGTCGGTGACGAGGGCGGCCAGCCACCGTGCGGCGGCCGGTTCGCCGCCGGTGAGCGTGCCGGCCGCAGTCCGGAACTCGTCGCGGGCGACCCGCATCGGGTCGGCCGCGACGCCGACCTTCGACGCGGGGAAGGTTGCCGGCACGCCAGGGATCACCCCGTCGGGCGGGATGGTGTCGAGGATGCCGACGATCGTGGACACCAGGTCATCCAGTGCGGTCAGCCTGCGGCTGTGCAGTCGGGCGACGGCGGTCCGGTCGTCGAACGACAGCGCGGTGACGGGATCGTGGTGGTCGGCCAGGAGCCGCAGGGTGCCCAGCGCGGCGAGGAACCCGAGCGGGTCCCGCCCGTCCAGAGCCGGCAGCTCGATCGGGTCGGTCACAGGGCTGTCCCTTCCTGGTCGCCAGCGGGCGTTTCCTCGTCGCGGGCGGACGCCCAGATGTCGGCCAGTCGCACGACGGTTTCCAGCAGTGCCAGACCCCACCGGCCGTACGTGTCGTTGAGGTGGGCGAACCGGGCCGGGGCGGACCAGTCGACGGTGTCGGCGGAGTCGAACAGCGGCAGCAGACCCGGCACGGCGACCTTGATCGGCCGGTCGTCGACGACCGGCGGCAGCAGTGGACGGTTACGGCCGTGGTGGCTGGCGACCAGGTGCACGACCAGCTCCGGGTCGTGGTCGCCGGTGTGCCCGGCCAGTCGGGCGGCGGCGACCCGCGCCGACAGAGCTTCATGTCGCATCCCTGGTGGGTAGCCGGCGGCGTGTTGGGCGCGTCGCGCTTCGGCGAGGTTCGCCGGGTCGAGGCCGGATTTGGCCAGTGGCTGTGGGGCGAGCTCGGCGAGCTCCGGTCGGCCGGCGTGCAGCATCGCCTGGAAGCGGATGTCGCGTTTGCCGTCGTCGTGCCAGCGGGCGGCGGATTCGACGCTGGCGGTCAGTGGCGCGGGCAGGCCGAGGTTGCGGGCCATTTCGGCGGCGCGGGCGGCGACCGCCCGTTGATGGTCGTCGAGGTGGATGCGCCGACCGGGGTACGCGCTGGCGGAGCTGCCCGCTTCCGAGTCGTCCTCGGCCTGCCGGTAGCCGGGACTCTGGCCGCCGGCTGGTTGCCGGGCCGCTGGTTGTCGGGCGGTGGTGAGCAGCACCGGGAACGGCGGCTGCCAGCTCCGGCCGGTCTCGGCGTCGAGGACCGTGGCGGTACGGGTGACGTGCAGGTCGGTGTCGAGCAGGGGTTGCAGGGTGCGGTCGTGCAGCGGATGGTCGGTGGTCAGCGCGGTGGCGAGCGCCCGAAGGAGTTCGCGGTAGCCGGCCGGGTCGGTCGGGTCCTGGTCTGCGGTCGGTGCGGCGAGCAGCGCGTCGAGGGCCGCTTCGATGTCAGGGGTCAGCGGCTGCTGCGGGTCGGGCCGGTAGCTGACGACGAGTGGGCGCAGGTGGGCGCCGAGGCGCAGCAGTGGTCGGCCTCGGCGGCGGGCCAGGTCTGCGACGTCGACGACCGGTTCCCGGCTGGCCGGGTGCCAGCCGAACTGGTCGCAGCCGCCGTACTCGACGGGTAGGACGATGGTGTCGCCGGGCCGGATCTGGGCCGCGCGGATCACCTCGCCGCCGCCCCGGCGCGGGTAGCGCAGCACCAGCCGGTCGGCCGTACCGCCGGTTGTCGGGGTCGGCTCGTCCGGCGCGGCCGCGAGGTCGACGTCGGCGGTCAGGTCGGCCGGGTCCGTGCCGGTCAGCAGCCGGCGTATCGCGTGGATCGGCACCTCGATGGCTTCGTCGGCGACCGGCGGCACGATGTCGATCGTGGCCGGCCAGTGTTCGGTCTCATCGGCGGGCAGCCCGGCTCGCCAGATGACGGTGACGGCGGGCGGCTCGGTGCCGATGCCGTGCAGATAGGGGGCGACCGGCGGGTCCGGGTGCGGGGTGGGTGAGCTGCGGGTCCAGGCGTCCAAAGTGCCCTGGTTGAGCAGTGGCACGTACCGTTCGCCGGCGGTGACGGCTGCGGCCGGGGCCTGGGCGCGCAGGTCGCGCAGCGCGGCCGGCGACACGTCGCGGAACTCGCCGTGGTGGGGGGTGGCCGGCGCAGCTGGTGTGATCCGGCCGGCGAGCCACTGCCAGGTGGCGAGACGGGCGGACCCGTAGACCGGGTCGTCGGCGTCGACGGTGCTGTCGTGCACCAGGTACGCGGGGGCCGGTGCGTTGTGCTGGCCGAGCCGGTTGAGTCGGCCGAGTCGCTGGATCAGCGCCGGCAGCGGGGCTGATTCGCTGATCAGCGCGTCGGCGTCGATGTTGGCGCCGACCTCGATCGTCTGGGTCGCCACGACGATGAACGGGCGGTCGTCGGAGCGGTCGCGGCCAACCTTGATCCGCTGGTAGTGGCGTTTCAGCAGCAGGTCCCGGTCGATCGGGCGGATCCGCCCGGTCAGCAGGACGGCGTCGGTGCCGGCCGGCAGCCGGTCGAACACGGCGCGGGCGCGGGCGACCGTGTTGGCGACGACGGCCACCACGCCCCGGTCGGCCAGCCGTACGGCGAGGTCGGCCATCACCTGCGGCACCTCGGTGGCGGCCTTGCGCCGGTTGGTGTCGACCTGGACGAGGCGTAACCGTTTGCCGGCCCGCAACCGTTGCCCCGCATCCGGGTGGTCGAGGTCGGCGGCGCTGATCGTGTGCACCGTCGGCGTACCGATGTCGGGGGCCGGCGGTGGCGTACCGATGTCGGGGGCCGCCGGTCGGTCGTCGTCGGCCAGGTTGGTCGCCGACATGGTGACCAGCACCGGCCGGCGGGCGATCGGCCACCGGTCCAGGTCGAACGCCGCGCGGGCGGTGGTGTGGAACGCGGTGGCCAGGTGGGCTTCGTCGACGACGATCAGGCTGTCGGTGCCGACGAGCGCCGCGTCGATGCTGCGCGCGTACTCGCTGACCCCGTACCCCCGGAACAGCAGCCGGCTGCCGACCTGGTCGATGGTGCCGGTGATGATCGCCCGCCGGTCCGGGCGTTCCAACCAGACGCGGTCCCAGGTGACGCCGCCGCGCATCCGGGCGACGGTCAGCACCTCACCGGGGTCACCCACGGCGCGCAGCCGGTCGGCGACCGCGCGGCACACCGGCCCGGCGGCATCCGCCCCCAGCGCCTGCTGGATGGCGGTGGCGTGTTCGTGGGCTTCGTCGACCACGAGGCGTCGGTCGACGACGAAGAACGTCCGCCGGGGCGCGAGGTCGGGGCGCAGCGCGGCGACGAACACGGCGACGTCGAGCACGGTCGTCTTGCCGAGCCCGGTCGGTACGTCGATGACGTCGGGCCAGCGCCCGTCGGCGAGGATCCGGTCGAGCAGCGCCTGCTGCCAGGGGAACGGCCGGCGTCCGCCGTGTGCCTCGGCGACGAAGTCGGCGAAGTGTGCGGCGGTCAGCTCCTCGGTGGTGGCCTGTCGGCCGGTGCCGGGCATTGTTCGCTCCGCTTGCTCATCGTTGGGCAACGGGCACCTCCGGGACGAACACGCCGCAGCCGAGGTAGCGCAGGGCACCGGCGATGACCGGGCCGCGTACCGGTTCGCCGAAGCTGATCCGGCAGTGCACCAGTGGTCGGGACGGCCGCTGCTTCGGCAGGGTGCCGCGCCGGGGTGCGCTGATCGCGCCGCGCAGCACCGGGGCGTCGAGCACGGTCACCGACGCCGGCCGGGGATAGCCGGCGGTGACGAGCCCGTCGGCGACGATGTCGGCGGCGCTGCGGCTGCGGTTCGGGAAATGGTCCAGCATCATCGGGCTGGCGGTCACCCATCGGTGTACGCCGGGCGGCGGCCCGGTCCACCGGTCGGCGCGCACACCCCAGGTCGTCGGCGGCTCAGCCGGGTCAGCGAGCCGCACCGGGCCGAACTGGTTGCCGGTGAGGGTCCGGATCGGGTCGTCGCCGGTGCGGCCGAACAGTCCGGCCAGCACCGCCCGGCGGTCGGTGTCGGGCAGGTCGGTGGGCAGCGCGACGGCGACGCCGAGCAGGTGTCCGTCTGCGTGGCGGTGGCCGATGTCGAGCAGCGGCAGGTACGCCAGGTGCGGTCGGCCGTCGGCGCCGTGCCCGCTGACCTGGGCCGGCAGCGGGTCAGCCACCCGGTCCATCACGGTGCGTCGCAGCAGGCCGGCGACCTGCAGGATCCGGTCGCCGCGGATCGGCACGTGCCCGCGCCGCACCGGCCACACCAGCAGCGTCCGGTACGGGCCGGTCGCGTCGGCCGGTGCTGGCGGCTCGTCGGGCTCCGGCGGTCTGCCCACCGCGTACGCGATCGACCGCGCGGTTTCCCAGGCCCGCTGCCCGTTGTCGTACGCGGCGATCAGCTGGTCGGTGTAGCCGGGGTACGGCACCCGCAGCTCGATCGACCTCGGCGCGCCGATGCGGGTCGGCTGGTACGTCGTCCACCTCGGGCGGTGCGGCACCTGCTCGTCGTGCACGGTGATCTCGATGTTGCCGGTGGACCGGCCCAGGTACGGCACCCGCCGGGCCAGCCGGGTCAGCCGCCACAGCACGCCGTCGTCGGGTGCGGCGGCCGGCCAGACGAAAGCGACCCGGTCGTCGGCGGGCAGCGCGCTGCTGCGGCTGCTCGAACGGTTGGTACGGCCGGGCCAGAACGTGCTGCCAGCGTTGGCCTCGGTCGCGTTGGTGACCACGAAGCCGCTGCGGACGCTGGTGTGCACGTCGGTCGGCGCGACCGCCGCGACCAGTGGTGGGCCGGCCTGCTCCAGCCAGCGCAGCGCCGCCAGGTCAGCGGACTCGGCCGGGCTGCCGCTGCCGTGCTCGACGGCGGCGACCAACGCGTTGAACAGGCGTGCTGGATGCGGTGGCCACTCCGCGTCGACGGGTGTGGTCGCCGCCGCGTCGTAGCGGGCCTGCCTCAGCCGTACGGTGATACTCAGCACCACCGGACCTACGCCTCTTCTGCCACGGACTGGGTGAGGGCGTGCCGGATCGCCTCAGCGAGCGGCTTGATCGGGGTGATCGCGATGACGTCGTCGTCCATCCGAACCCCGGCGGCGGCTGCCCGGCTGCGCAGCTCCCGGAAGGCTTCGATCGCCTCGGCCGTCGACACGTCGACCGGGTCGAGCGAGCCGCCGTCGCCTTCGAAGGAGACGGTCTCGCGATGGCGGGTCAGGTCACAGCCGGACCGCAGCCACAGCGAGGCCCGACCGAAGGCGAGCCGGTCGCCGACCAGGGCCAGGGCGGCGAGCGTCGCCCGAGCTGCGGTCGCCGCTTCGGCCGACGCGTCACCGAAGCGCAGCCGCTCCAGACCGGCCAGCGAGATCCAGCCGTACCGCCGGATCTCCCGCACCGTCACCCCGCCGTGCACAGTGTTGGGCGCGATGTGCCCATGCCCGATCTCGCTGAGCTTGCCGCCTTTGGCTTTCGTGCCCTCCGGCAGGAAACGCCAGTCGCGCTCGGCCTTGCCCTTGTCGTCGATGGCGCCGGTCAGGTTGACCGGGTCGACCTTGCCGGCCCGCCGGTCCCCGATCGACCAGTCGATACCGAACATCGACGACGAGTAGACGCGGGGGAACTTCGGCCACCGCCCCTTACGATGCGAATCCCAGGCCCCAAAGATCAACGAATACGGTTCCCGCTGGTACAGCGGGCGTACGTCGGTGGCCGAGGTCGAGCGTAGCGCCTTGCCGACCGGGCTACGGTCGAATCGCTCGCCGTTCACGTCGCTGTCGCGCAGGTAGGCGTCGGCATACCGGTGCGGGAAGTCCAACGAGGTCAGCCGTACGCCTTCCTCTTTCATGGTCAGCTCGAAGATCGGCAGGTCGAGGCGGCCGCCGTCGCGCGCCGCCAGCAACGCCTCCTCGACCCGGTTGGCCTGCGACGGCACCTGGTCGACGATGACGGTGTCGCACAGCGTCTCGTCGATGAGCCGGCGTTCGACCGCGTACGGCACCGGCTCCCGGCCTTCGCGTTGGGCGGCGGCCTTCTCCCGGTCGGGTATCGGGAAAGTCGGCGGCATGATCTTGCCGCCCGGCCCGCCCACCGGCTGGTACACCCCGTTGAACACGATGCCCGCATACGAACGATCTTCGTGAACCGCGTCGAGCAGGCGGTCAGCAAGCGACATCAGTGGCACTCCATAAGTGACGTGGAAAGTGATCGAGCATGTCTACCCCGTGGGTCCGACATTCTGTCGAACGGGGACAAGTCACTGCCCACCACAGCCGCTGCGCGGAGGCGCCACCTCGGACGGACCGCTGCGCCTTGCAGACCTCCGTCTACCTTGATCTCCAACGGCGCAGGTCAGTGACTGTTCGGCGACTAGGCCATTGCGCACCGTAAGCACCTCCCGCAGACTGGTACGACCTTCGCGACGTCGAGGGCGTTGACCGACCTTCTGGTGCTTAAGGTGGCGTCACGGCTGTGGATGGCATCACCGCTGGTGTCAACGAGCTGCTCGGCCTGCTCTCCGCGCTGCTGGCGGTCATCGCGGCGGTACTCGCCCTGCCCCCGTTGATCGGACGATGGCGCCGTGGCGGACAGCCGAGGCGCCAACCACCCAAGATCCTGCTGCCCTCACGCACTCAGCTCGTCGACCGTACCGACGAGGTTGCCCAGGTCCTGCAGCATCTCGACCGTGGCGAGTACCTCGTCTCCATTGAGGGCAGCATTGGTGCCGGGAAAAGTGCGCTGGCCACCGAGGTGGCCCACCGGCTAGCGCAGCGCGGCACCGGCCGGCAGAAGGCACGGGCATACGCCTCGCTCGTCTGGTTCGACGCGCACAACGGCGCGCTCGGCCTTGCCGATCTCGCTCGTACCCTCGGGTTGGCCGCCGGCGACCCAACTTTGTCTGCGGCACCAGCAGAGCACAAGGCAGAGGTGCTGCGCGCGTTTCTCGCCAGTCACCCGGCGGTACTGGTCATCGACAATCTGCGGCTCACTGCGACGGACGCCCACCACCTGGTCGACTTTCTACGGACCCTGCCGAGTGGATCCCTTGCTATCGTCAGCGCGAACACCCCGGGCCGGCTGCCGGCACCACGTGTAATGCTCCAGGAACTTCAACAGAGATACACAGAGGAGCTGCTGATCCGGGAGGCGACCCGCCGCGGCGTGACCGACATCCTCAACGCCGACCGAGCGACGCTGTCCCGGTTACACGAGCTGTTGGGAGGGAACCCGCGAGCGATCGAACTCTTCGCTCTGGCGTGTGCACACGAAGGCCGGAGTTTCTCGATCAGATTAGGTCAGCTGGAGGCCGGATCCACACAGCTGACTGACGCGTTGTTCACTGCGGTGTGGCATGACATCAGTACGACCGGGCGAAGCCTGCTGAGCGTTTGCGCATTCCTTAACGGAAGCGCGAACGCGGAGCAGCTATGCGTTGCTCTCAATCTGCCGCAGGGCGAGGTTGAGGACCTCGCGGAACGCTTGTGGTCGGACGGGCTGATCTCCTCACATCAGCGGCATGACACCACCTTCTATACCTGCTCGGCAGCGCTACGCCTGTTCGTGCTCAACCACACGTCACAGGAGGAGCTCAACGGAATCGCGACCTGCCTCGCCGACCACTTCATCAGTCGGTTCGGCCAGCACTGGGAGGATGCGTCCGGCGCTGAAGCCCACCTCGACGCCATCCGACTGCTCATCCGGGATCGGCACCACAACAGAGCGTTCGAGCAGAGCTTCAAGCTCTTCGAAGTCACCCTCGACATCTTCTTCACGCTGGGGCTCTTCGATGATCGGATCGACCTCGGCTGGGTGGCCTACCAGGCGGCGACGGCACGCGGGCAGAGCGAAGAACGCTCGCTCGCGTTGTCCGTGATCTCGTCGACGCATGCCATCCGGGGCGAAGAGGCAGCCGCTGCCCGTACCGCCGATCTCGGCCTCCGCATCGCCCGCGAGATCGGTTCGGTCAAGGAAATCGCACGTCAGCTCAGATGTGTCGGGTTTCAACTCTTCCGAGCCGGCAAGGCGGTCGAGGCGCTGGCTGTCGTCAAGAACGCCGGTGAGGACGCCGAGGAGATGGCCCGGTCCGTCGGCGACTTCAACAACATGATCGACATTCAGTCGCTGGTCGGGGCCGCCTACTGGCATCTGGGTCGAGTCGATCAGTGTGCACGGACCGTACGGCGGTTCCTCGACTCATGCGAAGAGCTGCCCTGGGAGCGGGGCAAGGCCTACGCGATTCGTGATCTCGCCGAAGTCACCATGATGGGTGGCGCTTTTCAGGACGCCATGCTGCTTCTCGATCAGGCACGCCGCATCGCTGTCAGGTACCGCGATGTACGCCAGTTGGTGAGAGTCGACCTGACAGATGCTCGCCTACACCTGTTCCAAGGTCGGATGATCAGGGCCAGGAGGTACGCGCTCCAGGCAGCGGCCGACGCTCACAGCTTGTCGCTGATCGGCGAGCAGGCCGAGGCGGAGGCACTAGCAAGGTACGCAGTCCGCGCCCTGTTCTGGCCGTGGTTGTGGCTTGTTGTGTTCCGGAAACCGAGAATCCGATTCACCGAAATGACCGTAGGTGGCGATTGAGATACACCGGGAGGGCTCAGAGCATGCCAGCTACAGCGGAGGAGTTGCGGTATCGCGTCAGTGTTGAAGATGACGAACTCGCAACGGTGGTGACGCAGCCGACAGGCAGGGCAGGCAGATGCATGGTGCTGATGCTGCACGGTGGACCCGGCGGCGAGAAGGACGGACCCGAGCAGCTGTACGCGAACCTTGCTCGGCAACTCGCCGAGCTTGGCATCGCGTCGGTGCGGTTCGACTTCAGGGGCTGCGGCGAGAGCACCGGCCGCTACCGCGACATGACCATCCGCCGGCAGGTTCATGAGATGCGCGCTGTGCGAAAGTTCGTCGACGAGAGATTCCGGCCGGGCGCGTGGGTGTTGATCGGCGAGAGTTTCGGGGCCACCATCGGCCTGAGCGACCTCGATCCGGCGTACAAGGCGATTGTCATGCTGTGGCCGGCCATCTGGCTGCTGGACGGCACCTTCGAGTCCTACCTGCACCCAGCCCACCTCGAAGTGGCAGAACATGAGGGATTTTCCGAGATCGACGGCGAGCAGATCGGCTTGGACTTCCTCCACGAACTACAACAGGTCGTAGATGTCAGTGCGCCGCTCGTCGGCCTCGCCACACCGGTGTTGTTCATTCACGGCACGGCCGACCGGGAGGTACCTTTCCAGCAGAGCGTGCGAGCGGCCGAGCTCGTCGGCGGAGCGAGGAAGGTGGTTGTCATCGACGGCGGCGATCATTGTCTGGAACGGCCGCACGAGAGAGAAATCGTCCACCGCGAGACGGTGACATGGATCGCGGCCCATCTCTGACAGTCGGAGCACTCTTTCTCGCACCCCAGCGGTCCTCGGCCTTTCCCACCATCCCCGGTCAACGCGGTGGCAGGACCGGCGAGGACCTCCAGTGGCAGCTGCGTCAGCACTTCGACGTGCGCCCGGTCGTGCTCAGGTCCGGGCAGTTCGGCAGTCCGACCGGCACGCTCCGGGCGGTCAGAGCCGCAGTTCGGGAACTTGGCGGCGCCGGCATGCTGCTCGTGGCGTTGGCCGGTCACGTCGTGCACTTTGACCGCAGGACCGGTGGCCTGGTTTCCCTCGTACTCCCGAACTCCGTGCCGGGTCGTCCCGGCAGTATGTTGCCGATGGCCGACCTGGTCGCCGGGCTGCACGGCTGCGACGCGACAGGAAGCGTCGTGATCTGCGCCGATCTCACCACCGCGCCGACCGGGAGCGCACCGCTGTCGCCGATACCCGGCGTGCACCTGCTGGCGTCCATCCCCGGGCCGGCAGCCGCAGTCGGGCACGCCTGCCACGACGCCCTCGCCGCCGAACTCGGCGACCTGGCCGCTTCCGGCGAGCTCCGGCCGCTGAACGAGGTTTTGCACCGTGCGGCGGACCGCACCCGGGCCAGCGGGGTAGCGGTGCATGTCAGCACCGTCGACCGACCGATCGTTCTCAGCGGGAAATACCCCGAAGAGCAGCTGCCCGACTACGTGCGCGAGGACCTCTACTCACCGCACGCAGGGTCGCGTCTCGACGCCGTCGCAGAACTGGCCACTCTCGCGCCCAGCAGCGTGTACGCGCGGATCTGTCTGCAGCGGGTTGCCACCCACGACACCGCCGACGAGGTGCGCAGCTACGCGGACTCCATGGACCGCCGGTCAGAGCAGCCCACGCTGCAGGAACTCCTCGACAACGGGCGGATTTCGGCCGCCGGGATCAGCGACGCACTGCACCGGCCGGCCCTGCCCGACTTCGTGTCCCACCCCGGTGGCGAGGTCGTCATCGGCTTCGACTCGCCAGACAGCAGGTTCAGCTCGTGCCGGCCCCGGCACCTGCTCCTACTCCCGCCGTTCGAGCTGGCCCGCACAGTGGTGACCAACCGCCAGTACCTGGCGTTCGTCGCATCCACTGACGGGCCTTGTCCCGGACACTGGGTCACCGGTGAGAATCATCTGTGGGATGAGCCCGACCTGCCGGTGGTGATGGTGTCCTGGCACGACGCCGTCCGTTACTGCGACTGGCTCACCCGACATCTGCAGGCCATCGGCCGGCTGACCGCAGACCAGCGCGTCGTGCTACCCAGCGAAGCCGAATGGGAGTACGCCGCCGGTAACGGGCGGGGCGATCCCTACCCGTGGGGTAGCGCCGCCGACCCTCACGGTCGCCGGACGAACATCCGCGCCACCGGCCTCGACGAGGTCGTCGCGCCGGGCCGGTTCTCGCCCCAGGGCGACAGCGCAGCAGGGTGCCAGGATCTGATCGGCAACGTGTCGGAGTGGACCCGCAGCAGGTGGGGCGCCTCCGGACGGCAACCGGAATACCACTACCCGTACCGGGCCGACGACGGTCGGGAAGCGAACGGCTCGTCGCCCGACGCGCGGTACGTCATCCGCGGCGGCGCCTACCACTACGGTACGGAGTGCGCCAACTCCTACACCCGCAACCAGATGCTCGCTACCCAACGACATCCGGCGACCGGATTCCGCGTCGCGGTCGTCCGGCGTACGGGATAGCCGGGCGACAGTGGGTGCCGACTCGTTCTCGGCCGAGGATCCTGTCCTGGGTCCTGGGATCTCCGAGGCCGTTGGATGGGCAGGACTGGTTATCGCCGAGGCTCGCGGCATGCAGTTGATCCAGCCGGACGGTAGTCGCGTCACCGATCTCATGGGTTCCGCCGGTGTCAACCTGCTCGGTCACTCGCACCCCGGCTATGTCCGGGCGATGGCAGATCAGTTGCAACGCTGGACGATCGGTGCCCACGGATCGGACGCCCGACGGGACATGGGGCGGCAGCTCCAGCGTCTGCTGCCTGAGCAGCTCAACCGCATCCAGCTCTACAGCAGCGGCAGCGAAGCGGTCGAGGCCGCCATCCGGCTGGCGAAGTCCGCCACCGGACGGTACGAGATCCTTTCGTTCTGGCAGTCGTTCCATGGCCGGACCATGGGCAGCCTCGCCCACACCAGCGGTGCCCGCAACGGCCTCGGCCCGCCGGTGCCTGGAAGCATCAGTGCCCCGTACGCCGACTGCGCCCGATGTCCCCTGCGCCTGTCCTATCCCAGCTGCGACTTCGCCTGCGTCGACCTGGCACGCGACGTCCTGCGGGAGCAGTCCAGCGGCGCACTCGCCGCCGTACTCGTCGAACCGGTGCAGGGCCGGGCCGGCAACGTGGTGCCGCCAGCCGGCTATCTGGCCCGACTCCGGCAACTCGCCGACGAGCATGAAGCGCTGCTCATCGCCGACGAGTCGATGACCGGCATGGGGCGTACCGGCGAGGTTTTCGCCAGCGACCGCCCAGACGTACGCCCGGACATCATGGTGCTCGGCAAAGGGCTCGGTAACGGCTACCCGGTGTCCGCAGTCTGCTCGTCGCTGGAACTCATGCAACGCGGACCGTTCGGCGCGCCCAGCGCGAGTTCGTCGAGCTACGGCGGATTCCCTCTGGCCTGCCGGGCCGTCGCGGTTGTCGCCGAGGCCGTGCGGGAGCAGGATCTGGCCGGTCGGGCGCGCCTGCTCGGCGAACGGCTGCTCGCTCGGCTCTCGGAATGCCTGGTCGATCTTCCACCGGTCGCCGAGGTGCGCGGCCGGGGCCTCGCGATCGGGATCGAGTTGGACATCGCCAACAAGGAGCAACTGCGCCACGTCTTCCACCAGTTGCTCAGCGCCGGGGTCCTGGTCATGACCGGAGGGCGTACGCTCCGGTTGTACCCGCCGCTGACCGCTGACGAGGCCGAACTGATGGCGGCTGCCGACACCCTGTCCGAAGTGCTCCGACGGCACTGGGACGAGCAGTGATCAGAGTCGCGGTGGTTGGCTACGGCCGCTGCGGCGAGGCCCATGCACGCTGCTATTCCGCCATGCCGGACGCGGCTGTCGTCGCGGTCGTGGACTCGACTCCGACGAGGCGACGGATCGCCTGTCGCCACCACCCTCACGCAGAGGTCGTCGGGTCGTTGACCGAGCTCAGCGCCGAGGTCGACCTGGCGCTGATCTGCACCCCGCCGAGCAGCCACGAGACGTACATCGAAGAGTCTTTGCTGCGCGGTGCGCATGTCTTCTGCGAAAAGCCCGTCTTCCTCGACCCGGTCAACGGCCGACGACTGATCGACCTCGCCAGCGCTCGGGCCCGGATCATCTTCCCTGGACACAACTACCTCTTTGCGCCGGTCCTGAACGCGCTACGCGAACAGTGCTCACCAGCACGCATCGGTCGGCCGCAGCGGGTCGAGATCACCATCGACCGCACCCGGCCTGCCCCCGGCATCTCGGACTGGCGACCCGGCTGGCGCAGCGACCGTGGCGTCGCAGGTGGCGGAATCCTGGTCGATCACGGCGCACACTGCGTGTACCTCACCGAGTGGCTCTGCGACCGGCAGATCCGCCAGGTGTCCTGCCGGATCCGGTACGGCGCTTCCGGCATCGATGATTGGAGCGAGTTGCGGCTACGCCTCGGCGGCGGTCTCACCGCGATGGTCACGCTCGACTGGCGTGCGGTCAGCAGACGGACCGCGTACCGGGTCATCGGCGAGTACGGCACCGCTGCAGTCGTCCTCGACGGCCAGTCGGGTGCGGTGCCTGGCGGCCGGGTCACCGGACCGGTCCCGGCTCAGACCAGGAACGGTCACACCCACGCTGACTGGATGCCGGAGATGGCTCGCGAGGTACTCCGCCACGTCGTCTCCGCAAGCGATGTACGGGCGCTGGCTGCGCCCGCGCTGACCGTCGCGGAGGTGATCGCCGCCGCCTACGCCTCCGCCCGAGCCGGCGGTCGGTGGCATTCGGTCGGCACCCACGATCGCGCAAGGACGGACCTGCCACACCAAGCGGGTGCCAGGTGGCGAGCAATCCGCTCGGGCAAATCATCGCCGTAAGGCCGATCTGCCACCGATGGTCGGGTGCCTGGTCTCGGGCGACGTTCCTGCCCAGGATCGGGACCGGATAAGCGTCTGGCATGCCTTAATCGTCACTGATGGACGTACACGGGTGGCCGCCTTCAGCGCCGCAAGCGCTACCTCGAGAACACCAACCACATGGTGTTCGCGAACCACTTCCACGAAGGTGAGTGGGAGCGTGCCGACCCCACTCGGGATCCCGTTGGAATCCGTCCCGACAGATGAGCCGTCGTCACAGGCGAGGGGGCCGAAGTTGTACGCAGCGTTACCGGCCGGCGGGCTGGTATGCCTTCGGGGTTGATGCCACAGGTGCATCTTGATGCACCTGTGGCATCAAGACTGTGGCGACACCTGCCCCGGGAGCCATGACGAGCGGCACGCCGCCCACCCGCACCTGCGACCGGCGGCGGCGAGCAGCCGGCCGCGCTGCGGTCGGCATCGACGGTTGCCAGGCTGTACCGTGGCAGAGCCGCCTTCAGTCCGCATTGGAAAGTGGGAGTACGCTTCATGGCCACACCGACCGTGGATGCCCCTGATCCCAGCCGACTAAGGCGAAAGATCCTCATGCCTCTGTCCGTAGTGGTGTTCGTCGCGGTGGTGACCGCCGGTGCGGCTGTCGCCCTGCAGATGCGAGGTCAGCCGGACGCGACCGCAACCCCCACCGCGCCGTGCATCGGCCCGCCGGATCGAGCGACACCATCGGCGGCAGAGGAAGCGACAGCCACTGCCGCGCCGGACGGCAACGGGCTCGACGTGGTCGAGTCCGGCTTCACCCAGCTCGGCAGCAGCTCGGCGCCGATCACCCGCAACTCCATGGTCAGCATCGGCACCGTCGTCGCCAACACGAGTACGCACACCGCGCATCGTGCCCTGGTGACCTTCCACGTCCTCGACAGTGCGGGTGAGTCCGCAGTCCTCACCACGATCCTCGACCAGCCCCGGGAGATCCCGGTCATCCTCCCCGGCGAACGCGTCGGCGTGGGCGGCCAGTTCTGGATCCGGTCCGAGGACGGCCAGCGGGTCGAGGTCGCCCGGGTGAACGCCACCGTCTCCGGCGCGACCTGGACCGCGACAGCGACCGCAGACACGCCAGATGCGACCCGGGACGCGGCCGTAGACGCTGCGGCAACCACGGCCGGCGGAATCACCACCCGGCATCTGGAGACCCGGCGGCACGGTACGGACCAGATCGACGCCACGGTAACCTACGAGGTCCACTCACCGTACTGCCGAAAGTGGACCTCAGTCGGCACCAGCGCGGTGTTCCGCGACGACGCCGGCACGGTGGTCGGCGGGGGCTTCGACCCCGCCGTCTCGCCGCACGCCTGCCTGCCCGGCCGGCACCCCGGGTCGACGCTGCTGCCGAGCAGTCTGCCGCCGGCCGCGGCCGACACCCGGACCGAGGTCTACCAGCACTGCGCGCCCCCTGACGACCCGCAACAATGATCAACGGAGACGGTCTGAACATGCTGCACCACGAACGCCTCGGCAAGCTGCTGCCCACCGCCGCGATGGTCGGCGTACTGGCGATGCTGGCGGCCTGCTCACCGGAGCCGTCGACATCCGACGAGGCAGCCGAGTCGCCGGCCGGTTCGGGCGGGCAGCCCGCCGGATCCGATCCGGTGTCGGGCCAGCATCCGCTGCTCGCCGCCACGCTGGAGATGGACCCGCAGGTACGTGCCGTCGTCGGCCGGCTCACCGAAGCATGCCTGCGCGACGCCGGCATCGACCGGTTTCCCGCCCAGCTCCCGGCCGGGCTTCCCGGGCCGGCGGTCGTGCCACCGCAGCAGTCACCGACGCTGGACGAGGCAGAAGCGAACGGGTACGGCATCCGAGCTGCCGAGACCGCCGGCGAGGCCGATGCCAATGCCGGTGCGGGCGCCACCACCGAACGGTTCACCTGGCCGTCACCGGCCGAGGAGCGCCGCTACCAGGAGGCGCTGACCGGTGCCGCAGACGGCGAGACGCTCACCGACGACGCTGGCAACCCGACGCTCGGCGGCTGCGTCGGCGAGGCCCGGTCCGCTGTGTACGGCAAGGTCGCCGCGCCGCCGAGCCCGGTGACCGTGATCGACGAGGCGGCACGCGCCGGTTACGCCGCCGATCCGACCGTGACCTCGGCGACGGCCGCCTGGTCGGACTGCCTCCAGCAGGCCGGCCAACCGCAGCTGCTCGACCCGGCGGACGCCCGGCGCTTCGCCCAGTACTTCCACTACCCGGTCGGTGAGCGGCCGGGCGGTCCGGTGCCGGAGGGCGGCCCGTGGCCGGCCGAGGTGGCCCGGGAGAAGGAGATCGGGCTCGCCGTCGCAGACGCCGGATGTGCCGACCGGACCGGCCTGCGTGAGGCGCAGCGGCTGGCGTGGGAGAAGGCGCTGGACGCTGCGGTCGACCGGCACGGTACCGAACTGTCCGGATACCGGGATGCGATGGCCGCCGCGCTGCGGCAGGGCCAGCAGGCGATCGCCGACTGAGCCGTACCGGAAAGTGACGGATTGACGACAGGAGCTCAGCAGACTGATCATCCTCACCTAGAGTCACCGCAACCTCCCTGCACCACCTACGGAATGTGTCCATGTAGTACGTTGGGGTAACCGCGGCAGTCCATCGGCTCAAGAGTGGGGAACAGGCGCGCCATGCCCGCATCGATCCGGCTCCGGCCAACCGTGCCGGCGGCGCTCGCCGTCGTCCTGATCGCGGCCGCCGCCGTCACCGCCGCCTGCTCACCCGACTCGGAGCCCGACCCGGCAGCGTCCTGTATCGAGGCACCCGACGGCCCACTCACCGGCACCGCCGGCCCGTCCGCCGAGGCACCCGACGGCGGCGGGCTGCGGGTCGTCGAATCCGGCGTGACGATCGTCCCGCCGGTGCGTCGACCCGGCTCGGCGACCGCGAGCATCGGGGTGATCGTCGAGAACACCAGCAGGTACGTCGCCTACCGCACCCGGGTCTCTTTCGACGTGCGCGACGGCGCCGGCGACACCGTCGTGGTCGGAGACGGCGGCGGGACGGTGCTGCTGGAGGTGCCGTTGCTGCTGCCCGGTGCCCGGTCCGGCGTCGGCACCGCCGTGTACGTCGACGAGGCGGCCGACGCCGCCGACCGAGTCGAGGTGGACACCACGCTCGGTGCCACCACCTGGGTCGAGCACCGGCCGGACGAGGTCGCCGGGGTCACCACCACACACGACCGCACCACCATCGTCGACGCGGAGTCGCATAGTGGGATCGTGTACTACCGGATGGCGTCGCCGTACTGCACCGGCCTGTTCACCCGGGGCGTCGGCACCATCTTCCGGGACGCCACCGGCCAGATCGTCGGCGGCAGCATCGACGGCGACAAAGGACCCGGCCGGTGCGGCACTGACCAGCGCGAGCAGGTGACGTACATCGACACCGGCATTCCGTCAAACATCGACGACTCCCGGACCGAGAGCTACCCCTACTGCGACTTCGGCCCCGCGCCCAGTTCGCCGGGGTGGTCGACGGCAGCTCCCTTCAACTAACCGGCTGGCAGGGTCGGCCATTCGACGGGCAGATGGAGGATCACGTGACGAACAGTGAGCCCAACAGCGGCAGCAGATTGGGCGCGGACCTGTACGGGCTCTGGCGTGCCGGCCGGGACAATCTCCCCACCGTGGCGGCGGTCTACTCGGCGGCCGGTGACGCTCTCGATGCTGCCGCCGTCGGCGTCGCCGGGGCGTTCGTCCGCTCAGGCAATCTGCCCGGCGTGCCGTACGGTCCGGCGTACCAACCGTGGGTCGAGCTGCACAACATCCTGGCGAAGATCTGCCACGACACGGCCGACAACATCGAAGCGACGGCGGACGCACTCTGCGTCGCAACCGTCGAGTACGCCCGTGCCGACTACGAAGCGGCCAGTGAGTTCGCCCGGTTGTTGGAGGTCAACGGTGAGCCGAGGGCCGACATCGGATGAGCTTCGACAACCTGATGCAGCACGCGTACGAGATCCAACAGCAGGCGACGTTGAAGGCGCTGACCGAGTCCGGGGCGCGCCCGGCAGCCCCGGCCGGTGAACCGCAACTGGCACCGCGGCACGGCGAGCAGGAGACCCGCCAGCGGGTCGAGCAGATGTTCGGCGACATTCCGGAGCTGTTCCAGGCGTTCGCCGAGATGCCTGACCCAGCAGCGTTCAGCAGCCGGATCAGTGTTGTCGACCAAGCGCTCAAGCAATTGTCGTCGGGATGGATCTCCGAGGATCCAGTGACCCGCGCAAGCTACCGCGCCAACCACGATCTCGACGAGATGCTTGACGCGGAGAGCCACATCGAGAGCTGGACGGGTCGGGCCGCGATGGAGTTCAAGAGCAACTTCATCTCCCCGTTCCCGTCGATCGTCTACAACCAGTTCATGGGGATCGCGGTCCTCAGGGCGGCGCTGGACGCGGAGCGGGAGATCTGGGTCCGGGCGCGCGACGACATCGACAAGATCGCCCACGACACGATCACCGCGCTGGACCGGATGGACGACTGCGGCAAGAACGAGTGGGTGATGACCTTCACCGTGGTGTCGTCAGTGGCGGCGGTGGCCGGTGTGGCGCTCGCCCCGGTCAGCTTCGGGCTCTCGCTGGGGTTGACCGCTGTCGGGGCCTCGTCACAGGTGGCGGCTGCCGGGGTGCCCGACGACCCGCCGGCGGTCCGGTTCCAGGGTGAGACGGCGCCGGCGGTCGTCGACTCGATGCGCGATGCGATCCGGCTGCTGCACGGCTACATCGGCGAGCAGGAGCAGAAGATCGCCCACGCGCTAACCAGCTGCTGCCAGGCCGTGGCGCAGCAGCGGGACAGCTTCGTCGCGAAACGGCCGGCGCTGGCCGACGCGACCCAGTCAGACGTGACCGGGCCGCTGTTCATGGGCTACTCGACCTGACGGCGACCGCCCACCTCGACCGCCCCACCTCGACCGTTTAGCTCGACCATCCACAACGCCTCTCCACACACCCACTTCGACGACACAGACTGGGGGAACGGATCGTGGGACTGCTGGCCGATCGACTCGACAACATGCACGTGACGGCGCTCGCGCCGGGCGGCGCGATCTCCGGTGAGCTGCGCGGCCGCGACTGCGTACGGGTCGCCTTCGCCGCCGGCCGCTACCAGTGGCTGGACGAGCGCTACGTCGAGCAGCAGTTGGCCGGGCTGGGCCGGCTGTTGTGGGCAGGCAGGATGAAGGCGTACTGGGCGGCGGTCAGCGAGGCGCTCGGCACCCCGGTGTCCGGCGAGGACCCGCCGGTCGGGCCGCGCGATATCGACTACCAGTCGGCCCGGGGCGGCATCGTCGCCGAAGGCCGGTCCGACGACGGTTCGGTGCAGATCGAGGTTCGCGGGATGCGGGACTGGACGGTGCGGATCGTGCCGGGCAGCCTGCGCCGGTTCCGGGAGGACGAATTCTCGGTACGCGTGCAGCAGGCCGCCACCGCACTGATCCGTGACCAGTTTGCCCAGGTCCGCTCCTTGAAGGACACCATCTACGGTACGGCCGGATAGTCCGGCCGGCAGGGGTGTGACCGCCGTCAAGTTGCCGACATGGTTTCCGCTTGGCCTGCACGGGAACGCCAAGGATCGATACCGTGGTCAGGGGAGGCAGTCATGCCGGTTGCAGCGGGCACCAGTCCGGTGGCGGAGTCGACGGTCGGCGCGTGGATCGCCCGGTGGATCGTCGGCGCGTCACTCGGGCAGATCGTCTTCGGCGGCACGGTGCGGCTGGTGCTGGCGGTCCTGATGGGGGCCTTGCTCGGCGGTCTCGGTGTCTGGTTGCTGATGCGGCACCGGGCCGCCCGCCACCCGGACCAGGCCCGTGCGGCCCAGGCACACTCGGAGCAGGCACACTCGGAACGGATCAGACCGAAGCGGACCCCAGTGAAGCAGGCTGCGGGGCCGCGGATCCGCTATTCACCGCTGGCGCCGCCGGGCCGGGGCCGCCGCTGAGCCAGGCCGGCACCTGAGCCAGGCCGGCACCTGAGCCAGGCCGGACCGTCGGCGCTGCCGGCCTACGCGTGCTGGGCGGCGGCTGAGGTCCGGGCGCGCGGGCGGACCTGCTCCCGGGCCTCGGGTGCCAGCCGGGGCGGCCAGCTGCCGGGCACCAGGACCCCGCAGTGGTACGCCCAGGCGACCAACGCGGTCCGGTTGGTCACTCGCGCCTGGCGCAGCAGCGCGGTCACGTGGTACTCGACGCCCTTGCGGCTCAAATGCAGGCTGGCGGCCAGCTCGGCGGTCGAGGCGCCACCGGCGAGCCCTTCCAGCACCCGGGCGCCGACCTCGGTCAGCTGCGGGCGGCGTACCCGGTTCTCCGGGGTGAGCAGCACCAGCACCGAGTCGGCCGGCGGCTCCGTCCCGCGGACCGCCACGGCGGTGATGTGGCTGGAGGCGAGGCGGCCGTCGGTGGTGGTCACCTCGGCCAGGCCGACGAAGTGCGGGTACGCGTCGGTCAGCAGGATGCTGAACCGGTGGCGGAACCAGGCCCGCCGGTCCGGGTGCAGCACCAGCTCGAACGGGCGTCCGGCGAGCTGCGCGCCCGACCAGCCGATCCACCGGGTCAGGCCGGCCGAGACGCGCACCACCCGGCCGTACCGGTCGAGCTGCAGGGCCCGGGCGTCGGGCCGGAGCCGGAGCCCACCGATCAGGTCGGGGTCGGCGCCGGCTGCCAGGCCGGGTTCCGTACGGGCAACGCTGGTGATGCTGGCAGTCTCCACAAAAGGTACGTTGCCCGGCTCGACTGCTCATTCGGCAGTCCATTTTCTGCTTGCTTCGACCCGGTTGTTGCTTGCTTGGGCCCGGTTGTTCCCACTTCAGGCCCGGTTATCGCGCACTGTAGTTGAAAAACAACTCGCTGCGCATGGCCCAGTTGGTCGGTGCGTACCCACCTGATGCGCCGTCATCGTGTCAGCCGAGCGCCGGCCGCTCCACCTGTTACTGGGCAGTACCCCGGAAATGTGTCCCGAAGGGTGTCACCGACGAGGGTGTCTCGCACGTTGCCCCCGGCGGCGACGCGGCACCCGGTTACCCTCGGCGGGACCAACCCGGGCCTGGAAGGTGACGATGACGACCTCAACGACCGGCGACCGGGCCGACGCCGCCGCCACCCCCCTGGTCCGGATCGACGTGTGGTCCGACGTGATCTGCCCCTGGTGCTACATCGGGAAGCGACGGCTGCACACCGCGTTGGAGCAGTTCCCGTACGCCGACCGGGTGCAGGTGCGTTGGCGCAGCTTCCAGCTGGACCCCACGCACGGTGAGCCGCTGCCGGTGCCCGAGATGCTGGCCCGCCGGACCGGCGGGTCACCGGCCCAGGTCCGGGCGATGACCCAGCGGGTCAGCGAGTTGGCCGTCGCCGAGGGCCTGACCTACGCACTGGACCGCGCGGTCTCGGTGAACACCTTCGACGCGCACCGGTTGAACCAGTTCGCCTCGGCGAACGGGCTCGGCGGGCCGCTGCACGAGCGGCTGATGCGGGCGCACCTTGCCGAAGGCGCGGTGCTGGACGACCCGCAGACCCTGGTCGGGCTCGCCGTCGAGGTCGGCCTGGACCGGGCCGACGCCGAGCAGGTGGTCCTCGGCGACGGGTACGCCGCCGAGGTTGACGCGGACGCCCGGGCCGCCCGCCGGCTGGGTGCCACCGGAGTGCCGTTCTTCGTGCTGAACGACCGGTGGGGGGTCTCCGGGGCACAGCCGGTCGAGACGTTCGCGTCCGCGCTGCGCACCGCCCACAGCGCGGCGGTGTAGCCCACGGGCGGGTCAGCTCGCCTGTTGACGGTCGCGGCCGTCCTCCCCGGCGGATCGTTGGCCGCCGCCGGGCTCCGCCGTGCGGGCCTGCTCGGCCACCGCCGGCGGCGCGGCCGACGGCCGGTGTGACCGGTAGGTCAGCCACAGCGCGGCGATACCGGCGATCGCGGCGGCGACGCTGGCCAACTGGTCGGCCAGCGACGGGCCGATGCTGACCACGACGACGACCAGCAGCACCAGGGCGAGCGTGCCGAGGCCGGCGGTGCGCAGGAACTGCCGTACCGCCGGTCCGGCGTCGCGGAGCACCAGGACGGCGAGAAGTTCGAGCACGATGATGCCCGCCATCACCAACAGCGGGACGTGCCATGGTTCTATCTGCACGACGTACCTCTCCGGACCGTGCCGCCGGCCCCGGGGTCAGGCCAGCGCACTGGCCATCTCCGTGGTGAACTGTGGCGACAGGTCCTGGTCCTCGTAGAGAAACCGCTCGACATGCTCCTTGACCACGTCGGAGAACCGTCGGTAACCAGGGTGCACCGGCCGGGGCAGCGAGTTCTCCACCGCCTCGCGCACTCTGACCAGGTGCGGGATCGAGGCCCGCAGGTTCGGGTCGTTGTACGCGCCGATCGCGGTCGGCGCGATGCCGTGCGAGGCGAGGATCTTCTGCGCACCTTCGCTGGTGGCGAACGAGATGAACGCCAGGGCGCGGTCGACGTAGCGCGAACCGGCGACGACGGCCAGGCTCTGGCCGCCGAGGATGCCCTGGCTGAGCGGGTCGACCCGGATCCGTCCGGTTGCCACGTCCCGGTTGCCGGCAAGTTGCAGCTTGCGGTACTCGACCGGCCAGCTGCGCAGGTACCGGATCGTGGAGTCGGCCGCGCCGAACGCCTCGAGTGACTCGGGCTCGCCACCGGATGTCAGCACCTTTCCAGCGTCGATCGCGTCCTTCAACGGCTTCAGCGCGGCCTTCCACAGTTCAAGGTCGGTGGAGATCCGGTCGGCGGGCCGTTCGACACCGGGCGTTCCCGGTGGTTTCAGTACGGCGGGTCGCTCGGCAACGGCGTGTTCCAGGACGTTGACCACGAACGCCTCGTAGAACGCCGATACGTTGGGGCGCAGCTGGCCGACGAACTGCTGCGACCCGTCCGGGATCGTGGCGAGCAGGTCGGGCAGCCGGCGGGGCGGCGCCTCGGTGGAGTCGCCGTCGAGCCGGGTGAACAGCATGCCGACGTCGGTGTTGAACGGCGCGGCCCAGTACACGCCGGGTTCGTCGGGCACCCGGCTGACCTGGTCGAGGGGGGTGATGAGTTGCCGCCCGCCGGTCGGCGGGATCTTCTCGATCAGACCGTTGGTGGCGAACTCGGGCACGTCGACGATGTCGAGGTTGAGCAGGTCGGCCTCACCGGCGGCGGCCTTCTCCAGCATGATCCGGCGTTCGTCGCCGGAGCCGCTGTCGATCGGGTCGACCCGTACGATGGTCTGCGGGTTTGTCTCGTTCCACATGCTCACCAGCAGGTCTCGGGCGCCGGTCGGGTCTCCGCCTGTGGACAGTCGCAGCTCGACGCGCGATTGCAGTCGGCCGCCGGGGGCGGCGTAGGTGGCGACCGCGGCCAGGGTCCCGGTGGCGATCACTCCGCTGAGGAATGAGCGCCGGTTGTACGGCGCCGGGTCGGACATGGGCGTACGCTCCCTCCGCCGCCGATCACGGTGACTCCCACCACGATCGACGAACAGCGATGGTTGTGTACGTCACACTACGCTTCTGCGTCAAGGCTGTTACCCAGCGCGGTCAGGGTGACCACGACGGATACGCGTCGAGACGGGATGCACGTCAGGACGGCAGTCGCATCGTCGACATGAATGTGGGCAGCAGCCACGGCCGCCGACCGCCGACCGCCACCTTGCGGGCGAGCGCCGCCCGCAGCCGGCCCACCCGGCCGAACAGCATCAGGTTGAACGTCGCCGGGTCGTAGCGCAGTCGTACGTCCGGCCTCGGGTCGACCGGCTCCAGCAGCACCCGGCCGTCGACCAGCGCCAGGGTGGTCGGGCCACCGGTACGCGGGTGGAAGGTCACCGAGATCCGCCCGGTGCGGACCGGCCGGTCGTGGTCGAGCAGCCGGCCGTAGCCGCAGCGCGTGACGCCAGCCAGGAAGACGTCGACGAACAGCGCCGCCTGGTGCGGGTCGGTGTGCCAGCGTCCGCCGACCGACCGGGCGATGTCCCAGGCGTGGATGTTCATCTCGTTGAGCAGATGGGAGTAGAGACCGGCGACCGGCAGCTGGGCGGCGCCGAGCCAGCTCACCTCGTGATCCGGGTCGGCCGCGTCGGCCAGCCGGGTCAGCTCCGCGACGTCGGCGCGCAACCGGGCCGACAACGCCGGCACGTCGCGCTCGGTGAACTGTGCCAGCACCCGCCGGTTCATCTCGGCGACGGTGTCGACCGTCGTCGTCGCCCGCAGCTCGTTGATCTCCGGCACCGGCAGGTTCGGGACACCGCCGGTGACCAGCGCGATGTCCATCGCGGTGATGGTGGCCAGATGGGCCATGGTGTCGGCGAGGCTCCAGTGGGCCGTCACCGGGTGGGCGGCGGGCACGCCGTCCACCAGGGTGAGCAGCCGTCGTAGCACGTCTGGAGCGGAGGTGGCGGCGGACCGCCACTGGTCCGAGGTGACCGGCATAGCTCAATCCTGGCCGTTGCCGGTGTCGCGGAGTTGTCGCGGATTGCCGTCTTGGGCGTCATCCGCGTCGAACGGCACCGAGCGGGGCAAGATCTGAGAGGACAGCAGCTCCCGCCGCACAAATGATCGGCGCATGACCATCTCCAGGAGTGGGTCTCCACAGCCCCAGATCATCCCACCGGTGTCCGGCTATCCGGCCCCGGTCTCCCGGACCCGGATCGTGCTGCTCGGCGCCGCAGCCGGAGTGCTGCTCGCGGTGCTCTGGTCGTACGACTTCGTCGACCACGTGATCGGTGACAATGTCGCGAACGCACTGCTCGGCCACGACGCCAAGGCGACCGCGATCGGCGGCACCGGCGCCGGCCTGGTGTTCGCGTTCGTGACCGGGCTAGCCGGCACCTTCACCGCCTGTAACGTGGCGATGGCCGCGTCGATCGGTCCGATGAGCCAGGCCAGCGGCGGCGCGGCGACCCGCGCCGGGCTGCGCAGCCTGCTGCGGCCGATCGGCTGGCTCACCCTCGGCATGGTCGCCGTCGCCGGGGCGTACGGCTTCATCGGGGTGCTGCTCGGCGACCGGCTGCCGCAGCTGTCGACCGGCTCGGTCGGCGGGCTGCCGGTACGCCTGATTCAGTCCATGGTGGTGTTCGGGCTGATCGGGCTGGCCTTCGCCTACCTCGGGCTCGCCGCGATCGGCGTACTGCCGGATCCGTTCGCCCGCCGCCCGGTGGCCCGGGTGGTCACCCTCGGTGCGCTTGTCGGCGGCTTCCTGATCGGCCGGCCGTACCCGCTGTTCAACAAGCTGTTCGTCTGGGCGGTGGACAGCGGCAACCCGCTGTACGGCGCCGGCGCGTTCATCCTGCAGTCGCTGGGCAACATCGTCATTGTCTCGGCGGTGTTCGCGCTGCTCGTCATGGTCACCCGGGGCGGGCTGATCCGCTGGCTGGCCGCCGACCCGGCCCGGACCGCCGCAGTCACCGGCGGGCTGCTGATCGCGCTCGGTGTCTTCATGGTCGTCTACTGGGACGTGCGGCTGCCGGCGATGTTCGACTACGGCTGGTTCCCCACCATGCCGTACAACAGCCGCTGACCTGCCGGCGGCCGCAGTGACCGGGTGACGTGTGCGCAGGGTCAACCGCCGTATCCGTTGGCGGCCACCTGCTGCGCCCGCTCGGCGTAGACGCCCGGGTCGGCCGGCAGCACCGTACCGAGTCCGTCCACGTAGCGGTTGAACATGCAGAACGCCGCCGCGATCAGCACCGTGTCGTGGACTTCCAGGTCGGTGGCGCCGGCCACTCGGGCGGCGTCGACCAGCGCGGCGTCGACCTGCCGGCCGGACCGGGCGACGGCGCCGGCGATCTTCAGCAGGGCGCGCAGCTTCGGCGTGATCGCGGCGCCGTCGACGTCCACCTGGACCGCCTGCACCATCGGCATTCCACCGTCGAGTTGCTCGGCGGCGAACGCCGAATGCGACGCGGAGCAGAACGAGCACTCGTTGCGCTCGGACACGTACGCGGCGATCAGCTCGCGCTCCCCCGGACTCAGCGTCGGGTGCGGCGCGTGCAGCAGCACATCGGCGAGCGCGCCGAGCGGCGCGGCGGTCTCCGGCCGGTACCGGAACAGGCCGGTGATCCCCGGGTGCTCCGTCTCGTCCAGACCAAGATCGATGTATGCCATCCGGCGCCCTCCTGCGGCGGTCGGCCGCCGCCGGTCGGCGGCCCGGTCCCACAGGGATGATGCCGGGCCGCCGGCCGGCGCGGTTCTTCTAAAGTGCCCGGTCGGTCGCACCACCCAGGATCAACACGCACAGCGATGAGGTGGGCACGCTAGCGGATTGCTGCTGGCTCAGAGCCGGTGCCACGATCGCCGCATGGCTGACTTGGACAAGCTCCGGCGCGCTGCGGGGGGCCAGGCGACGGAGATGGTACGGCGACTCGGCACACTGGTGGCCGCCGAGTCCCCGCCGGGCGCGGTCCGGCTGCTGAACGACTGCGCCGACCTGCTCGATGCCTGGGGCAGGGAGGTCTTTGGCCGACCGGCCCGGCGGATCGTCCGCGACGGGCTGCCACACCTGCTCTGGCCGGCGGCCGATCAGCAGGTGTTGCTGCTCGGCCACTACGACACGGTCTGGCCGGCGGGCACCGTCACCGACTGGCCGTTCACCGTGTCCGGCCCGATCGCCACCGGGCCGGGGGTGTGCGACATGAAGGGCGGGATCGTGCAGCTGCTCGGCGCGCTGGCGCTGCTGCCCGACCCGTCCCGGGTCGGCCTGCTGCTGACCTGCGACGAGGAGAGCGGGTCGCCGACCTCCCGGCCGCTGATCGAGCAGCAGGCCGGCCGGTCCGGGGTGGTGCTGGTCGGCGAACCGAGCAGTGAGGACGGTGGGCTGAAGGTGGCCCGCAAGGGCGGCTCGGTCTACCGGATCACCGTCCATGGCCGGTCGGCGCACGCCGGCGTGGAGCCGCACCGCGGGGTGAACGCGGCGGTCGAGCTGGCCCATCAGGTGCTGGCGGTACGGTCGTTGGCCGCCGACGGCACCACGGTCACACCTACCGTGCTGCACGGCGGCGTCATGACCAACCAGGTGCCGGAGACGGCCGAGTTCAGTGTCGACGTACGGGCCTGGACCCGCGATGAACTGCACCGGGTGGACCGGATGATCCGGACGTTGCCGACGCGGCTGGCCGACGCCACGCTCGACGTCGACGGCGGGGTGAACCGGTACCCGCTGCCCGAGTCGGTGGCGGTGCCGCTGCTGGAGGTGGCCCAGCGGGTCGGGCAGCGGATGGGGCTGCCACCGTTGGTCGGGGTACGCGCACCGGGCGCGTCCGACGCGAACTTCACCGGGTCGATGGGCATACCCACCTTGGACGGCCTGGGGGTGGTCGGCGGCGGGTCGCACGCCCGTAGCGAATGGGCGGACCTGTCACAGATGTCGGACAGGACGGCATTGCTGGCTGCGATGATCATTGACATTATGGACGATCGTCGGCTTAGTGCACTATCGACGTCACGGGACCACGCGCCCACCGGTTAGGCTCCGGACGGCCGGACCGCGGCCGACGTCGAGCCAGCCGTGGAGGTCGCTGCCGCAATGAGTCCGACCAGCCGACAGCCGGACATCGCCTCCCGGTACAACGCCCCCCGGTTCGGGGTGGAAGAGGAGTTCCTCGTCGTTGACGCGGGCAGCCGGGCCCCGGTGCCGCGCGCCGCCGAGGTCGTCGCCGGCGCCACGTCCCGGCTGCCCGGTCGGGTGGCCGGGGAGATCACCCCGCTGCAGGTGGAGACCCGCACTGAACCGTGCGTCGGGCCCACCGAGCTGGCGGCTCAGCTGGCCGAGGCCCGCAAGGTCGCCGGCGGGTGCGCCCGGGAGCGCGGACTGCGGCTGGTGGCCACCGGTTCGGCCGCCGTCGCCGGGCCGGTGCCGCCGCCGATCACCACCGGTCCACGGCAGGACCGGGGCGTCGAGACGTTCCGCGGCCTGCACGACGACCTGGCCATCTGCGCGTTGCATGTGCACGTGGAGATGCCTGACCGGGAGCGGGCGGTGCAGGTCGGCAACCATCTGCGGCCGTACCTGCCGGTCCTGCTGACCCTCACGGCGAACTCGCCGTTCTGGGACAACCGGGACTCCGGCTACGCCAGTTGGCGGACGATGACCTGGCCGCGCTGGCCGGTGGCCGGTCCGCCGCCGAAGTTCGACTCGGCGGCCCAGTCGCCGACGCCGCGCTCACCGTCGAGGAGACCGCGCTGTACGCGGCCGTGGTCCGCGCCCTGGTGACCCGACTGTCGGCGCTGGTCGAGCAGGGGGTGCCCGCGCCCGACGTACCGGACGAGCTGCTGCGGGTGGCGTACTGGCGGGCGGCGCGCGACGGGTTGGACGGCGCCGGCCTGGACCCGGGCACCGGTCGGCTCCGGCCGGCCGCCGACCTGATCGGTGACCTGGTCGCGGCGGTGGAGCCGCAGCTGCACGCCCAGCACGCCCACCGGATGGTGGTCGACGGGGTGGACCGGCTGCTCGCCGACGGCACCGGCGCCCGCCGGCAGCGGCTCGCCGCGCGGCGGCCGGGCGGGCTGGCCGCCGTCGTCGACTACCTGGCCGAGTGCACCTCCAGCTGAGCCGACAGGTACGGGACAACGGCAATCCAGGGCAACCACCGTGGCCTGCGGTGGGTGATCCTGGAAGCACAGCCCGACCGGTCCAGGAGGTCCCCGTGCAGAACGTCGCGACGGTCCCGTTCCATCTCGACCGGCTCGACCCGGCCGCGATGGGTGTCACCGCCCGCCGGTTCGCCGACCAGATGGCCAGCCGCCGCTCGGTGCGGCACTTCGCGCCCGACCCGGTGCCGTTGGAGGTCATCGAGGACGCGGTACGGGCGGCGGCCTGCTCGCCCAGCGGCGCGAACCTGCAGCCGTGGCGGTTTGTCGTGCTCACCGACCCGCAGCGCAAGCGCCGGCTGCGGCAGGCCGCCGAGGCGGAGGAGTTGGAGTTCTACACCCGGCGGGCGTCCGCCGAGTGGCTGCGGGCGGTGGCGCCGATGGGCACCGACTGGCAGAAGCCGTTCCTGGAGACCGCCCCGGTGGTCATCGTGGTGTTCGAGGTGCACCGGGGGCCCAACTCGCCCAAACCGTACTACGTCAAGGAGTCGGTCGGCATCGCCACCGGGGTGCTGATCACCGCGCTGCACCTGGCCGGGCTGGCCACCCTCACCCACACGCCCAGCCCGATGAAGTTCCTCAACGAGATCTGCGAACGCCCCGCTGAGGAACGGGCCTGCGTGGTGATGCCGGTCGGCTACCCGGCGGCCGGGGTGACCGTGCCGCAGCTGACCCGCAAGCCGCTGTCTGAGGTCCTGGTCCGCCGGTAGGCGGCAGTGGTACCAGGTTTCCCGGAGGGTCAGCGGTGCAGGTCGGCGGTGAAGAACCGGGTCAGCGGCTGGATGTGCCGGTCCGGTCGACGCCACTCGGCCAGCAGGTCCTCCAGCAGGTGCAGCTCCTCGACGAGTTCGCCGCCCCGGTAGCGGCGCACCACCGGGTGGATGAAGGCGCTCTCGGACGCCCGGTCGGGCTGCGGGTGACGTTCGATCGAGAAGACGTCCGGGTAGTCGTCCCGCCCCCAGCGCAGCCCGAACGTGTAGTAGTGGCTCTCGCTGCCGAATCGGCGTACCGCGTAGTCCTCCGGCAGGTCGTGGTAGTGCCGGACGTGACCGGTTGCCTGGTCGACGACCAGGGCGTCGACCAGGAACTCGAACTGGGTCCACAGCGCCGAGCTCCAGTTGACCCGGTCCAGCACCGCCCGGGTCAACGAGTCCGGGTCGGCGGAGACCTTGTCGAAGCCCAGCGGCGCAGCCTCGTACCGCTCGCGCAGCAGCGCGGTCAGGGTCCGCAGGTTGTACCGGAACCCGTCGATGAATGCCGAGGACGCCTTCTTGAAGTCGCGGTCCTGGGCCACGGTGCCGGCGAAGTAGAGGCCGTCGACGTCGACCGACTGCCAGTCCGGGTCGGTGGCCGGCATCCGGCCGCTGGGGACCAGCTTCGGACTGGCGCTGGCACCGAAGATCGAGGTGTCCATGGCGAAGCCGGTGCAGCGCAGCACCGACTCGTACTCCATCACCGCGGTCTCGCCGTCGGCGTGGGTGTAGGTGAGGTGCACCTCGTAGCGGTCGCCGACCGGGCGGATCTCGTCGACCACGCAGTCCAGTACCGAGTGCAGCGTCTTGAACTGGTAGCTGTCCAGCACCGCGCCGTGATGGCCGCGTACGTCCCCGGGGTGTTTGGTGTTCCAGGCCAGCCGCATCGGCCGAGGGCTGGCCAGGTGCACCATGGATGCGTGGCCGAGGATCGCCGAGGCCGTTTCGAACGCCGAGTTGCCCTTGCCGAGGATCAGCACCCGGTGGCCGGCGTAGTCCGCCGGGTCGGTGCTCATCGCCTCGTAGCCGACCGCGTGTTCGATACCGGTTACGTCGGGGATGTTCGGCCGGCCCCAGCCGGTGGCCACGACCAGGCACTCGCAGCTGTAGGTCTGGTCACCGGCGGACACCACGAAGCCGTCCTCGGTCTTCTCGACCCGCTCGACGCCGACGCCGTACCGGATCGCCAGCCGGTGGTGCCGGGCGAAGTCGGCCAGGTAGCGGACCAGGTCGTCGGCGCTCGGGTAGTACTCCCGGCTGTAGTCGGAGAAGGGCAGTTCGAACGGCTCGTGCAGCAGCGAGTTCCAGTCCCAGCGGAGTCGGATCTCCGGGTCGGCGCTGACGGTGTGCACCTTGTTCAGCGAGATCAGGCCGCGGTGTCTAGGGAACCGCCGGAAGAACTCCCCGGGACCATCGGATCGCTCCAGTGTGAGGTAGTCGCTGCCGGCCTGCTGCAGGTAGTAGCTGAGCTGTAGCCCGGCCGGGCCGGCGCCGACGATCAGATACCGGTGGTGGGTGGTCGCGGGCGGCACGTCGGTCATGGATCTCTCCCCGGTCGGAATATCCATGACTTTTTATGATAAATGCGCATAGGTCAATCGGTCATACGGATCATCGACGACCGACCGAGGGGCGGTTGCGCGACCCGGTCGGCAATCCGATCTCCGTGCCGTGGTGGACGTCCCGGGGCACCCGGAAACCCGGCCGTGGTGGACAGGCCGGGCACCCGGGATCGCCGCAGCGGCCGAGGTCAGGCCGCCTGGGTCGCCGGCTCGCGCCGGCCGCTGACCTTCGCCGGCGGCATCGGGCCGCCCTTCGCGGTGCCGGACATCTCGTCACCGTCGACCACGACGTCGAACACCAGATTCATCCGGATCGGCTTGGTGATCGACTGGAACCAGGACAGCCGGTCGTCGGCCACCTGCAGGTCCTGCAGTACCAGTTCCTCCTTCTCCCCACGGGAGATCCCCTGCAGCACACCGTCCTTGGTGAACAGTTCGAGCACGGTGTGCCGGGTACCAAGCGGGGTGGCCACGGCAACCTTCCAGAATCCCTCGACAGACACGACGGCTCCTTCTCTGCGCGGTGAGCCGGACAGCCGACCGAAATACGACGGTGCACGGTGTCCGGATGACGCGTCATGCGACACCTCACTCAGGCTAGCCAGCTCCTGTCGCCGAGGGTTTCGCAATATTGCCGTCTTTCCAGCCGATCGGATCGGCGACGGATTGTGACAGATCCCAGAATGCAGCGAATCACCGGAGGCAATGTGAAAGAAGCGCTGCACCGTACGGCCGTCGGACGATGATCCCGGTGGCCGACCGTGCCGCGCGGCCTCCCCATCTCCACCCACCCTCGGCTTCAGGAGGATCCCCCGGCGAGCCGGGAGCTGCGAGAGCTCCCGTTCACCGCACGCCATTCCCGGAAATTCATCGGATCGGCGTTGCGGCAACGATGTCCGCCCTGTCAACTCCGTCGGCCTGGACAACAGCCGATGGTTCCCGCAGTAAGGAGACCAGACCGTGCTGGGTCAACGCCTGCGCTCGATCAGCCCCGGGATAACGGCGATCTTACTTCTCGTCGTGATGTTCTTCATCATCGATGCTCGCGTGTCGGTGGCCGGCGCTGACGAGGTTGCCCAAAAGTACCGGTTCACCGAGCTTGAGATCGACTATCCGGAAGGTTACGACCAACTACCTAAACGGAACATCCGTGAGGTCAACGAGTCGTACCACAAGATCCGGTCCTGGATCTCCTCGGTGGGCGCGAGCATCGCCGTCAACGACCTGACCGGCCACGGGGTGGCCAACAGCTTGTGCTTCGTCGACGTGCGGACCAACGAGGTGGTGGTCACCTACGCGCCGACCGCACCGGCCGCCGACCGGTTCGAGCCGTTCCTGCTCGACCCGGCGCCGCTGCCGATCGACCACACGATGGCGCCGATGGGCTGCGTGCCGGGTGACTACAACCTGGACGGCCGGATGGACATCATGGTGACCTACTGGGGCCGGGTGCCGATCCTGTTCCTGCGCAAGGCCGGAACCGAGCTGCCCGCCAACGACGCGTACCACCGGCAGGAGATCCTGCCGCAGGACTCGCCGGACGGCCGCTACCACGGGCCGAAGTGGCACACCAACGCGGCCACGGTCAACGACTTCGACGGTGACGGCAAGCCGGACGTGGTGATTGGCAACTACTTCCCCGAGTCCGATGTGCTCGCCCCGGACGGCCAGGACAACGTCGAGATGAACGACTCGCTCTCCACCGCGACCAACGGCGGCGGGCTGCAGGTGCTGCGCTGGCACGCGGCGACCGCCGGCGAGACGCCGTCGGTGACCTTCGTGCCGGAGCGCGGTGCGGTCCCGTTCGCCAAGAGCACCGGCTGGACCCTGGCGCTGAGCTCCGCTGACCTGACCGGTCGCGGCCTGCCGGACATGTACGTCGCGAACGACTTCACCTTCGACGCCCTGCTGCACAACGTCTCCCGGCCCGGTCAGATCAAGTTCGAGGCGGTGTACGGCGAGCGCAGCCACGGTACGCCGAAGTCGTTCCAGCTGGGCAAGGACTCGTTCAAGGGGATGGGCGTCGACTTCGGCGACCTGGACGCGAACGGCAGCTTCGACATGGTGGTCTCCAACATCACCACCGCCTGGGGGTTGGAGGAGAGCAACTTCGTCTGGGTGAACCAGGCCGGCTCCGAGGAGGAGGCCCTGCAGAGTCTCTCCGCCGGTACTGCGCCGTTCATCCAGCAGGCCCGGCCGCTCGGCCTGGCCTGGAGCGGCTGGGGCTGGGACGTGAAGTTCGCCGACTTCCGCAACGACGGTGACCTGGAGGTCGTGCAGACGCTCGGCTTCGTCAAGGGCGACATCGACCGGTGGCCGTGGCTGCAGGAGATGGCGATGTCCAACGACAACCTGCTCTCCAACCCGGCGATGTGGCCGAACATGCAGCCCGGCGACGACATCGCCGGTGACCAGCCGCTCGCCTTCTTCGCCCGGACCGACAGCGGCGAGTTCACCAACATCACCGAGCAGCTCGGCCTGGACGTGCCGATCCCGACCCGCGGCATCGCCACCGCCGACACCCGGGCGACCGGCGCGCTCGACCTGGCCGTAGCCCGGCAGTGGGCCGCCCCGGCGTTCTACACCAACGAGGCACCGGACCTCGGCGACTACCTCAACCTGCGGCTGTACCGGCCGACGCTGGACGGCACCGACGCCGACCTGCCCGGTACGCCGGCCTACGGCGCCACCGTCACGGTCACCACCGCAGACGGACGCCGGCAGGTCTCCCAGCTCGACGGCGGCAGTGGCCACGGCGGCAAACGCAGCTTCGATGTCCACCTCGGACTCGGCGACGCCACCGGCCCGGTCACCGTCGACCTGCGCTGGCGTGACCTCGACGGCGATCTGCACAGCACCACTCAGCAGCTGTCGGCCGGCACGCACACCCTCGTGCTGACCGACCGTGTCCAGGAGGTTCCGAACCGATGACCACGACCGCCGAACGCCAACAGACCGTCGGCACGACGACGGCCCCCGCCGGCCCACCCGCGCCGGCGGCGAAGGAGCCGGACCGCCGCTACCTGGCGCTGCGCAACTTCGCCATCTCGATGACCGTGTTCAACATCCTCGGGTACACCGTCCTGGGCTTCGAGCAGCCGTGGCTGTGGCCGATCCTGGCGGTGCTGGTGGGCTACGCCACCGAGCTGGTCTTCGAGACCTTCAGCGCCCGGATGCAGCAGCGGGCACCCCGGTACACCGGGCGCGGCGGACGCGGCATGTACGAGTTCCTGCTGCCCGCCCACATCACCGCGCTGGCCTGCAACATGCTGCTGTACGCCAACGACATGTTCCTGCCGATCGCGTTCGCGGTGATCGTCGGGGTCACCGGCAAGTACGTCTTCCAGGCCCCGGTGTACGGCCGGATGCGGCACTACATGAACCCGTCCAACCTGGGCATCACCGTGGCCCTGGTCTGCTTCGGCTCGTGGATCTCGATCGCCCCGCCGTACCAGTTCACCGAGGGTGCCAACACCTTCTTCCGGATCATGATCCCGATCATCATCGTCACCGCCGGTACGGTGATCAACGCCATGCTGACCCGCAAGGTGGCGTTGATCGTCGGCTGGCTGGGCGGCTTCGCCATCCAGGCGCTGCTGCGGCACTGGATCTGGGACGTGGCACTGTTCTCGGCGCTCGGCGTGATGGCCGGGGTGGCGTTCGTGCTGTTCACCAACTACATGATCACCGACCCGGGGACCACCCCGGTCAAGCCGATCCACCAGTTCATGTTCGGGTCGTCGGTGGCCATGGTCTACGGCGTACTGATGCTGTTCAACGTCGTCTACACGCTGTTCTTCGCCGTCGTCGTGGTCTGCGGCGCCCGCGGCATCTACTGGTGGATGGTTCACCTGCGTAAGCGCGCCCAGCAGCAGGCGGCGGTGGCACCCGCCCCCGCGCCGGTGGCCGGCGCGACGGCGTGAGGAAAGGTATCTGATGAGTGACCGTATCGCGGTGGTCGGGATCGCCTGCCGGTATCCCGACGCCGACTCCCCCAACCAACTGTGGGAGAACGTGCTCACCGGCCGCCGGGCCTTCCGCCGGCTGCCGGACGAGCGGATGAACCACGAGGACTACTACTCCCCCGACCCGGCCGCGCCGGACCGGTTCTACTCGGCCAAGGCGGCGGTGCTGGAGGGGTTCGAATTCGACCGGGTCAAGTACCGGATCGCCGGCAGCACCTTCCGGTCCACCGACATGACCCACTGGCTGGCCCTGGACACCGTCGCCCGGGCCCTGGCCGACGCCGGCTTCGCCGACGGTGAAGGGCTGCCGGCGGCCAGCACCGGCGTGGTCATCGGCAATACCCTGACCGGTGAGTTCAGCCGGGCGAACCTGCTGCGGCTGCGCTGGCCGTACGTCCGGCGCACGGTCGGCGCGGCCCTGCGCGAGCAGGGCTGGGACGACACCGCGGTGACCGCCTTCCTGGACGATCTGGAGCCGCGCTACAAGGCGCCGTTCCCGCCGATCGACGAGGACACCCTCGCCGGTGGGCTGGCCAACACCATCGCCGGGCGGATTTGCAACCACTTCGACTTCAAGGGCGGCGGGTACACCGTCGACGGTGCCTGCTCGTCGTCGCTGCTGTCGATCGCCACCGCCTGCAACGCGCTGAGCAACGGCGAGCTGGACGCGGCGGTCGCCGGCGGGGTGGACCTGAGCATCGACCCGTTCGAGGTGATCGGCTTCGCTAAGACCGGCGCGCTGGCCACCGCCGAGATGCGGGTGTACGACCGCAACTCCAACGGCTTCTGGCCCGGTGAGGGCTGCGGCATGCTGGTGCTGATGCGCGACGAGGACGCCGTCGCCCGGGGTCTGCGTCGGCACGCGGTCATCGCCGGCTGGGGCTACTCCTCCGACGGCAAGGGCGGCATCACCCGGCCGGAGGCCAGCGGCCACCGGCTGGCGATCCGTCGGGCGTACCAGCGGGCCGGCTTCGGCATCGACTCGGTCGCCTACCTGGAGGGACACGGCACCGGGACGGCCGTCGGTGACGCCACCGAGCTGCGCGCGTTCACCGAGGCCCGCCGAGAGGCGGCCCCGGACGGCGAGCCGGCCGCGATCAGTACGGTCAAGGGCAACTTCGGCCACACCAAGGCCGCCGCCGGGGTGGCCGGCCTGCTCAAGGCGATCCTGGCGGTCCGCCAACAGGTGATCCCGCCGGCCACCGGGCACGTCGAGACCCACCCGGAGCTGGACGTCGAGCAGCCCGCGCTGCGGGTGCCGGCCGCCGCCGAGCTGTGGCCGGCGGACAAGCCGATCCGGGCCGCGGTCTCGTCGATGGGCTTCGGTGGGATCAACGCCCACGTGGTGGTGGAGACCGCCGAGACCAGCCGGCGGACCCGGGTCGGGACCGCGACCACGGCGCTGGTGCGGTCCCGGCAGGACACCGAGCTGCTGCTGTTCGACGCCCGGACCCCGCAGGAGCTCGGCGAACGACTCGCCGGGCTGGCCCCGTGGGTGGCCCGGCTGTCCTACGCCGAACTCGGCGACCTGGCCGCCGCGCTGGCCGGGCAGTTGGCCGGCCAGCCGGTCCGGGCCGCAGTGGTCGCCGGCTCCCCGGAACAGGCCGCCGGCCGGCTCAGCCGGCTGGCGGAGGCGGTCGCCGCCGGTGAGCGTACGGTCATCGACGCCGCCGACGGCGTGTTCCTCGGCGCCGCTGGCGGCAACCCGCGCATCGGGTACCTGTTCCCCGGGCAGGGTGCCGGGCGGCGGGCCGACGGTGGCGCACTGCGTCGCCGGTTCGCCGACGTCGACACGCTGTACCGGACGTACCAGCCACCGGCCGGTGCCGACCTGGTGGCCACGGCGGTCGCCCAGCCACGGATCGTCACCGGATCTGTCGCCGGTCTGCGGGTGCTGTCCATGGTGGGCATCGAGGCCACCGGTGCCGCCGGGCACAGCCTCGGTGAACTGACCGCGCTGCACTGGGCCGGGGCGATGGATGAGCCGACGCTACTGGCCACGGCCGCCGCCCGAGGCCGGATCATGGCCGACGCCAGCGCCGGTGACGGCACCATGGCCAGCATCTCCGCCGCGCCCGAGGTGGTGCAGCCGCTGCTCGCCGGTACGGCGGTGGTGATCGCCGGCTACAACAGCCCGCAGCAGACCGTGGTCTCCGGCCCAGTCGCCGCAGTCGAGCAGGTCGGTGCCCGAGCCGAACGGCAGGGCCTGTTCTGGACCCGGATCGCCGTGTCGCACGCCTTCCACTCCGAGGCGGTCGCCCCGGCCGCGGTGGCGTTCGGTGAACACCTGGCCGGTCAGTCGTTCACCCCGCTGGCCAGGTCGATGGTCTCCACCGTCACCGGTGAGCCGCTGCCGGCCGACACCGACGTCGTCGACCTGCTGCGCCGGCAGGTGCTCGACCCGGTGCGGTTCACCCAGGCGGTGAGCCGGCTCGCCGAGACCAGTGACCTGCTGCTGGAGATCGGTCCGGGTCGGATCCTGCGCGGCCTGGCCGGCGAGATCGCCCCGGACGTGCCGACGATCTCGCTGGAGACCGACAGCTTGTCGCTGTCCGGGCTGCTCAACGCCGTCGGGGCCGCGTACGCGCTGGGCGCGGTGATCGACCACGATGCGTTGTTTCAGGGCCGGTTCACCCGACCGCTGGAACCCGGTCGGCCGCTGCGCTTCCTCGCCAGCCCGGCCGAGTCGGCCCCGGCCGGCGACTTCGCCGTCGCCCGGCAGGCCGGAGCCCAGCCGGCCGATCACGCCGCGGGATCCGCGAACAGCTCCCGGGACCAGGCGGCGGGGCGCTCCGGTGCTGACAGTCTCGAGGTGCTCCGTCGGCTCGCCGCCGAACGGGCCGAGCTGCCGCTGGATGCGGTACGCCCGGACAGCCGGCCCCTCGACGAGCTGCATCTGAGCTCGATCACCGTCGGGCAGATCGTCAACCAGGCGGCCCGCGAACTCGACGTACCGGCGCCGACGCTGACCTCCAGCTACGCCACCGCTACGGTCGCCGAGATCGCGCAGATCCTCGACGACGCCGCCGGTGCCGCACCGGCCGGCGACGACGCGGAGCCGGTCGTCGCCGGTGTGGCTCCCTGGGTCCGGGCGTTCGCCGTGGACCTGGTGCCCACCGGGGTCGCCCCGTTCGCCGGGTCGGGTGTCGACGGCGACTGGCAGGTCTTCACCGCCGGTCACAACCCGCTCGCCGAGCCACTGGCGGCAGCGCTGGGCACGGCCGGGGTGGGCGACGGAGTGCTGCTCTGTCTGCCCCGCGACGGCCAGCCGGAGCATGTCCCGGTGCTGCTGCGGGCCGCCCGCGCGGCGCTGTCCGCCGGCGGGCCGGTCCGGTTCGTCGCGGTCGGTGACCGGCGGTCCGCCGCCGGTCTGGCCAAGACGCTGCACCAGGAGCATCCGGATATCGACACCACGGTGGTGCTGCTGCCGTTGCCGGAGTACCCGACGGTCGACGACGATCCGGCGGACCGCGCCGAGGGGCGCGACGAGTTGGTGCGCCGGCTCGTCGCCGACGTCGGTGCGACGACCGGGTTCAGCGAGGTGCACTACGACGCCGCCGGTGAGCGGTATGAACCGGTGCTGCGGCCGATCCAGCTGCCACCCAACGGCGGTGCCGGGATCGGCCCGGACGACGTGCTGCTGGTCACCGGCGGCGGCAAGGGCATCACCGCCGAGTGCGCCTTGGCGCTGGGCCGGGACACCGGCACCGCCGTCGGCCTGCTCGGCCGCTCCGACCCGGCCGACGACGCCGAACTGGCCGCCAACCTTGACCGGTTGCGGGCCGCCGGTGTCCGGTTCCACTACGCCCGGGCCGACATCACCGCAGTGGACCAGGTGAAGGCGGCGGTGAACGCCGTCGAGCAGGCGCTCGGCCAGGTCACCGGGGTGCTGCACGGAGCCGGACGCAACGAGCCGACACCGGTGGCCGCGCTCGACGAGGCCGCTTTCCGCCGTACCCTGGCTCCGAAGATCGACGGCCTGGACGCGGTGCTCGCCGCGACCGACCCGCAGGCGCTGCGGCTGCTGATCACCTTCGGCAGCATCATCGGCCGGGCCGGGCTGCGCGGCGAGGCGCACTACGCCACCGCCAACGACTGGATGACCGACCTGACCCGCAAGGTCGGCAAGGACCACCCGCACATCCGCTGCCTCGCCCTGGAATGGTCGGTGTGGTCGGGTGCCGGGATGGGTGAACGGCTCGGGGTGCTGGAGTCGCTGACCCGCGACGGCATCTCCCCGATCCCGGTCGAGGACGGCATCGCGATCCTCAAGGAGGTGCTGGCCAGCCCGTCCGCGCCGCAGGCGATGGTGGTGATGAGCCGCTCCGACGGGCTGCCGACGGTCACCATGGAGCGGCGGGAGCTGCCGCTGCTGCGCTTCGTCGACCGGCCCCAGGTTCACTACCCGGGCGTCGAGCTCATCGTCGACGCCGACCTGACCGCCGACGACGACCTCTACCTGCCGGACCACCTGCTCGACGGGGACCTGCTGCTGCCGGCGGTGCTCGGCATGGAGGCGATGGCCCAGGCGGCGCGGGCGCTGACCGGGCGGATCGAGACGCCGGTGCTGGAGAACGTCGAACTGCTCCGGCCGATCGTGGTCCCGCCGGACGGCAGCAACACCATCCGGATCGCGGTGCTCGCCGCGCCGGACGGTGCCGTCGACGCAGTGGTCCGCAGCAGCGACACCGGGTTCGCGGCCGATCATTTCCGGGCCAGGCTGCGCTACGACCTGCCGGCCCGGCCCGAGGTACGGCCGGCGACCGCGGCCACCGAGCTGCTGCCCATCGACCCGGCCAGTGAGCTGTACGGGCCGGTGCTGTTCCAGGGGTCGCGGTTCCAGCGGCTGCAGGGCTATCTGGATCTGGCCGCCACCAGCTGCGTGGCGCGGGTGTCGAACCGGTCGGTGGCGCCATGGTTCGCCCGGTTCCGGCCGGGCGAGCTGGTGCTCGGCGACCCCGGCACCCGGGACACGGTGATGCACGCCCTGCAGTGCTGCGTCCCGGACGCCACGCTGCTGCCGGGGGCGATCGAACGGCTGCACCTGGCCGACGCGAAGGTCGCCGCCACCCTGGACAGCGTCACCATCCACGCGCTGGAACGGTCCCGGGAGGGCGACACATACCTGTACGACGTGGACGTCTGTGACCCGGACGGCAACCTCGTCGAACGGTGGGTGGGGCTGCGGCTGCACGCCGTACGCAAGCTGGACGGTTCCGGTCCGTGGCTCCCGGCGCTGGTCGGGCCCTACTTGGAGCGACGGGTCGGCGCGTTCCTGCCGACCGACCTGCGGGTGGTGGTCCGCCCGGACGACCCGCAAGCTACCGAGGTGGCCGACCGGCGGGAGCAGACCCGCAAGGCGGTCAGCTGGGCGTTGGGCGGCGACGCGCAGGTGCGCTACCGGCCGGACGGCAAACCGGAGGTCACCGGCGGGCCGCAGATCTCGGCGTCGCACGGCGCCGGGGTGACCGTGGCGGTCACCGGACCGGCGGCGGTCGGCTGCGACGTCGAGGTGGCCGCCGGCCGCTCCGACGAGGAGTGGGCCGATCTGCTCGGCGCGGAGAACCTGGCGCTGGCCAGGCTGGTCGCCCGGGAACACGGCGAGGAGTTGTCGGTGTCGGCGACCCGGGTGTGGGGCGCCGTCGAGTGTCTGCGCAAGAACGGCCACGCGCGGGTCGACCTGGCCGCCGAGCCGAACGCACCGGCCGGCTGGGTGGCGTTGCGATCCGGAACCACCCGGATCGCCACCTTCACCACCGCGCTGCAGGGCGTCGACGACCCGGTGGTCTTCGCGATGTCCGCCGACGGAGGCAGGTGAGTCATGGAGTCCTACTACGAGTACCGGCACCTGGTGGGTTTCGAGGAGACCAACCTGGTGGGCAACGTCTACTACGTCAACTATCTGCGCTGGCAGGGCCGGTGCCGGGAGATGTTCCTGCGGGACCGCGCGCCGGAGGTGCTGGCCGACATCCGGGACGATCTCAAGCTGTTCACCCTCAAGTGCGAGTGTGAGTTCTTCGCCGAGATCAGCGCCTTCGACGAGCTGTCGATCCGGATGCGGTTGGAGGACCTGACCCAGACCCAGATCGGCTTCGCGTTCGACTACGTCCGGCTGCGCGACGGCTTCGAGGAGCTGGTCGCCCGCGGCCGGCAGCGGATCGCGTGCATGCGCGGGCCGAACACCGACACCCGCCCGGCCCGGGTGCCGGATCCGCTGCGGATCGCGCTGTCGCACTACGCCGTCACCGGCGGCAACGGTAACGGCAACGGGCAGCGCCGGGTGCTCGAAGACGTCAGGGAGGGCTGACCGTGGCTACCGACAAGCAGACCGTGCCGGGCGTCGCAACGGCCGGATCCGCCGGATCCAACGGTACGGTCGGGGCGGCCGGATCCAACGGTACGGGCAAGGGTGACCACGCCGAGCTGCGCACCGTGATGGGGATGTTCGCCACCGGCGTCACCCTGGTGACGTCCGGGACCGACCTGCCGCACGGGATGACCGCGAACGCGTTCTCCTCGGTATCGCTGGAGCCGGCGTTGGTGCTGGTGTGCGTCAAGCGCACCGCGGTGCTGCACGCGACGGTCCTGGCCCAGGGCACCTTCGCGGTGTCGATCCTGGGTGCCGACCAGGAAGGGCTGGCCCGCTACTTCGCCAGCTCGTCGCGGCCGCGCGACGAGCGGGAGTTCGAGACGGTCGACCACTGGGCGGGGCGGCACACCGGCGCACCGATCATCTCCGGCAGCCTGGCCTGGGTGGAGTGCAAGCTGGCCGCCGTCTACGACGGCGGCGACCACTCCATCTTCCTCGGCTCGGTGCTGGGCACCGGCCGCGGTGACGGCCACGACGCGTTGCTGTTCCACGGTGGCCGGTTCGTCGAGGTCGCCGGCCGAGGCTGACCCGACCCGCCACCCGACCGGGCGGTCCCGCTGTGCGCGGGACCGCCCGGTCCTTCGTGGTGGAGTCGCAGTCGCCTCGGACTCGTCGCAGTTCGCCTCGGACGCCCGGTGGACCGTCGCGGGCCGGACACGACGCAGCCGGCGCTCGCAGATGCGAGCGCCGGCTGTGTCAGGTGGGTGGGCCGGTCAGGCCTCGTGGACCCGCATCGGCAGGCCGCCCCGGACCCGCAGGGTCAGCATCGGTTCCGGAACCAGGCGGTAGCCGGGCTGCACCGACATCCGCAGCCGACGCGCCACGCAGGCGATAACGAACACCGCCTCCATCAGCCCCAGGTTGTTGCCGACGCAGAAGCGCGGGCCGGCGCCGAACGGGATGTACGCGTACCGGGGCCGGTCGGTGCTGCGGTCGGGGTCGAACCGGTCCGGGTCGAACCGGTCCGGATGCACCCAGAACTCCGGATGCCGGTGCAGGGTGTACGGGCAGAGCACCAGGTCAGCGCCGGCCGGCACATGGTAGCCACCGACCACGTCGTCGCCCTGGGCGATCCGGGGCAGCAGCCAGACCGGCGGGTAGAGCCGCATCACCTCGTCGACGACCATCGCGGTGTACCGCAGCCGGTGCAGGTCCTCGTAGACCGGTGTCCGGTCGCCGAGCACCTCGACCGCTTCGGCGTGCACCCGCTCCCAGACGTCGTGATGCCGGTCGAGCAGATGGAACGCCCAGGTCAAGGTGCTGGCGGTGGTCTCGTGACCGGCCAGCAGCAGGGTCACCAGCTCGTCGCGCATCCGCTGCCGGGCGACCTGCGGATCGGCTTCCTCGTTGGTCGATCCGATCAGCCGGGACACCACATCGTCGCGTTCGGCGATGCCGCCGGCCGCCCGCCGCCGGGCAACCAGCTGGTCGACGACGTCCTGCAGCTCGGCGCGGGCCCGGCGGAACCGCCGCTGCCGGGGCAACGGCACCCAGGTCGGCACCGCGCCCAGCGACATCATCTCGAAGATGGCCTGGTCCTGGACGGCTTCGAACGCGTCGCCGATGCCGCCGAACTCACCCAGGTCGGTGTCGAGCAGGGTCCGGCCCAGCACCCCGAGGGTCAGGTCGGTCATCTCGTGACGGATGTCGACCGGTTCGTCGCGGCCGACCATGGTGTGCAGCCGGTCGGCCAGCCCGACCGCCTCCTCGGCGATCGCGCCGGCCTGCCGGGCGATGCGCCGGGCCTGGAACACCGGCTGGATCGTCTTGCGCTGCTTGCGCCACAGCTCACCCTCGCTGGTCAGCAGGCCGTCACCGAGGGTACGGCGGGCGTGGACCAGCCCGATCCCCTTGTGGTAGTTGCCCGGGTTCTCAGCGAGCACGTGCTTGGCGTGGTCGGGGTGGTTGAAGAAGTACAGGGTCTTCGGCCCCAGCGGCAGCCGGACGGCGTCGCCGTAGCGGGCCGACACCGACCGCATCACATCCAACCGGTTACGGGCCATCCGGGCCAGCAGGGCCGGTGCCGACCAGGGTGACGGCCCGGGGGGACGCAGCCGGCTGGGCTGGTCGGCGAGCGCCGTCACGGCTGCGCCCCGACGTCGGCGCGGAACCGTGCGGCAATCGCACACCGCCAGATCTCGTACGCCGGCAGGTCGGACTCCGCCGTGACGGGCGGGATCTCCTCGTCGGTGATCCGGGCCGCTTCGACCGCACCGGTGCGGCAGAACACCTCGGTGGCCAGCTCGGTGTGCGGCATCAGCAGCCCGGCGCGGACCCGGGCCTGGGCTGCGAACGCGCTGGCCTGGGCGACGAACGGGGCATGGTCGCCGGAGCGGCGCAGGAACAGGGCAAGCTCCTCCTCGGTGGCGCCGCCGGCGTACGTCGCGGCCAGGCCGGCGCCGCTGTACAGGTCCTGGTGCCGGGCGACGGGGAACGCGTCGATCAGGTCCGCGGCGCGCGTCGGGTCGGAGCCGGCGACGAACCAGATGGCCCGGCCGATGCCCTGGTCCACGACGCGGTCGGCGTACCACGTCGGGCCTTCCGACGGCCAGGGGAAGCCGCGCACCGTCCGCCGGTTGACGACGTACTCGGCGGTGTGGAAGTACGCCTGGTGGAAGCCGTACCCGTCGAGCACCAGCCAGCGCAGCAACGGGTCGGTCGCGGCGGCGCTGGCCCGGCCCCAGAGGAACCGGGGCAGTCGGGCCATCGCCCAGCCGATGCCGACGTACGCCATGTAGACGTGCCGGTCGCCGGTCCCGGCGAGGAACTCGGCGCTGCGCCGGGGTTTCCCCGGGGTGATCGCGTCGACCAGGGCGAAGCCCATCGCCGCGCCCTCGTAGGCGAACCCCTGGAAGCGGGTCGGCAGCGGAGCGAGGTCGGTGTCGACGTCGGTGACCCGCCGAGCACCGGCGGCTGAGGAGAGCCCGGCGAGGAACGAGGCACCGACGGATTCCAGAACCTCAACTGCTTCCGGCCCTTTGTCGTGGAAGCCACGAACGGATACCCGGGTCTGCGAAATGTCAGGGGTCAGGACCCGTTGCCGGAGCCCTCGGATGATTCCGGTCACCTATCGCTCCCATTCATCCAGATCAGACAAGCATCATCATTGATCGTGCCGGTGCGACAGTGCGGACGCCACTTCCCGATTGCCCTGTGACCTGCAGCTAAGTAGCGTCAACAACGGCACTATGAGAGAAGACCACCGTCGCTCGCCGGGGCACGATCAGACCGGACCGACACCAACGAAATTGTCGTACGACACATCGAGCGACAACCTGTACGGGCACTCCACGCCGGTACGGGAGATTTGTTTTGCTCAGGCGCCGTTATCGGCCCGGTCGGCGGACGATATCCGACCATGGCGCATGGGTGGATTCCAGAAATGGAGGAGACCGATGTTGGTCCTGGTCACCGGCGGCACCGGATTCGTCGGCGCGCACACGGTCGCGGCCACCCTCGCCGCCGGCCATCGGGTCCGGGTGCTGGCCCGCGACCCCGCCGGGGTGTCCCGGGCCATGGCGCCGTTGGGAGTGCCCGAGACAGCGGTCGACGTGGTGCTCGGCGACGTCACCGACGCGGTCGCAGTCGACCGGGCGGTCCGGGACACGGACGCGGTGGTGCACGCCGCATCGGTCTACTCGTTCGACAGCCGGCGGCACGCCGCGACCCGGCGGACCAACGTACGCGGAACCGAGCTGGTGCTGGCGGCGGCGCGTAACCATGGGGTGGCCCGTACGGTGTACGTGTCCACGGTGGGCGCGTTGCTGCCGGCGGCCGGCTCGCCGCTCGATCCGAGCGCTGCGCACGGCCCGAGTTCGCTGCTCGGCCCGCGCTCGCCGGTCGGCACCGCCAGCGAGCCCTACCTGGCCAGCAAGGCGGCGGCGGAACGGGTCGCCCGCCGACACCAGGAGCAGGGCGCGCCGGTGGTGATCAGTTACCCGCCGGCGCTGCTCGGTCCGGACGACCCGAAGGTCGGCGACCAGACCGCCCGGCTGCGGTACGTGCTGCGCGGCATGATGCCGGTCTGGCCAACCGGCGGTTTCCCGGCCGGCGACGTCCGCGACACCGCCGCCCTGCACGCGGCGCTGCTCACCGCGCCGAGCGACGGCCTGGACCGGCACTTCGGGCCGGGACGGTACGTCAGCACCCGCGACTACGTGGCCACCGTCCGCGCGGTGACCGGGCGACGGCTGCCGACGGTGTTCCTGCCGGCCCGGGCGATGTTGCCGTTCGCCCGGCTCACCGACCTGGTGCAGCGGGTCTGGCCGTGGCACATCCCGGCTGAGTACGGCGCCTGCTACGTCTGCGCCTGCGCGGCGCACCCGCCGCAGGAGGAGCCGTTGGTCGGGCCGCCCGCCCGTCCGTTCAGCCGAACGGTCGCCGACACGGTGCGCTGGCTGCACCGGACCGGGCGGCTCTCCGCCGGGCAGGCCGGACGGGCGTCGACCGACCCGGCCGGACGGCCATTGCCCGACCGACAGTGATCCGCCGTGGCGACACGGCCGTACCAGGGAGGCAAGCATGTCCGAAAGCGACTCCGTCCGCGCCGAGTCGGGTGTCTCGGGCGCCGGGCCGGATCCCGCCGGGCCGATTCCGACCGGACCGGCTGCGGCCGGGTACCGGCAGGTCCGCCGGAACGTGACCGAGCTGCTCACCGCGGGTCCGCCGGACCTGGCTGCGGCCGTACCCGGCTGCCCGGACTGGAGCATCGCGGACCTGGCCAGCCACCTGGTCCAGGTCTGTGCCCGGGTGTATGAGCGGATCGCCGCGGGTGAGACGGCGACGGAAGGCACCGGCGGCGGACCGACGCCGGCCGGCATCCAGTTCTCACTGCTGCCGTCGGACCGCGCGACCGCACCGCTGCCGGCCGGTGGGATCGGCGAGCTCCTCGACGACTGGACGCGGTTGAGCGGGCCGGTCGAGCAGTTCCTCGGCGAACCGTTCACCGTCCGACGGGGCATTCTCGTAATGGACGCGTTCACCCACGAGTTGGATCTACGCCGGGCGCTCGGGGTGGATCCGCCGGCACCGCAGCACCCGGCGCTGCCGATAGCGATGGGCATCTTGGCGAAAGGACTATCGCTGTCGACCCGCAACCGCGGCCTGCCGGCGCTGCGGGTGGAGACCGACCTCGGCCAGTGGCCGATCGGCGAGGGTGCGCCCGCGGCCACCGTCGCCGGCTCCTGGCACGACGTCTACCAGGCGATGTCCGGCCGGTTGACCGAGGAACGGATCCGCGCGCTGCGCTGGAGCGCGGACCCGGCACCGTGGCTCGCGGCGTTCACCTGGGGACCGTTCGTCGTCCCCGTCCGCTGACGTCACCGCCCGACGTCGCTGGCCGAGGTCGCTGGCCGCTGACACCACCGCCAGGGGCCGTTGCCTCGCCGGCGAACGCAGTGTCACCGCACCGGGTCGGGGGTACTCGTTGAGCTTGATGCCGCAGGTGCATTCTGATGCGCCTGCGGCATCACGTCTTCAGAAGCACCGACGGAAGACGTCGCTGCGGATCCCTCGACCCCGCAGTCGGAAGCACATGTATCGACGTCGCCCGGCCGGCAGCGTGCGCCACCGGCCGGGTGAGGGCAGACCTTCGGGTCACGATCGGATCGCGCCGACCACCCGGGTCCGCCCGGCGACGCGCCGTTCGTCACGGCCGCGGGACCGACGGCTCCGGGAACCGGTCACGTGCCCGTCGAGTTCGGGCAGTGCGATCAGGATGGGCAGGTCGAAGACGCCGGTGGCGTGCAGTTCCAGGTCGACGGTGAGATCGGTGCCGACCGTCACCGACAACGGCTCGTGCGCGCCGACCGCGAGCGGACGTCGGGTCGATGGGCGGGCGGTGATGTCGTCCAGCGCGATCGCGGCTGCCCTCAGGTACCATTCGCCTTCCGGAACATCGGTGAGCAGGTAGTCGCCGGACGCCTCGAGGATGTCGCAGGCGGCGGGCAGCCCTTGCACGATCGGGCTGTCGAACACTCCGACGTAGACCTTGACCGGAACGTCGATCGGCGGCAGCACGACCTTTCCGCTGATCGTGGCAGCTCGCCGGCTGCCGGCCGACCGGGGCTGGGACAACTGTGGGATGCCGTGCTCGGCGAGCCACCGGTAGCGTGCCGGCGAGATGCCGACGCTGCGGGTGAACCGACTGATGAAGGTGCCCAGACTGTTGTAGCCGACGGCGTAGGCGATGTCGGTGACGCTCATGTCGGTCTCCAGCAGCAGGTGTTTCGCCTTGTACAGCCGGATCGCTGTCAGGAAGCGGCCGGGCGACGTGCCCGTCTTGGACCGAAACAATCTGGAAAAGTAAAAACGACTCAGAAAGGCAGAATCGGCCATAGCGTCGAGTGAGAGTGGCTCGTGGTAGCGGTCCCACATGATGGCAATAGCCCGTTCGACGGCGTTAGGCACTGCGGATCAACTCCATTCGGCTGTAGACGACGAGGTCGCCTCTCGAACAGTGCGCTCGCGCGCTGGTCACCCACTGCAGATTCCGGGAGCATCGACACAAACCCATTGCCCCAGCTCAGAGGCACCACCACGCCGCCACCACCCTGGCGGGGTGCGGCGGGAGCGGTACACCGAGGGTAATCGCCAACACGCCGCTTGGCTGCGCGGCGGCTCACGGGAGGCAGGAAAGTGTCGAACATCGCTCCACCATCTAGGCCCTGACCGGTCCGGATGACTTAAGACCCTACCATAAATCGAGAACAATAAGTGCAGCCAAATTTCGACTTTCTTGCTCTATCAATGGCCGGGCGCCGATCACCATCCGTAGCGGATACCCGCATTACTCGGCGATACCCTTTCTGTCCGAACGGAATGTCGCCTACCCCCGCATCGGGAGCAAATTGCCCACCCGCCGGGCCGCCGCCATCGCCGCCCAGGAGGAGAGCTCGACCAGCGTACGGTCGTCGGCGCCGACCTGCCGGCAGCGCTCGATGACGGCGGGATCCACCTGGTAGGAGGCGAAGGCGACCAGCAGCGCCAGCCGCGCCACCGGCCGCTGGTCGGCGGGCAACGGCGCGATCAGTTCCTCGACCCAGACCCGACTGATCCCACGTGGCCCGCCACCCCACCGGGCGAGATTGTCCGACACCAGGGCGCGGATGTTCGCCGGCAGCGCGCGGGCGCCGGCGTCGTCGATCGCGGCGCAGGCCCGCGCGTACGCCTGGGCGACGGTGTCGTTGTCAGCCGCCCAGGACAGGTCGGCGGGCAGGTCGGCGGCGGGCAGCAGGCCGAGGGCGGCCCCGGGTACGTGCGCCTGACGGGCGGCACCGGCCATCTGACGACCGAGCACCCACAGCACCGGCGGCAGCGTGAACTCCGGCACCTTGGGCGGTAGCGGTACGTCACGGAGGAACACGTTCACCATCCGGTTGAGGTAGTGCAACAACACCGCCACACCGACCAGGTCGGCGAGCTGCTCGGCCGGAAACTGAGGATCGACCGGCCTGCCCGGATGGTCCACCGACATCACCCATTCGACGAAGACGTCCAGTTCCGGGGCGTTCGTCGCGGGCTGGTCGCGCCGGCCCGGACCGAGCACGGTGAGCGCGCTGTTGTGGATCATGGCGCAGTACGGGCAGGCGTTGCCGGCCGAGACGGCGGTGGCCACCGCCTCCTTGGCCGCCCGGGACGCCAGCCCGGGCACGATCAACGTCTCGCGCAGCACCAGCCACGCCGCGGCGAGCATCTCAGGTGCCGCAGCATGCAGGGCCACCGGCGGCGCGAGCACCCCGAAGTCGCCTTCCATCTGTCGGTACACCTGAGACACGAGACCACTCGCCCTTCCTCGCCGCACTGCGGAGACGTAGCGAATCTGAGTCAGCCCCAGGCCGCTCAGCACCGGACGCATCAGACTTCCCGGCATCATGACCTCATCCGTTCCAATTGATTGGTGACAGGCTATCGGTTGATACTGCCACGTAGCCAGAGCTATCGGAGATCCCGCCCTCCTTTCGCCGGTCTTCAAAATGGTGCGCCGACTAGGCAATCTGGGAGAGCACGACCCCCTGCGGTACATGCCATCATGAGGCGACCAAAATGCCTGTCGACCGTTGCCACAGGTGCTGCCCGCTGCGCCGTGTGCCACTGTCGGGGCTGGCACGGCAGGTCTCGCCCCCGGTTCGGGTCTGGTGTGGAGGGTTGACGCACGGGCAGGCCCGGCACCCGCTCACCCACTGAGGAGAACACTCAATGGAAACGACGACAAAGCAGCCGGGAATCCGGGTCCCGCTGATTGACGAGGAGCACGCCGAAGGCCGCACCGCCGAACTCTACGAGCAGATCAAGGCAGTCACCGGGCTGCCGTTCGTGCCGGACATGTTCCGGCTCACCTCGACCAATCCTCGGCTGCTCGAGGTGGTCGTCGCCGGCTACGGGGGCATCTTCAAGGGCGACACCCTGCCCCGCGATCTCAAAGAGCTGATCTCGGCCTGGACGTCCAAGCTGAACGGCTGCCCGTACTGCGTGGGCACGCACAGCTGGTTCCTCAGCGAGTTCGGTGGCAGCGAGGAGCTGGTCGAGGCCGTCTCGACCGCCTCGACCGCCGAGGAGCTGCCGGTCGACGAGCGGACCCGGCCGCTGATGAAGCTGGTCGAGAAGGTCAGCACCGGCGCGTACAAGATCACCGACGCCGACTGGGAACAGGCCGCCGCCGCCGGCTGGAGCGACGCCGAGATGCTCGAGGCGGTCTTCTGCGCCAGCCTGTTCGCCTTCATCAACCGGCTGGTCGACGCGACCGGGTTGGGTACGTCAACCGACCGCAGCCGGATCGCCCGACAGGGCGACGAGTGACCTCCGGTCGGAGAGGAGTCCGGTCGTGACACGATCCCGCGCGATCCTGCTGACCGGTGCGTCGTCGGGCACCGGCATGTCGTCCGGCTCGGGCAAGGCGGCCGCGCTGCGCCTGCACCGAGCCGGCTGGCCGGTCTACGCCACCGGCCGCAACGTCGACGCGCTGGCCGATCTGGCCGCCGAGGGCATCACCGTGATGCATCTCGACGTCACCGACGAGGAGTCGATGGCCGCTGCGGTCAAGCGGATCACCGACGAACACGGCGCGGTCGGCACGTTGATCAACAACGCCGCGTACAGCCTCAACGGCACCATCGGGGAGACCCCGATGGACGAGGTACGGGCCCAGTTCGAGACGAACGTCTTCGGTCTGTGCCGGCTCACCCAGATGGTCCTGCCCGGGATGCGGGAGCAGGGCGGTGGCCGGGTGGTGCTGATGTCGTCGATCTTCGGACTGTTCGCGACGCCAGGTCGGGGCTACTACCAGGCCACCAAGCACGCGTTGGAGGCGATCGGCGACTCGCTGCGACACGAGGTGGCCCGGTTCGACATCAAGGTGGTGCTGATCGAGCCGTCGCCGATCCTCGGCGGTTTCGTCCCGGACAGCGTCGCCGACCTCGGCATGCAGTCGCACGGCAACCCGGCGCTGTACAAGGACTTCTGGGACTACTTCGTACAGTGGCACCAGGCGTACCGGCTCAGCGACAACCCGCCGCTGCGCGGCAAGATGGCGGTCCGCGCCGAGCATGTAGCCAAGGTCATCGAGACCGCGGTCACCCACCCCAACCCGCGCGTCCGGTACCGACTCGGGATACCCGCCCGGCTGCTGACCCGGATGCGGGCGACGATCGGTGACCGCAACTGGGACCGGTTCGTCCGCGCGTTCTTCCCCATCCCCTGACCGTGGCCGTGGGCCGTGGCCATGGCCCACGAACTGATCGGCGCCGGCGGTCGAAACCGCCGGCGCCGATCAGTCGGTCCGGCACGTCGACCGCCGGCGTACCCCGTCCCGCTGTCTGATTCGTCAGTCAGGATCGCGGTAGCGCAGTGACGTCGGCCGGCCGTCGCGGGGCCGCAGCCACAGCAGCGCGATCACCACGAACAGCACCAGCCCGTCGATGACCAGCAGGGTCGCGCTGAATCCGTCGATCTGGTGGGCGTGTTCGGACACCGCGTCGGTACGGGCCTCCCGGGTCGCGGCGTCCAGCGCGGCCGGCGGCACGCCGGTGCCCACGCTGAACCGGTAGACGTCAGTCACGTCCGAACCGTCGGGAAACGTCACGTGGTACGCAACGGTGTAGTCACCGTCGGCACCGATCTGCACCGGCTGGTGCACCCGGTCCGGGGCGACCTGCCGGTAGTCGCCGTCGGTGACCTCGTCGCCGGCGCCGTCGAACACCTCGACGTGAGACAGTTCCGGCTGCACGGTGTCGGTGAAGGACAGCGTCACGCCGGTCGGCGCGACGCTGAGCGCCGCGCCGACCGGCGGGTCCGCCAGGAGCAGCCTGCCGTCGTCGGCACGGGCGCTGCCGGGAGTGGCCAGCAGCACCGCGGCGACCACGGCGACGACGCCGGCCACTGCGGCGGCCGCCGCGACGACGCCGGTCAGCCCGAGAGCAGCGGCTGGTACGCCTGGGCGGGGGTCAGGCCGCATGGGGGGCGAGCGGTCGGACTTCCGACCGGTGGCCGGCACAGCTGCAGCTCATCTGCTCCCGATCCCGCTCGTTCGGGCGCAGGTGCAGGTACATCGCGATCACCATCGGGATGAAGACCACCGAGTTGTAGAACAGGTGCAGCTCGACGCGGGGCACGATCAACTGCACCACGCTGGTCACCACCGGCTGGCCGAAGAAGATGGTGCCGGTCTGCGCCTGGATCAGCAGCAGCAGATGTTCGATGTGGTGCCAGAACTGGATGGCCAGTGCGATGGTCCACCAGGTCCGGGCCCGTCCGGCGAACCCGGGGCGGAGCAGGAACAGGAAGACGAGCATCACGATGGCGTACCCGTAGTGCAGCCACTCGGAGCTGACCAGCCAGGGGAACCACTGGCCGAGCACGCCCCGGGCCTGCGGCCGGGGGCTGCCGAGCACCCAGATCTGGTACGCCTGGACCAGGTGTTCGGCCCAGTGCGCGAGGACGACGACGAGGAAACCGTTCAGGGCCAGCTTGTGGTGTGCGCCGTTGAGCCGGGCCACCAGGCCGGGGGAACTGGAGGAAGCGGGATGGGGGGCGGGATGGGCAGCGGAATGGGCCATTTGACATACCTTCCGTGAGCCAGGCATGACATCCTGTCGCGAAGCTAGCTGGCAACATGACGTCGTGGATATTGGAGATTGCCTAGTTGGGCATGTTCAGCCGGCGATCCAGTTGGCGTGGAAGCCGCTGGGCACCCGTACCGGCAGGTGCACCACGGCCACCGGCTCACCGGTGAAGTCGGCGGCGTCGAGCACCACCAGGCTGCTGCGGTCGACCCGGGCGTCGTACACATAGGTGAGCAGCCAGCCGTCATCCTCTGCGCCGACCGGGCCACGCGGCACGAAGACGGCCTCCCCCGCCTCCCGGTACGGCCCGAAGTCGTGCACCGCCACGTCCCTGCCGTCCAGATCGTGCCGCAGCAGCGCCGAGCCGCCCAGCGTGCCGGTACCGTCCTGCATCGCCACCGTGTACGCGTACCGGTAGGGGGTCGTCTTGCGCCGGTCGTCGATGCGCGGGAACTCCTGCGGAATGTCGTCGAGCTGTTCGGCCGCGACGGACCCGCTGGTCAGGTCGAGGGTCCAGCGCCACAGCGTCGGGGCGCACTCACCGGGTGTCCGGCGGTCCCGGTCGAAGACCCGCTCGTGCCGTACGACGTCGATTACGCACCGGTCGGCGGTCTCGTAGGCGTTCACCGGGTGGAAGACGTAACACGGATCGACCTCGAACCAGCGCACGGCCGGCCCGGCGGCGGCCCGGGGCAGCAGGCCGATCCGGGCCGGCCGACCAGCGGACCAGGCGTACGGGAACCGGGATCCGGCGTGGGCCAGAGCCGGGTCGAAGGCGACCGGCAGGTCGAACAGCACGGTGTGCCGGTCGGTCAGGGCCACCGAGTGCATCAGCGGAGTGCCGGCCACCTCGATCCGGGTGCTGTGCCGCACCCGGCCGTCCACGCCGACGACCAGGTGTTCGACGTAGGGCAGGTCGTGGTAGTAGGCGACGGCGAACAGCTCCCCGGTGACCGGGTCGGTCTCGGCGTGCGCGGTGAAGCCGTGCGGCAGGGTCGCGTCGAAGTCCATCCGGGCCACCGAGTCGAGCTCGCCGTCGAGCTCGATCGGCAGGACGCCGGCTTCGCCGAGCGCGAGGGTACGGCCGGCGTGCCGGATCACGTTGGCGTTGGCGTTGTCGCTCAGCCCGTGCCGGGGGCCGGGGATGGGGAGTTCACCGCGGGTACGGGCGACGCTGTCGCTGCGTACCCACCGGTTGCGGTACCACAGCGCCCGACCGTGCCGCAGTCGCACACCGTGCACCATGCCGTCGCCGACCAGCGGGTGGGCCCGCGGGTCGGATCGGGTCGGGTTGGGGCCGATCCGGACCAGGCAGCCGTCGAGCTCGGCGGGCAACCGACCGCTGACGACCAGGTCGGTGCCGGTCGTCTCGTGAGCGACGGGACGCCGGTTGTCCCGGCGGACGGTCGCGGGAGTCAGGGGTGAGTGGGTGACGACGCTCATCGGGGGCCTCCACCGGCCGTACGCGACCTGGACGGCATCGTTACGCACCAGCGTTACGTTTCGCAGTTACGTAACAACGTTATGTCTCGACGGTACGCCGGGCGTGAGATCATGTCAATGTGAGTCCGCGCCGGGTCGATCCGCAGCTGGCCGCCGCCCTGCTCGAAGCAGCCGCGCGGCTGCTGGCCGAAGGGGGCACGGCCGCGCTGACCACCCGCCGGCTGGCCGCCGAGGTCGGCACGTCGACCACCGTCGTCTACACCTACTACGGCGGGATGGACAACCTGGTCCGGGCGATGGTGCACGAGGGCTTCGCCCGGCTGCACCGGCGGATGGCGACCGTCCGGGCCACCAACGACGCCGTGGCCGACGTGATGGCGCTCGGGTACGCGTACCGCGCCAACGCCCTCGACCACCCGCAGCTCTACCTGGTCATGTTCGGCAGTTCGGCACTCGGCGGGTTCGCCCTCGGCGAGGGTGACCGCCAGCACGGCCGGTACACCCTGGAGCCGCTGGTCGACGCCGTGTCCCGGGCCATTGAGCAGGGCCGGTTCCGACCGGCCGATCCGCTGCTCGTCGGGCAGACCATGTGGATCGCGTTGCACGGTCTGGTCGCCCTCGAACTCGGCGGCTACCTGATCGACCCGTACGACGCCGACCTGTGCTTCGAGACCCAGTTGCGCTCGCTGATGGTGGGCGCCGGCGACAAACACGAAGCCACCATGATCTCGCTGGCTCGGGCCCGCCGCCGCCGACCGCCACGGCCGGCGTCGGCGTCGGCACCTGCGTCGGCGTCTGCGTCGGCGAGCCAGAAAGACAGCGCCCTGAGCAATACCGGAGAAGTAACACCCTGAGCAACGGCGGAGAAGCACCACGAATTGGCAAATGTGATGCTCATCGGGGGACGTGAAGGTCCCTGCGATGGATGCGCATCCAGCCCTGCGAAAACGCCCAGGATCGCCAACTCGACACTGCCGAAGGACGCCGCTGATGAACGAATTCGATTATCTGGTGGTCGGAGCCGGGTCCGCCGGAGCCGCACTCGCCGCCCGCCTGAGCGAGGACCCGCAGCGCAGGGTACTGCTGCTGGAGGCGGGTCCGGACTACGCCACCGTCGCCGAGACACCGGACGAGATCCTCGACGGCAGTGCCATGTCGATGTCCACGTACGACTGGCGCTTCAAGGCCGAAATCACCGACCGCCGGCGCATCATCTTCCCGCGCGGGAAACTGACCGGTGGATCGTCTGCGGTCGGCGCGACCATCGCCCTGCGTGGCACGCCGAACAACTTCGACGAATGGGCGTCGATGGGCAATCCGGCGTGGGCCTGGAACGAGGTCCTGCCGTACTACAAGCGACTCGAGAACGACCTGGACTTCGACAATGAGTACCACGGTCAGGGCGGTCCGATCCCGATCCGCCGGTGGCGGCCCGACGAGCTGGCCCCGGTGCAGCACGTCTTCCACGAGGCCGCTCTCAAGGCCGGCTTCCCCGACGTGGAGGACCACAACCACCCCGAGGCCACCGGGGTCGGTCCCATCCCGTCGAACCGCAACGACACCCGTACCCGGTTCTCCACCGCGATGGGCTACCTGGGCATGGCCCGCGGCCGGGCGAACCTGACCATCTACTCCGGCGCGCAGGTCAACCGGGTGCTGTTCACCGGGACCCGGGCGCACGGCGTGGAGGTCACCAACCCGGCCGGCGGCACCGAGGAGATCCACGCCCGCAACGTCGTGCTGGCCGCCGGAGCGGTCAACTCGCCGACGATCCTGATGCGCTCGGGCATCGGTCCGGCCAGCGATCTGCGCCGGCTCGGCATCGACGTGCTCCTCGACCGCCCCGGGGTCGGCGGCACCCTGATCGACCACCCGCGCACCGGCGCGTTCATGGTGCCGAAGGAGGGCACGTTCGACCCGCAGGACGCATTCCTGCAGACCATGGTGCGCACCACCGCACCGGGCTCGGACGAGTTCAACGACCTGCAGTACTACATGATCAATCACTTCGATCTGACGCTCTTCCCCGAGCTGCAGATGCTCGCCGCGGCGAAGACGATCTTCGGGGTGATGGTGGTGCACCAGCGGCCGCAGTCGAGGGGACGCCTGGTGCTCGCCTCGGCCGACCCGACGTCACCGCCGGACATCGACCTGAACTTCCTTGCCACCGAGCAGGACATCAAGATCCTGGTCGACGCGGTCCGCACCTGCTGGCAGCTGATGCAGACCCCGGGCATCGTCGACCGCGGCGACCGGTTCGTCGTCCTCGGCGAGGAGATGGTCTCCGACGACGACATCCTCGGCCACTACGTCCGGCTCAGCCTGGACAGCGGCTACCACCCGGTCGGCACCACCCGGATGGGCACCGCCGACGACGCCGACGCCGTCGTCGACGAAGGGCTGCGGGTGCACGGCACGGACAATCTGTACGTGGGCGACGCCTCGGTCATGCCGTCGATCGTCAACTGCAACACCAACCTGACCTCGATCATGATCGGTGAGCGGCTCGCCGACTGGCTGACGGCCTCCTGACCGCCGGCACCGACCGGGGTGACACGACATGCCCCGCGGGTAGCACGCTACCCGCGGGGCATCACCGTCGGTACGGGATCAGGACAGCTTCTGCAGCCCGGCCCCGGTGAGCTCGTAGCCCGGCGCGACCGTCGCGGCGTCCGCCCGGACCAGGTCCACCATCGCGGCACCGGCGATCTGCGGGGTCAGCGGCGGCCCGATCCGGTTGACGAACTCCTCGGTCGACTTGCCGGCGCGGGCCGCGTACGCCCGTACGGCGGGCAGGCCCACCCCGGTCATCGGCGCGAACCTCGGCAGCACCGTGGTGAAGGTGATGTCCAGGCCGGCCCGCTTCGCCTCGTCCTGGGCGTAGCCGGTGATGTAGCGCTGAGTCGCCTTGGCACCGGCGTAGCCGCCGCTGAGCGGCGATCCGCCGAGCACGGCACCGCTGCTGACCACGATCACCCGGCTGCCGGGACGCAGCGGCTTGAGCAGCACCTCGCGCAGCCAGTGGAAGGTGATCCGCACGTCGGTCTCCCAGTTGACCGAGAACGTCTCCCAGGTCTGCTCCTGCAGCGCACGCATGTGCGGAGTGGCCCCGGCGACCAGGACCACGGCCTCGGGCTCGTACTGGTCGATCAGGGTGGCCGGGACGGTGGCCTCGCCGGCGTCGGCGATCTCGGGTTGGATCGACCCGGCGCCGTTGGCCGGCACCGGGAAGTCCATCGCGGTACGGGCCACCGCGATCACCGGCGCACCGGCGTCGGCGAAGGCGGTGGCGACCCCGTGGCCCAGGCCGCGGCTCGCCCCGACCACGATCGTGGTCCGGCCCGACATGTCACTCATGGTTCCTCCACTGTGTTGATGATGGGTGGATGCTGGATGGTTGCTCCGGCCCGACGCCCCACCGGCCGGTGGGTGGTGGCCGGTCCGACGCGGGACGGCCGGACAGGCCTACGGCTCCGGCTTCTGGCGAATCCACAGATTCGCCAGAAGCCGGAGCCGTCCCGCCCGGATCAGGGCTACTTTTGGAACCTGGTGCCGTTCCACCAGTTGGCGCCCGGCACCGCCGCGTTCTCCGCGTCGTACCGGTCCTTGTGACGCCACCAGTCCCACGGGTGCTCGAGCTCGTCCTCGCGCCGGCCGAGGTGGGTGATGTCCAGGTAGTTGTAGAAGTTTTTGAAGATCTCACCACCCCGGTCGAAGATCGAGTAGGTGAAGTAGACGTCGTCACCGTCGCGGTAGAATGCGCTGACGCCGGGCGACTCGCCCTGCTCGGTGGAGACCTCGTAGTCGTAGTTGAAGTCGCTGCCGAACGACGAGTACCAGGGGATCTCCCAGCCCATCCGGGCCTTGAACGCCTGGAAGTCGGCCAGCGGAGCCCGCGAGATCATCACGAAGGTGGTGTCCCGGGCCCACATGTGCGACAGCTCGCCGACGCTGTCAGCCTGCATCGAGCAGCCGATGCATCCCTCCTTGTCGCCCGGGGCGTACATGAAGTGCCGCACGACGAGCTGGCGGCGCCCCTCGAACAGGTCGAGCAGCGTCAGCGTACCGTTCGGCCCCTCGAAGAGGTATTCCTTCTCCACCTTGACCATCGGGAGATCGCGGCGCTCTTGGGCAATCATGTCCCGCGCCTTGGTGACTTCCTTCTCTTTCTCCAGCAGCGCTGTGCGTGCCGCCAGCCATTCTTCTCTGGAGACAACTTGCGGAGGGTTCATCAGATCTCCTCAGAACTTCGGCCGGAACCATCCATGGCCAGAATGACAGGGAACTGGTCGCCGGTACTTCTCCCCGCTTGCCCGGCGCGGACTACGAGCTGAACGTCCGCTCCTTCAGCCGACGCCGCTCGATCTTGCCCACCGGGGTCCGGGGAATCTGCTCGATGAACTCGATCTGCCGGATCTTCTTGTACGGCGCCACCTGTTCGGCGACGAACGCCATGAGCTCCTGCTCGGTGGTCGGCTCCTTGGCGACCACGAAGGCCTTCGGGATCTCGCTGGCCTCCTCGTCCGGCACGCCGATGACCGCCGCGTCCGCCACCTTCGGGTGGGTCATCAGGACCGCTTCGAGCTCGACCGGGGAGACCTGCTGGCCCTTGTACTTGATGAGCTCCTTGATCCGGTCGACCAGGAACAACTCGCCGTCGTCGTCGAGGTAGCCGAGGTCACCGGTGTGCATGAACCCGTCCGGCCGGAGCACCTTGCTGGTCACCTCGGCGGCGTTGAGGTACCCCTTCATCACGTGCGGACCCCGGATCAGAATCTCGCCCCGCTGGTGCGCACCGAGCTGCGCCCCAGTGGTCACGTCGACGATCCGGCACTCGACATTGGGCGCCGTGCGGCCCACCGACGCGGGCACCAACGGCTCCTCGAGCTGCATGAACGACGTCATCGCCTCGGTGAGGCCGTACCCCTGGGCGATGTGACAACCGAGACGTTCCCGGCAGAGCCGGGCGATCTCGGGGTCGAGCGCGGCGCCGCCGGAGACGATCGACCGGACCGACGACAGGTCGTACCGGTCCGGCAGCGGGCTCCGGGCCAGCAGCACGGCGAGCGTGGGGACAATGTAGAGGCGGGTGATCCGGTGGTCGTGGATCGCCTTGACGTACCCTTCCGGGTCGAACCGCGGCATCGTCACGATCGTCGCGCCCTGCAACAGGCTGGCGCTCATCACCATGATCAGACCGAACGCGTGGTGGAACGGCGGCATGGCGAGCACCTTCTCGTCCGCGCCGAGCGGCGTGACCGTCCTGGTCTGCAGCACGGTCGCGACGATGTTGCGGTGCGTCAGCATCACCCCCTTGGGGCGTCCGGTGCTGCCGCTGGAGTGCAGCAGCGCCGCGACGTCACTCGCCGGGTCGATGGCCACCTCCGGCGCCGGGTCGTCACTGAGCAGCTCCGACAGCGACGTCGCGCCGTCCGCCGCGCCCATCACCACGATCTCCTCGACCTTGGTACGGGCGGCCAGCGCCGCCGCCTTGGGCACCTCGGACGGTACGGTCACCAACAGCTTCGCGCCGGCGTCGGTGAGGTGGCCGGCCAGATCGTCGGGCGTGTCGATCGGGTTGAGCACGACGACCGTGCCGCCGGCCAGCGAGGCGGCGAGCACCACGATCGGGTACTCGGGCACGTTCGGCGCGAGCATCGCCAGCACGTCGCCCCGGCGGAAGCCACGGGCGTGCAGCCCGGCGGCCAGCCGACGCACCATCGAGGCCAGCTGGCGGTACGTGTAGCCGTCGCCACCGGCCACGTCGACCAGTGCCGTACGGTCGCCGTACTGCTCGGCGCGCTGCAGCACGAACGCCGGCAGCGACAGGTCCGGGATGTCGACGGTCGTCGGCGTCGGAGTGGTGGTGGTCACGACTTCGCCTCCGCGCGGCTGTAGGTGCTCAGCCCCGGCTGGTAGGCGCGCTTCTCGAACTGCTTCAGCGCGACGTTGACCCATTCGTTGCCGCTGAGCCGGGACAGCTCCCAGAGCTTGGCCTGGTCGTAGTCGATGGCAGTCGGCAGGTCCATGGTGGTGGTGCGCTCGTAGACCTGCTTGGCCAGTTCCAGGGTGATCGGGTTCTTCTTGGCGATCTTCCGCACGATCCGGTCGGTCTCGGCGTCCAGCTGGTCGGCCGGCACCGCCTTGTTGACCAGGCCGTACTCCTGTGCCTGCTGGCCGGTCATGGTGTCGCCGGTCAGGATGTAGTAGAGCGCCTGCTTGCGGGGCAGGTTGTGGGTGGCCGCCCAGGTGGCGCCGCCGGCCGGGAAGATCCCGAAGTTGATTTCCGACAGGCCGAACAGTGCGGTCTCCGACGTCACCGCCAGGTCGCAAAGGCCGGTGACCAGCAGGCCGCCGCCGAACGCGAACCCGTTGACCTTGGCGATGGTCACCGCCGGGAACGCCTTGAGCCGCTTGAACCAGGTCAACGCGATCAGGTTGGTCCGGTAGAACAGCTGCGGGTCGTCGAACGGCTGCAGGAAGCACTCCTCGAGGTCCATCCCGGCGCTGAAGCTGTCGCCGACGCCGGTCACCACGACCGCCTTGACGTTGCCGGCCGCCTCGATCGTGTCGAGGGCCTGGTTCATGTCCCGGTGCATCTGCGGGTTCATGGCGTTCTTCTTGGCCGGGCGGTTCATGTAGATGGTGGCCACCGGGCCGTCCATCTCGAGGTTCACGGTTTCCAGCACCATCATCTCAGTTCCCTCTTTCCGGTCGGGCAACGAAAAATGCGCGCAGTTGACCTTGGCCGCTCGGCCGTACAATCCGGATTTCGACAGTGCAGCCTCCGGTAGGCCCGCCGCGCTACGAGCATCACAAGTACCGATCCGGCACGCTTCTTTGGTGTTGCCTTGCCCCGATGGGCAGCGAAATCCGATACGGCAAGATTCACCGCACCGCTTGCCGAATATTGCCCACAATCGCCGACCGAACTGCAGGGAACAGCATTCTGGGAGAGGACACGCTGGAGCCTGGTCCGCAAGAATTCCGGGATGGTGGTCCGCAGCCCCCGGACCACCCGCAAGGTCGCGTGACCCGGTCCCGGCTACAGCCGGGACCGGGTCACGCGGTCAGTCGCTGACGTTTCAGGTGAGTCAGGCAGTCACTTCCTACGGGCCTTCGCGGTCGCCCGGGCGTTCGCCTTCTCAATTTCCTTGACCAGTTCGTCCTTGTTCATGTCCTGCGGGTGGTCAATGCCGACCTGGCGCGCCACGTCGTCGAGGTGGCCTTTGCCGGCGTTGGCGTCGACCCCCTGGGCGGTCTCCCGGGGCCGGCGCAACGACTGGGGCGTGCCCTGGGCCGCCTGCGGATCGGACGGGCCCAGGCTGTCCTTTGGCTGCCAGTGGTCGCCGACCTTCTCGTGGCTGTGTTTCAACGAGGCGTACGCCGCGCGGTGCGCCCGCGCCGGGTCGCCGTAACTCTCCTCGGCCGACTCCAGGGTCTTCTTGTAGGTCCGTACGGCCTTGTCGTCGGAGCGGGCGATCGTGCTGGGCACGTCGTCGCGCATCTGCTCGGCCTGCTGGTGCTTGTCGGCCTTCTCCCGCTTGGCGGCCATCGTTCCTCCTCACGGACGTCGTCTGCGCCGGGGGCGGCACCGAATTTCGCCGTACCACATCCCGTACCCACGACGCCGCAGGTCATGCCTGTCGTCCCGTCGCCGCGGCGTCGTCGCCGGTGCGACGTCGCCGGCCCCACGGCCACCGGCCATCCAGCTCGACCTCCAGGGAGAAGCTGAGGAACGTACGCACCGCGACGATCATTGCCAGCACGCCGACGCTCTGGAAGGTCGGCGAGATCGCCACGGTACGGATGATGTCCCCGGCGACGAGAAACTCCAGCCCGAGCAGGATCGCCCGGCCGACGTCCTGCCGGTACCGGCGGTAGGTCGCCCGCATGTTCCGCTCACGAAACGCGCCTCGCAGGTAGAGCACCGTGCCGACGACCAGGCCGGTGAGGATGATCAGCACACCGAGGGCGTCAACCGTCGTACCGATGATCAGGACAGCTGTCTCGAAGTTCATCTCTGACCACGAAGTCCATCTCGGTCGACGCCCGGTGCATGGTCAGGATAAATCGTGCTATACGCGCACGAAGCGATATTTCAGACTTGGTCTCTCATCTGCCCTCGTTCCAGGCCTTCAGAAACGCCCGGCCCAGGTAGCCGGCGATCATCCAACTGCCGAGCGCGCTCAGCACCCGGAAGTCGACCGCTCCGACGATCATGGCGATGGTCAGGCTGAGCACGGCGACCCCGACGACGAGCGTAATCAGCCCCAGTGCGCCGACCTTCAACTGCTGGTCGCTGCCCAGGCTTCGGAACCGGGCAACCACCCCGCTGCCGGCGACGCCCGACCGGGGATGCCGCCCGGCCGGACCGGCGACGGTCTCCGGCTGCGGGATCTCCGCCGGGTCCCGGGCCGGCAGGTCGATCCGGGACTGCACCGGGACTGCTGCATCGGCGAGCTCGGCGGTGGCACCCTCGTAGACCGTCGGTTCCAACTGCAGACTGACGCCGTCGTCACCGATGAGCTGACGGCCACCGTCCGGCCAGGCCAGCATCGCCGCGCAACGGTCGTAGCGCACCGATACCACCTGCCCGGACTGCCCGGACCCGGTGACGAGGCTGACCCCCTCCGCCCCGACGATCAGCCGTTGGCCGTCCAGCCCGCCCAGCCCTCGGTGGCTGGTGCCGGGAAGCAACCCCACCAGGCCCGGCTCGGCCCGGGTGAAACCGGCCCAGTCGGCACCCCGGCCACGGGGCGTCATCAGCAGCGACGACGCGTGCGCGGTGGTCGCCACCGCATGCACCGACTCGACGGTGACCTCCTTCAACTGCCGGGTCAGGTCGTCACTGGACCGCACCGGCCGGCCGGTGAGCAGGTTGAACGCGATCGACGGCAGCCGCGCGCCGTCCGCTTCCACGCTGGACAGCGCCTCGGTGGCCTTACCGACGACAGCGGCGACGTCCGCTTCGTCGATCCGACCCACCCGGATCTTGGCCAGTACATCGACGAAGCCACCGAGTACCGCGTCCTCCTTGCCGTTGGGAGCGTCCGCGAGGGCGGTGACCACCGCGTTGCCGTCGCCTCGTGGCTCGTAGTCGGTGGCGGTCGTGTATGACAGGCCGTCCCGCTGCCGCAGCGCCCGAAACAGCTCCCGCTCGACGACACCGCTGAGCACCCGGGCGGCCGCCCCGGCGGGCACCACCGCGTCCATCGCGGTCGCCCGACCCGGCCCGTAGAAGAACGCCGGCGTACCCGCCAGCGCCGACGAGGCGGCAGGGGCCGGCATCCGGGTCCCGGACGGCAACTCCAGCCGCAGATCCGGCGGCAACTCGGCACCCGCCAGCCAGAGGACCGCGTTCTCCCGGGTGAAGTACCGGGCCGCCCACTCCTGCAGGTCCTCGGCGGTGATCGCGGGCAATCCGAGCTCGGCATACGCACCCAGCCCGTAGTCACGCGCGCCGTAGCGCCACAGCGGCAACTGGTCGGTGGCGGCAGCCGGCCGGCCGGCCCACTCGGTGTCCAGGATCGCCTTCTCGGTGTCCAGGCGGTGCACCGGCAGTTCCCGCAACGACCTGCACACCCCGGTCAGAAAGGTGGTGATGTCGTCGACGGAGCCCGACAGGTGAAAGTGGGTCACCACGCTGCCGGTGGTGCCGTTGTAGTGGTAGTCGGCGGCGCCGAGCGGATGCAGCACGAGGTGTTCGAGCAGATGGGTGAGGCCACGCCGGGCCAGCGTCTCGTCGGCCTGGCCGACCCGGAACATCAGCCCGGCGTGCGTGGGCCCTCCGGTCGGGGCCAGCAGCGCCGGGATCCCGTCGACGTCGAGTTGCCGGATCATCGGGCCTCACCTGCCGCCTTCGTCGCGAGTGTACGGAACCGTCCGAACGCCGCCACCGGGTCCTTGAGGTACGCCCAGGCATCGGCCGCGACCAGGTTGCCGACCGCAGCGAAGTGCGGTGCGGCGGCGGCGTGATCGCCGATAACGCTGAAGATCATGGCGAAGGCGTTGTGCGCCTCCACCCACCCGTACGACTGCTCCGCGTCTGGATGCAGCACCGACCTGGCGGCGGCGTCGCGCAGCTCCTGACGCACCTGCGGGTCGGCGCAGTAGTCGCGCTGCGCCCGGCCTTCCAGCTCCAACCAGTGCTCGGTGTGGGCCTCGGCGACCAGCCTGCCGTTGAGCGCACCCGCTGGCGCGGCGGCAGCCGCCTCCCGAGCGAAGGCGTGCATCTGCTCGAACGAACCGCCCCACTTCGGACACAACTGCTGCAGTAGTTGCCGCTGCCCGGGGAGGTGGTGCGGGTCGGTCTCGGCGAGCCGGTCGTAGCGCCGACGCGCCTCGGACCGGCCCAGCTCCAGACCCCGGGCGGTGACGAGGCGGTACGTCCAGGCCGCGCAGTTGTCCGGGTGGTACGCGGTCGCGTCGATGAGCACCCGTTCGGCGTCGCGCAGGATCCGGTGGAACTCGCGGAACTGGTCGCGGCTGACATGCTCGGCGCGCAAACTGGTGCGGACCGCCCAGGCATGCTTGATCAGACAGGCGCCGAGCAGCGCGGCGGCGGGACCGTCGGTCGGGTCGGCGTCGTGTCGGCGTCGGGCCACGTCGTGGGCGGCGTCGACCGAGCTGGCGTACCAGATCAGTTCGGTGCCGACGCCGGACGGCCTGGTCGGTCCGGCGGGCGGCTGACCGGTGAACAGCCGCGACGCGGCGGCCCAGTCCGCCTGGTCGAGCGCGGCACGCAGCTCGACGAGCTCCGGGTATCCGGTGGTGAGATCGGTGGTGAGGGTGAGCGGTGGTGCGGCAGGCATGCGGCGCATAGTAGAGGGCTGCCGTCAACGGCGGGGACCCGGTTTTCCGCCGTGGACGCTGCTCGCGGGGGCGCGTCGCTCAGCGACAGGCAGCATCCGGACCCCGCCGGGCGATCCCGGCGGGGTCCGGATGGACGGCGTACGGTCGGCTGGACGGCGTACGGTCGGCTGCTCCTCTGAATGTCAGTCGACGACGGTGACGATCCGACGGCGACGGAACATCACTACGGCCACCGCACCTGCGACGACGAGGACCGCGCCGACGCCGGCCAGCAGCCCGGCGTTGGCTCCGGTCACCGGCAGCCCGCCGCCGGCACCTTCGCCGCCGCTGCCGAGGGTGATCTCGGCGGTGTTGTTGTCGGTGTCCGGGTCCTGCACGCCGCCGTCGATGACGATCGAGCCGGCGGCACCGGCCGCGCCGACGATCTCCACCTGGAACGGGTAGTGGAACGACTCCCCCGCCACCGGACTGTGCGTGGGCCGGCAGAAGTAGACCAGGCCGTTCGGCTGACCGCGGTCGTCCCAGACCGGGCTGCCGTCAACGACCGGGGCGCAGCGGTCACCGACGGCGACCGCTTCGACTCCGACGGGCAGCGTCACCACCGCGGACGGGGCCCAGGCCTGGCCCGGCAGGATCAGGTCGGCCGGGCCGTCGTTGCGCATGCCGACCTCGATGTCGACCACGTCGCCGACCGCCCCCTGCACCGTCGCGCCGATCGCCACCGAGTCGGCCGGCTGGTTCGGAATATTGACCAGGAATTCGGTCCAGTTGTCGGTGTCGTTGAGGTCCGGCAGCGGCTCCAGGGTGGCCAGGCGGAGCTCGTTGCCGGCGGATCGGGCGGACATCGTGCCGAGGGCCGCGACCTCGTCGTCACCCAACGGCAGCACCGACACCACGACGATCCGTTCGGACGGGCCGGGTGCGGTCTCGCCGACCCTGACCCGCAGCGGGGTCTCCTCGTGCAGGGTGAACACCTCACCCGGGCCGACCTCGCCGAGAATCTGGCAGGTCAGCTCGAGGAAGTCGGCGTTGTACTCGCAGTTGTCGTACCGGTCCGGCAGCTCGAGGTCCAGGCCGGTGCTCAGCACCACCTGTACGCCGGCGGCCGCCACCGTGCCGACGTTCGCGGCCCGGACCGGCACGTTCGTGCTCTCCCCCGGCTGCAGCGTCACGTCGTCGATCTCACCGACCACGAGATCGACCCCGGGCCCGGTGAGCTGGACCCTGCCGGTGGTCTGCTGCTCCTCGGGCATGTTCGCGGCGGAGGTGGTGACCTCGATGACGCCCGAGTACTCCAGGACGTCCAGGTCACCCGGCAGGGCGTCGACCCGGTAGACGTGCGTCGAGTCGCCGGCGAGTTCGTCGAGCGTGCAGGTGGCCACCTTGCCGGCGACCGTGCAACCCTGGCTGGCACCGGGCAGATCGATCCGGAACGCGTCCGACACCGTGGACGCGTCGATCGTCACCGACACGTCGACGGCGGCGGTCGGCACACTGTTGCTGATGGTGATCTCGATCGGCTTCGGCGTGGTCGCGTCCATCGCGATGTTGGTCACGTACTCGATGAACGGCGAGACCCAGGCGATGTCGTCTGACTCCACGGCCTGCGCCGGGGCGGCGATCGAAAGGGCGGCCAGGCTGGTGGCCGCGCAGCCGGCGGCGAACCGGCCGAGGACTGTCATTCTGGGCATGCTGCGGTTTCCCCCATGGAATGTCGAAGCAGCGGATGAGCGCGATGGCTTACAGAGGACAGCGCACATTAGTCATATCCGATGACGCACCGCAACCCGATGGCACATGGTCCCTCGCGGATGGCTACGTGCCCCGCAAGCTCCACAGTGTCTGATGCTCGGCGGGCGCGGGGCGTGCGTCGGCGATGTTGGTGGTGGTACCGACGACGCGGGCCCGCGATCAGAGGCTGACGTAGCCGTGCTTCCAATGCCCGACGAACACGACATCGGACTCCGGCACGCCACGGTCGGTGACGAGATGCCCGCGAAGACCGGTGGGCATCTCCTGGTAGATCGCCATGCCGCCATCCCGCACCGGGCCCGGTTTCCCGGCCGGACCCAACGCCGGAGCGTACCGGCGTAGGGGTTACCGCACAGTCACCTCGGTGCTGCCCATGCCCCTGAGTCCGCGAGGGCGAGCGTGGCGCGGGCAGTGAAGGATCTTGCGAGTCGATGAGGAACCGGATCGGAACACGAGAGTTGCTCGGCAATTGTGAGAGTATTTCTGATCGCATTGGCGATCTCTGTCTGGTTGTCGTATTCTCGCCTCTGCGTCGCGGGCACCTGTAGTAAACATCGTCAACGCGAAGGTCGCGACATGCATCGAGGGCAACGGGGCGGAGGTTGGGGCTGGTGCTGCTGACGTATGTTGACGAGTCGTACACTGATCGCTGGTTCGCCATGGCAGGACTGCTCGTCGACGGGCCTGCGGTCGGGTCGCCCGGAGGGATCTCACCTCCGGGCTCCCACGGAACGGAGCGTGACAGTCTCCCGTCACTCCGCTCGTACCACCCTGGCCATCATCAGAGGGTTACGGACCCAGGCCCAGTGCGCGAAGTAGCGCGGGTGTTGCGCGATGATGCGTTCCCACACGACTCGGGCCTTGCGTCGGGGTCGTAGCCGCCGGTACTTCTTGCGGATCCAACGCACCAGGTAGGAGTTGATGCGCGCCAGGAGAGTGTTGAGCTCGGAGCGGTAGAACCGCCCGTAGTAGCTCATCCACCCGCGTACGACGGGGTTGATCATCTCGGCGAGTTCGGCCCAGCTGAGGTCCAACCGGCGGTGGATCTGCCATCGCCGGACGGTACGGCTGAGTCTTTTGAGAGCGTCCTTGCTGACCGCCGGGAGGAACGCGGTGAACACGTCCCCTCGACGATCTTTGGCCCCGCGAGGACGGAACGTGTACCCGAGGAACGTGAACGAGGTGTCCGGATGGGCGCCTCGCCGGTTGGTGTCCTTGCAGTACACGATCCTGGTCTTGTCCGGGTGCAGGCGCAGCCCGACCTCGACCATCCTGTCCTCGATCGCCTGGCGCACCAGGTACGCCTGGCGTTCGCTGGCGCAGTGCACCACCGCGTCGTCGGCGTAGCGTTCGAACGGCACGGACGGGAACGTCCGGGCCATCCAGGTGTCGAACGCGTAGTGCAGGAACAGGTTCGCCAGCACGGGTGAGACCGCGGACCCTTGCGGGGTTCCCCGGTCTCGGGGTTGCAGGCTACCGTCGGGCTGCTGCATCGGGGCGATGAGCCACCGTTTGACGTACAGCAGTACCCACGGCAGGTCGGTGTTCGCCTCCACCGCTTTGATCATGAGGTCGTGGTCGACGCTGTCGAAGAACGCCTGGACGTCCAGATCGACGACCCAGTCGTAGCGCCAGCACCGTTGCCGGCATGCCGCTACCGCGTCCAGCGCCGACCGTCGCGGCCGGTAGCCGTAGGAGTCGGGGTGGAAGATCGGTTCGACCTTCTCCTCGATCCTGCGGGCCACCACGGTCTGCGCCACCCGGTCACCCACAGTGGGCACACCGAGTGTTCTGACCCCACCCTGCGGTTTCGGTATCCGCACCGCTTTCACCGGAGGCGGGAAGTAACTGCCCGAGGACATCCGATTCCAGATCTTGTACAGATTTCCTTTCAGATCCTTCTCGAACTCCCCCAAGCTGACGTCGTCGACTCCGGGTGCTCCCTTGTTCGCCTTGACTCTTTCGTACGCTTCCCAGACTTCCCACTTTGAAATCTCTAACGGTTTCTCTGACAATGTCAGCTCGCTCCTCACAGTTCCTCCCAGACCGTTATGCGTTCTGGTTGACCAGACGAACCAACTGCGGATGGCCCGGCCCCTTCGCTCCACCCCGATTACCAGGGCTTCGTCACTACTACGGGCCGGTCCGCCAGCGCGTCTCGCATCGGTACTCACACCTCGCGGGCACATCCCGCTCGGCTACTCCCTCTCGCCCGGCTACCCGGGGCGGTATCGAGACACGCCTTCCCACGTTCCATGCAGAAGCCGCAGACCAGGCTCATGCCGCCTCCATGCCGAGCACCGCCTGGCCAGTCATCGGGCACCCGCCAGACTCATCCCGCAGCCAACAGCAAGGACCACGGTTCTGATGCCACCTAAAACGTAACGACACGTCAACAGCGGTTCGGTTTCACTCATCTTCCCGGTCCCTACCTGACACCTCTCACGGCGCCTTTTCCACATCGCTCACCACGACGGTCTTCAGCCAACGCAGCATGTGGTGGTTTGAAGCCTCCTCCCGAAAGGCGACTCCGAAGGGCCAAACCTTCATCTCCTGCACAGCATCGATTCCTGACATCGCTCCTACATCGCGATCACCATTCCTCGTTCGTGGCACACGCAGTTGCGTTATCGGACGAGCTGGAGCGGGTTGCTGCCGCTGCGGCAGCGGCGTATCAGTTGGATGCAAAGGTCGAACTCCATGGGCACGAGATCTTTCACGCGGGTGGCGACTGGGCGGGAGTTCCGGTCCGAGCGCGGGTCGGTGTGTTCGATGACGTGATCGAAGCGGTCGCCGCGCAAGACGTCAAGGTCATCGCCCGAGCCATGGATGTAGTCGGGCAACGTGCCCGCTACCCCCACCCTGACCCGCCGCATACGGCAGTGCTTCAACACCTGTTGGAGCGGGTCGACGAGTGCGCCATCGAGCATGGCGACTATGCGTTGGTGATCGCTGACGAAGTCGACGGTCAAGCGAAACACCGGACTGATCTGTCGGTTTACCGAGAGGTCGGCACCAACGGGTACCGCCGTCGGAAACTGACGAGGATTGTCGACACCTTGCACTTTGCTCCCAGTCATGCCAGCCGGCTGGTGCAGGCCGCAGACGTAATCACCCTTCTGTACCGCCGTGTGTTCACCCACGAAGAAGCAGACGAGCGGTCACGGAAGGCGAAAGTCTCCATGTGGAAGCGGTTGCAGCCGCGAGTACACCATGAGCTGTGCTGGTTTCCGTCGAGCGGGGATCGGGGACAGAGCCAGCTCTGGGCCCGAGACTTTCGGTAGATGCACAAAGGGCCCGCGAGGCGGGCCCTAAGGCTGTGCGGGAGATCGAGATCGTCCCGCACTAGATATTCTAGCAGCCAGCCAGCCGGCCGAGCCACGCGCCGACGCCCCGAAACGGATCAACTCCGGCGCGACCGGGGCCACGTCCACGCCGTCGAACAGGCAGGGCCCGGCACCGGGGAACGGCAGGCGCTGGCGCGGTGCATCGACGAGGCACACCAGGTTGAGGGCGAAGAGGAGGTCTAGCCATGGGTGAGGGTGGCGATTGGGCTGTGCTGCGGGAGCGGCGGTTGGCTGAGCCCGACGCAGCTGAGGCGTACGAGGCGGCGCGGTTGGCGTTCGAGCTCGGTCGTTCGGTGCGTGAGCTGCGCGAGCGTCGCGGTTGGAGTCAGACGCAGTTGGCAACGGCGTCAGGGATGACGCAGTCTGCGGTGGCCCGGTTCGAGGCTGGCGGGACCGTGCCGACACTCGTGGTGCTGGAGCGACTGGCAGCTGCGAGATCGATCGAGGAGAAGGTGCCATGCAGGAGGTGAGGCCGTGACGAGCTACACGCGCTGGAGCGACGTCCGGAGTGCCTATGTCGAACGGGCCGGCGGTGAGGAGGCGGTCGAGGCCGGCAAGCGGGAACTGCTGGCCACCGTCGTCGGGCACCGCCTCGCCGAGGTACGCAAGGCCCGAGGCCTGACCCAGCAACAGGTCGCCGACCGGATGGGCGTCACCAAGGGCCGAGTTTCCCAGATCGAACAGGGCAAGATCTCCGGACAGGATGTCGTCGCCCGCTACGCCGCCGCGCTCGGTGGCCGGCTTCACCAGGCCATCTACTTCGACGACGGCGCCATCGCCGCGATCGCCTGACCCGCACCCCATCACCGCGTCAGCGTGAGGTAGCCGCTGATAGGTGTCCAGAGTCGGTCGACGGGCATGATGTGAATGCGGTCTTCGTAGGTGAACGAGCGTTGTCCGGTGCTGAACGCCACGCCGGCGATGAACCTGTCGCCGAGTGCGTCTCGTAGCGCTCGGAGGCCTTTGAGGTCGGCGCCCGCGACGCGTTCGTTCGCCTTGACTTCGAACGCGAGGACCCTGCCGTCGTCGAACTCGATGACGTAGTCGACCTCGTCGCCGTCGTAGGTGCGCCAGTGCCCCGTAGTTACGTTTTCGTCAAGCCAGGAGGCCTGCTTGCGGAGCTCGCCGACGACGAAGCTCTCTAGAAGGTGCCCGAACTCCGTCAAGGCGGTCGGGTCGAGTGTGGCGAGTTTGGCGGGAGAGACTCGCATCAGCCGGGCGGCCACGCCGGTGTCGACGACATGCACCTTCGGTGATGCTGCGGCTCGCGCGCGTAGCGTCGTACCCCAAGCAGGAAGTCGGTCGACGAGGAAGAGGTCTTCGAGGAGGCGGACGTAGCCTTCGATGGTCTTGCGCTCACCTGCGAGGCCCTGGGACGCGCTGGTGAGGTTGAGTACCTGCCCGGTTCTTCCAGCCAGTCGACCCAGCAGCTCGCGCAGCATGCTGCGCTGACGTACCCGGACAAGCTCGATGGCATCGCGCTCCAGCGACTGGCGGACGTAGTCGTCGAACCAACGGTCGCGCGCGGGGCCTGTGCGGCGCAGGGCCAGGGGGAACCCTCCAGCGCAGAGTCGATCAACGTACTCCGTCCGGGTGGTCGTCGACGCTGGCCTGGCTGCGACGGTCGCGTCGGGCGCTGCGCGAAGCGCCGGCAGGAAATCTTCATGGACGCCGCGTATCTCTCCTTGTGACATGGGCCAGATTGTCATGGTGTGCAGGCGTCCGGTGAGTGCCTGCGCGGTGCGGGGCAGCGCGTCCTGGCGGGTCGACCCGGTCAACGCGGCGGTACCCGGCCGGCTGCCTTCGCGGTTGAGTCGAGCCTTCAACGCGTCGAGGATCTGCGGGGCATGCTGATACTCGTCCACGCAGAGCAGGCCCGGCGTAGTGACGGCTGTCTGCGGGTTGGCCACCACGGCGTCGCGAATGCCCAACTCGTCCAGGTCCAGAACGGGGACCCCGTGCCGGTCGGCGAGCGCGCGCAGGACCGTGGACTTGCCAACGGAGCGAGGGCCGTGCAGGGCGATGACCGGCTCCACCCGGAGCAGGTCATCGAGCAGCGCAGAGACTCGCCGCTGCGCGATTCCGGCGAGTGGTTCCAGCACCCTGGCCCCCTCCGTAGCAATGAAGTACCGAATCCCAGGAGGTGAAACTACCACTATTCGAGAAGTGCGGATACCAAAATTTGAGCAACCGAGCTGCCAAATTTCGAGCACTTCACAGGGAGTCGCGGTCCAGCAGCCGGCTGGTCAGGGTCGTGGGGTGAGGCCGATGGTGGTGGCGAGGCGGGTCAGGTCGGGGGTGGGACCGGCCCGTAGGAGCGTGGCGACGACGGTGTGGGCGGTGGGTCGGGTGCGGGTTTCGGCGGGGGCGATCTGGTCGGCGGCGATGATGGCGCGGGCGGCGGCGGTGGGGTTGCCGGTGTCGAGGTAGGCGCGGGTGACGTCGATCAGGTGCGCGGCACGGTGCTCGGCGGGTAGCTCCCGCCAGCCGTGACCGGCGGTGCCGCGCTGGTGGTGGGTGATGGCCTGGTGCGGGTCGCCGAGGGCGGCGGCGAGGTGGGCGCGGGCGAGCGTGACCGTGGTCGGCCCGAAGGCGGTGGTTGTGTCGCCGTGGTCGGGGCGCCGCTGGTGGTGGCTCATGGTGGCTGCGTGTCTGTCGGCGCGGTCGGTGAGCTGGTGTGCGGTGGCGGGGTCGTTGCCGGTGGCGGCGGCGAGGGCGGCTTCGATCAGCAGGGTGCCGGCGAGGGCGTGGTCGTCGGGTGCCGGGTGGTCGGTCGTGGCCGGCGTGATGAGTGGTACGGCGGTGAGCGCGGCTCGCGTGGCGAGGGTGCTGCGGTGCAGGGCGCGGAGTGCCTGGGTGAGGGCGATGGCGGCTGCGGCGGTGTGCCGGGGGTGGCCGTTGGCGGTGGCGATGGCGCGGTCGGCGGCGAGCCAGGCGAGGTGGGGTTCGTTGAGTTTGGTCAGCAGGTGGGCGGTGAGCCGGTAGACCCGGGTGAGCAGGTACCCGGCGTCGGGGGCGTCGCTGGTGGTGGTGTAGCGGGTGTGGGTGAGCAGGTCGGGCAGCATGCGGAGTAGTTGCGGGTAGTGGGCGTGCTGGTAGGCGCTGTGGGCGTACTGGATGCCGCGGCGCAGGTCCTCGGCGGACGGTGTGGGTTGGTCGGGGGTGGGGGTGTCGTAGCGGGCGAGGGCGGCGCGGAGGTGTTCGACGGCGGCGGCCGTGGTGTTGGTGGTGGGTTCGGGCTGGCCGGTGGTGGGGCCGAGGATGGTTTCGGGGGTGACGCCGAGGACAGCGGCGACGGTGTGGACGACGGAGATGCGGTCGAGGGAGCGGATGCCGCGTTCGACCTTGTCGACCCACGAGTGGGACTTGCCGATCCGGTCGGCGAAGACCTGCTGGGTCAGGCCACGTCGGGTGCGGAGTTGGGCGATCCGCCGGCCGATGGGTAGTTCGGCGATGCGGTGGCGGCCGGGCGCGGTCATCGGTGCATGCTCCGGTGGATCTCCTCGGTGGTCGCCCCGCAACGGGGGCACCACCGGGACTTGACCCGGAACGCGAACAGGCCGAGGAGGAAGCCGGGCATCAGGCCGGCGAAGACGATCGGTAGCAGTCTGGCGATCACGAGCACTCCGCTGTTGTGAACGGCGGCCTCGTCGAGGAATCCAATGCCTGCCGCCTGGTGGATAGCACACGGTGGTATGCGCCACACAGGACAGTAAGAGTGCCTCGTAGTTGATCTATTACTACCGGTTATGGCTACAGGTTTATTCCGAGCCGGCCAGCAAGCATCCGTAGGTCGTCGGGGACCGCACGACGCTGGGTCCGGTGCGCGATGGCAACCACCGCCTCGCGGGCGAGTGGGTTCAACGCGAACGGTGCCGGCGCGGCCCGCTCGGCCTGGACGAACGCCGCCAGCGCCTCGGCGTCGCGTCGCCCACCGGCGGACAGCGCACGACCCAGGTCCAGCCAGTAGGACTGGTGACGGATGGCGGCGACGAGGGCATGAGGACGCACCGTACGGGACAGTTCGATGACGCGGCCGTGTTCGCCCAGCTCGGCGGCGATCGACATTTCCCAGAGGCCGACGTTGGTCGGCCCGAAGCCGCAGCCGTTGAAGCCCGCGCCGTCGGCTGGATCCCCGAGGCTCGCCGCGTCCCTGGCCGCCTCCGCCAGGTGATCACGAGCGTTGTCCACCCGACCACTGACAGCGCAGGTCAGTGCGGCCGTAAGGTGCAGCTGACCGAGCATCTGCCGTACTCGCTCATCAGCGGCGTCGGCCTGCACCTCGGCGAGCGACCGGTCGGCGGCTCGCGCCGCGAGCGCAGCGGACTCGATCGGCAGACTCTGGGTGTACGCGAACCGCGCCGCACCGATCCAGGCCGGATCCGCGACGTCCTCGGCGGCCGTCACCGCGATCCGGGCGGCGTTCAACGCGAGATGCCGGTAGCCGAGGTTCCGCAGGCAGGTCGAGGTCAGATAGGCGACATGGGCGAGCGTGGTCCCACCGACAGCGGCGGCAGCGTGCAGCAACCCGGGCAGCATCGGTGCCATCGCCGGGTAGTTCGCACTCGCCCTGAGCTGGTCAGCACGAGCGATCCGGGCGGCAAGCCCTTCAGCGCTGCCGGCGACTGGCTGCCGCTCGCCGTCCTCGATCTCGATCAGCGCCGACCAGATCCCCGGAACGCACGCCCCCGCCCGCTCCCGTGCCGGATCCCCCGACTCGGTGCCCTGACCAAGAAGGTCAGCCACGGTGACCTGAAGAGCACTCGCGATAGCGACCAAGGTGGAGCGACGGTCGATGCTCTTGTGTCCCGACTCCAACTGCGAAATGTACGACTGGCTGACGCCGGCCAAGCCAGCGAGGACCCCTTGGCTCATCCCGCCCCGACGCATCCGCCAGTACCGAATCCGCGCACCAACCGTGCTCACCTTCTCAGGCATACCGTCGCTAACCTCCTGGATAGCGGGCCGGGGCACCCCAGCTGACATGGCCGTCGGGTCGGCTACCCCGACCGTACCCGCCCTGAAGGTCCACGCACAGGCCCTGATCCATACCCCGGTCGCGGCAGCGGCGATCCTCCAGCTTCCACACCACTGACCTAAACTTGTGGTCGTTTTGTGGGCAATGGTGCGGGTTCCGAGCTAGGTGTGGGGTCGGGTGTGAGACGTGCAGAAGCTCCTGGTAGGACATGGATTGACTAGATCAACATGTTCCAACCAGGAGCTTCGGTGTCGGATTCTGCCATGGTGTCGACCGGTGCGGTGCGACAGGCCGCCGGTCAGCGGGAGTCGCTGCGGACGGCAGTGATCGCCGGTCCGGCTGGTATCGGGACCCTCGACGAGCAGGTGACCGGCCGGTTGTGGCCGATCCTGGCCGATGCCGCACACATCGGCCGGGCGCGGGCCACGGTTGGGCACGTCGACGCGCGGCGGCGGGTGCTGACCGGGGCGGTCACGGTGATGATCGTGCTCGGGCTGTGCCTGTTCCGGCGGGAGAGCACATCGGTGGTGACCGCACGGGTGACCTCACGGATCCCCCGGACCCGGTGGAGGGCACCCCGACCGCCGCGGCGGTGTCGAAGGCCCGGGGCAGACTCCCCGCGGCGGTGCACCAGCGGGTGTTCACCACCGGCGCCCGGTCCACACCGACGTTCGGGCCCGAGTCGTACGCGTTCGGTCTGCTGGTCACCGCGATCGACGGCACCGTGTTCGACCTGGCCGACACGGCGCGGACACGGGCCGGGTTCACCACCCCGACCGGCGGCCGGTTCCCGCAAGCCCGGATGGTCGCCCTGGTCGCCTGCGGCATCCGCTGGATCCTCGCCGCCCGTATCGCCTCCTCCGGGACCAGCGAACAGGCCCTCGCCGACGACCTGATCGGCGAACTCCAACCCGGCACCATCAACCTCGCCGACCGGGGCTTCTTCTCCATGGACCGCTGGACGCGGGCGGCCGCCACCGGGGCGCACCTGCTGTGGCGAGTCAAGAACGGCGCGCGGAGCCTGCCCGCCCGCCTGGTCGAGGTCCTCCCGGACGGCTCCGCGCTCGTGCAACTCGCCGAGTCCGACGCGATGCTGTCCCGCCGCCGCACCACCCGCGCCGACCGGGGTCTGCCCCGACTCCGTCCGACACTCGCCCGTCTGGTCGAGTTCACCGTCACCACCCGCGACCGCGCCGGCCGCACCACCCACAGCCGCTACCGCGTCCTGACCACCCTGCTCGACCACCACCGTCACCCCGCCACCGCCCTCGCCGCGCTCTACGCCGAACGATGGCAGATCGAACTCACCTACGGACGACTGAAGACCACCCTGCGGGAACCCGGCGCCCGACCACGCGGACAGACCCCCGAACTGGCCCACCAGGAACTCTGGGCGCTACTGACCGTCTACAACGCCCTCGTCCGACTCGCCGTGACCACCGCCGTCGACCTGAACATCGACCCCGACGCGGTCAGCTTCGCCACCGTCCTCGCCCTGACCCGCGCCCACCTCGCCAGCCAGAACCCAGCACCCTGCGTCAACTGCGGACGCCACGACCCCGACCCCACAACCGCACTACTCACCGCGATCGCCGCCCAACCCCTCAACCGACCCATCCGCACCCGCACCGGACCCCGCACCAACGACAACGAAGAACACAACGTACCCGCGATTTACCTACGAGATAACCATCAGCCACGTCGATCTACCGAAAGCCGGCAAACCGGCCAAAGTTAGGTCAGTGTATGTGAGCCAGGGCCGCTAGCTTGACACTCCGAACTAGATAAGGGATGCCGCAACTAGAACAGCCTCTTCGGCCGTGAGCGCCGTCGAGGTCCGGTCTTTACGGGGATCCTCAACGCGGAAAATTCCAGATGTCCAGGTAATCCACACCTCCCCTGCCGCGCGATCTCGATGATCCCGCATGATGCGCAGCATCGTTAAGTGAGTCACATAAGGAAAGCGGTGAGTGAGTAGGTGATTTTTGTGCGCAGCCAACAAGAGCGGCCGCAGGTCGACCAGGTCGGGATCAGATAACAAACTTTTCCATTGCACAGCAACTGGGTCGCCTTGGTCGAATTCTAGCGCCAATTCACCGGCAACCATGAATGGATATTGTGATAGCAATCCTTCGACTCCGACACCCATTCGCCACAATTCAGCCACTCGGATAATGTCGATAAGGTCGACTGACCCACCGGATGCCCATACGCGACCGCCAGCTATCAATGTCACGAAGAACCAACGCGACTCAGCTCCTAGTTGCACCAGCAAAGAGCCCTTATCGGAGGCAACCTCAGCGGTTACACGCCCGCCAGCCCCAGGCCTTGCCGAAATCACGCCGAGATTGATCCCACTGCGGGTCGCCAGGGAAGCCATAACTGAGGCCAGGTCGCCTTCTTTGGTAATTTCTGGATACAAGCCACCGCCCAGGAGATCGCTAGTTTCTTCACTCATTTCATCAAATCCCATTTCTGTGAATAGATAGGTTCGAGAATTGGATAGCTAGTCGTCGGTCGCGAACCAGAACTTGGGGAGATTCATAGAATCCCAGTCAGGCTCAGGGACGGCGATTCTAACTCCTCCCTCGCCATAGAACTTCACAGTACTCCAATGAGGCTTATTCAGCAGGGTCCAGTAACCCACAGTGGACCCCCCGATGAATGAGACGGCCCGCCCTCCCATAGGATGGAGTTTCCACACAACAACCAAAGAAAGCGGACCGCCGAGCATGTATCATACCACCGGCTTCACGACCGATCAGATTCGCGACCTCTGCGTGCTGGTCCGCGCCGAATGCCGGAACCTGGGCATGGAACCGTGGCCCCCGGTCCTCGGCCTCTACCGTGCCCTCGTGGTCGCGTTGACCTACATGCGTCGTAACCGTGTCCAAGCGGAGATCGCCGAGGCGCACGGCGTCTCCCAGTCGACGATCTCACGGGCGGTCACCGCCATCACCCCGGTCCTCGACCGCGTGCTGGCGGGGTTCGTGCCGACCGCCGACGAGCTCGACCCGACCGCCCAGTACATCGTCGACGGCACTCTGTTCCCCTGCTGGTCATGGCGCACGGACCGCTGTCTGTACTCCGGCAAGCACAAGACCACGGGCATGAGCGTCCAGGTCGCCTGTACCCTCGACGGCGCGCTCGCCTGGGTCTCCGATCCCGTCACCGGCAACCACCACGACTCGTACGCGATCAACGACACCGGTGTTCTCGTCAGCCTGAATCCCGGAGACTGGATCGGCGACAAGGGCTACGTCGGCAACGGCATGATCACTCCGTACAAGAAGCCCAAGGGCGGCGAGCTCACAGAGTGGCAGAAGGAATACAACAGGCAGGTCAACAAAATCCGCTGGGTCGTCGAACAGGTCATCGCAAACCTGAAGACCTGGAGAATCCTGCACACCGACTACCGCAGACCGCTCGCGACCTTCACGGAAACGATCTCCTGTGTCATCGGGCTGCACTTCTACAGGATCGCCTGTGAATAGACCTCAATCTCTCCGCTTAGTTGACACCGCCCTCGCGATCCAAGCCATCTCCTCCTCGGTAGCATGCGGCGCCACGCCCCCACGCTTTAGACCCTGGATATTCACGGGGTCGTGATCTTGTAACGGTTTCGTGAGGCCCGGAAACGCGGAAGTGCCTGCCAGGCAAGGGAAAATGGTGATTGCGACATCTACCAGGATCTCTAGCGAGGAGGCACTTCCGACGTGCGTGAGCTTACCGGATGGTCGAAGGACCTGCGTGTCACCGCCGACGGTGACGGGGTGGTGGCGATGGTCGGGGTGGCGGGCCTACGCATGCTCGCCGACCGCACCGGCCTGACGGCGGGCATCTCCACCGTGCTAGCCAGGCCGGGATTCGATCCGGTCCATGACCGGGGCCGGGTCCTGACTGACATCGCGTGTTCGATCGCCGCTGGCGGGACAGACGTGTACGACATCGAGGCGCTACGGGCCCAGGCCGCGTTGTTCGGGCCGGTGGCCTCGGACACCACCGCCCTGCGCGCGCTGGGTGAGATCAGCGACAGCGGTCTGCACCGCATCGACGCCGCGCGGGCGAAGTCGCGCGCGCATCTGTGGAGCCTGCTACCGGCCGGCGTGCCGGAGGCGACCTACGCCGGTGGCCTGAGCATGGGCGGGACGATCGTGCTGCGGGTGGACGGCACCATCACCGTGGCCCATTCCCGCAAGGAACACGCCGAGGCGACGTTCAAGAAGACGTTCGGGTTCCACAGCCTCGGCGTGTGGATCGACAACACCGGTGAACTGGCCGCCCTGATGCCCCGCCCCGGCAACGCCGGGGCGAACACCGCCGCCGATCTGATCGAGGTCCTGCGCCAGGCCATCGCGCAGATACCCGCCGACCGACGCGACGACCTGCTGATCACCTCCGACGGTGCCGGCGCCTCACACACGCTCATCGACTGGCTGCACAGCCTCGACCAGACCGGTGGGCGTCGAGTGGCGTACTCGATCGGGTTCGACGTCGACGAACACGTCCGGGCGGCATGCAACCGCCGACCCGACGACTGGTGGGTCCCGTGCCTGTCCAACACCACCGGCGAGGTCATCGACGGCCTTCAGGTCACCGAGATCACCGACCTGCTCCGCGAGCGGCTGACCGGCCTGAAGTGGCCGAAGACGATGCGGGTCATCGTGCGCCGGCGCAAGCTGTTCGACCACGAACAGGCCACCCTGTTCGACACCTGCGGCTACCGGTACTCGGCGTTCGTCACCAACACCGGCGCCCACGGCCCGGACGGCCTGTCCGTGCAACGCGCCGACGCCCGTCACCGCGTACACGCCCGCGTCGAAGACGACGTACGCACCACCAAGGACACCGGCCTCGGGCATCTGCCGTCCAAACAATGGCAGGTCAACAAGGCCTGGTGCGCCGCCGTCACCATCGCCGTGGACCTCACCGCGTGGATGCGCCTCTACGCGCTGACCGGCGCCCTGGCCAAGGCCGAGCCCAAGACACTGCGTTACCGGATCTTCCAGACCCCCGCACGCCTGGTCCGCGCCCGCCGCTACCGGTGGCTACGCCTACCCCACACCTGGCCCTGGGCCACCGACCTGGCCACCGCCATCGAGATCATCCGCCGGATGCCCATGCCCGCCACCTGACCACCCACACCACCGCCCCGACGACCAGGAGGAACCCCAGGAGACCACGCCACCGGCGCGACAGCCGGCCCACAACCACACCCAACGGAGCCGATACATCCACCGCCAACGATGCAGACTCGCTGGTCATCGAACGGCGTCAGACCCACGAAGAATCAGGGTAGACCGTTGTTGACCATGGTTTCGAAGTCACCAGCAAAACCCTTGGTGTTCACGTGCAAAGTAACGTTCCTATCTTCGATTGCACTAAGAACTGGACCCCGCCACTCATCAGCCGAGAGATTGTTATAGTGGATGAACCCATTTTTCTCAGCCCACGCACTTGTGCCCTCTTTGCGATAGCCAAGGGCTACATCGACTTTACCTTCGCCGCCGCCGCCGCTGGTGCCGCCGTTGGAGCGTGAGCTGGCGCCGGTGTTGCCGCCGGGTTTGGAGCTCGCCTTGCCGCTCCCGCCTCCTGCGCTGGTCCGGCCGCCGCCTCCGCTGTTGGTGGAGGCTTTGGGGTTGGTTTTGGCCTGGGCTTGTTTCTGGACGGGGTTGCCGGTCTTCTTCGACGCGTTGACAGCTTTGTTGCTGGTGGTGTTGGCCTTGTCTGCGGCTTTCTTCGCGAGGGCCTGGGCGGCGCGTTTGGCCCGTTCGGCGGCGGCCTTCTTCGCGTTCAACGCGGCGGTTTCGGCGGCGCGGGCCGCTTTGAGGACGGCCTGGGCGGCGGCTTTCGCTTTCTGCCAGGCCCTGATCGCGGAGAAGGTGCGTTCGACGGCCTTGACGATCCGGCCGAACGCTTTGAACAGTTTGAAGGCGGGCACGAACTCGGTGACCAGGTCGACGCAGGACCACACGTCGCCGCCGAAGCAGCCCAGCGCGGCGTTGAGGCCGATGAACTCCTTGAGCACGTCCCAGGCCACCGACAGGATGACCGACGTCATGGACCGGCCCGCGGCCGACCGGGCCTGGGCGACCTGCGCGGTGGACAGACCCGCACCGGCCAACGCCGCCGCCCGCTCCGACGCGGTCAGGCTGATCGACAGACCCGACGGGTCGGCGTGGGTGACCGGGTTGTTGTGCGCGTACGCGTAGCCGTTGGACTGCAACGGGTCCGCCACATCGAGGACCGGGTCGGCGGACAGGAACCGGCCCACCACCGGGTCGTACAGGCGGGCCCCCAACGGGGTGTAGCCGGACGCCTCATCCGGGGTCGCGCCCAGGAACCCGGCCCGGGTCTTCAGATTCGTGGCCAGAGCGGCCCGGCTACGCCGGGCCGCGCGACGACCAAGGCGGCCAGGCGATGCGTCCCGGTCGAAGCGATCAAGGCCGTGACGATCCCATCACGGGTCAACCCACGCGCCGGGTTCCGGGGATCGACGCCACGCCGCTACGCGCCGTGCCAACGAGCAGCCGCAATCTCGGTACCCAAGCCCTGAAATCCGCATCGATCCGTTCGCATACGCTCCGGATACCTGACATCAGTCGTGACAGCAACCGGGGTGCACAACCATGCACCCCGGCGCGTAAAGTCACTGAACCAGCACCATATGGAGTGGTCCACCGATGCTCCACAACTCCGGATCAATCGAACGTTTGGAAATCAAAGAGCCGACCGCTTGCGCCACTCTGCTTCAATTTCGGCGATCATTTCAGTTACGTTCTCATCCGAGAAGACGAACGGGCGCATTTGATCGACCACAGCCTCTCTTTTGGCTTCCGGCGTGGATAACTCACCCCACATTTCGGCCAGGTAATCGCGTACGGCAGGGCGTTCCATTGCTCGCGCTTCAAAGCGACGCCAATCACGCCAACCTTGCGCTTTCCGCGACTCCCCAATTTCTTCGTGATGCGCAATGATCGTCTCAACTAGCCGCTCATGTACGTGACTCAGGAACGGGCTACCTTTCACCGCCCAATCCACATCGGCCGCGTTGAAGCGGATCTCCATCAAGCCCTTCTGAAGTGCGTAAAGCTCGTCGATGTTGTTGATCTCGAACATACTTCCTCATCATCCGAATGGATTCGGGCCATGGAAAACCACGTCATCGAGCGTGAATCTGAACGACCCCGTGTGCATGAGCTCGTTGGGTTGTGAGCCAGGCACCAGTTTAGTCCCAGCGGGCAACCTGAACGCGATCAGGTGGGTTCCTCGGTCCCCGCCCCTTCCCATGAAGAGTGCGTTGCTTGTTTCCTTAGAGCTAAGCATCTCCCTTGTGAAGTACGTGACGCCCTTTGCGTTCGCAGTTACCACACCGCCGTCCATGATTTTGGCGTGATTGCCTTCGGACGTGTAATGGAATACGACATTGTCGTCTAGCGAGTCCGCAAGGTTATCTACGCTGTGCTTCGCTGCATCGCCGCAGTTGTGGACGAGGACCGGGGTTTTGCCGGCGATCACATGGTACGTGTGGACGCGGCTGATGGTGAGGTTGTGGACGGTGGCGTGTGGGACGGTCCTGCGGTGGATGGCGGTGATCTGGACCCAGGTGCCGGAGCTCGTCTGGAGCCACTGGCCGGGTTGGAGGTGGGTGGCGTCGATCCACTGGTCGAGTTCGGGGACCCAGAAGGGGTGTCCGTCGGTGGCGGTGATCTGGGCGACACCGGGGTCGCTGTGGCCGTTGGTGGTGTCTGGGTCTCTGCCCTCGTCGCCGTGTTGGCCGTCGGTGTCGATGGTGATGGTGACGAGGTGTTTGACGCCGTCGCCGGTGATGGTGGCGGTGACGGTCTCGACGCTGGTGGTGCCGGTTTCGGGGTCGGTGGCGATGACCTTGTCACCGGGCTTGACGTCCTCGATCGGCGTGGTGGTGCCGTCGGCCGTCAGGACCTTGGTGCCGGGGGTGAAGCTGTTGTTCAGCGGGCAACTGTCGGCGGGTTTGTCTCCTCCGCCGCTGGATCCGCCGTTGGAGCGTGAGCTGGCGCCGGTGTTGCCGCCGGGTTTGGAGCTCGCCTTGCCGCTCCCGCCTCCTGCGCTGGTCCGGCCGCCGCCTCCGCTGCTGGTGGAGGCTTTGGGGTTGGTTTTGGCCTGGGCTTGTTTCTGGACGGGGTTGCCGGTCTTCTTCGACGCGTTGACAGCTTTGCTGCTGGTGGTGTTGGCCTTGTCTGCGGCTTTCTTCGCGGCGGCCTGGGCGGCGCGTTTGGCCCGTTCGGCGGCGGCCTTCTTCGCGTTCAACGCGACGGTCTCGGCGGCGCGGGCCGCCCGCAGCACCGCCTGGGCGGCCGTTTTCGCTTTCTGCCAGGCCCTGATCGCGGAGAAGGTGCGTTCGACGGCCTTGACGATCCGGCCGAACGCTTTGAACAGTTTGAAGGCGGGCACGAACTCGGTGACCAGGTCGACGCAGGACCACACGTCGCCGCCGAAGCAGCCCAGCGCGGCGTTGAGGCCGATGAACTCCTTGAGCACGTCCCAGGCCACCGACAGGATGACCGACGTCATGGACCGGCCCGCGGCCGACCGGGCCTGGGCGACCTGCGCGGTGGACAGACCCGCACCGGCCAACGCCGCCGCCCGCTCCGACGCGGTCAGGCTGATCGACAGACCCGACGGGTCGGCGTGGGTGACCGGGTTGTTGTGCGCGTACGCGTAGCCGTTGGACTGCAACGGGTCCGCCACATCGAGGACCGGGTCGGCGGACAGGAACCGGCCCACCACCGGGTCGTACAGGCGGGCCCCCAACGGGGTGTAGCCGGACGCCTCGTCCGGGGTCGCGCCGAGGAACCCGGCCCGGGTCTTCAGATTCGTGGCCAGCACGTCGACGGCGCGGGGGTTACCGAACGGATCCCGTTTCAGGATCCGTACCGGCATCCCCGACAGGGTCGAACCGACCTCCGCGTACGGGCTGCCCTGATGATCGGCCGCGACCGCCGCCAACTGGACCGACGCCGACCCGTAGGCGTACCGCAGCATGCTGCCACCCGGCACCGCGTAGCTGCGCTGACTGTTGACGTTCACCCCACCAGCGGCCACCGTGACCACCGCGTCGGCCAGGTGCAGCGTCGCCCGCCGGTCCTGCACGGTCAGCAACCGCGCCCCGTCCGGACCGTAGACGTGCCGGGTCTCGTCCTGCGCCGACCACACCTGACCGGTCGCGGCAGCATCACACACGGCCAGCACGACCGGCGTCGAGTTCGCGGTCGCACCACCATCGACCGCCAGACACAGACCGGACCCGGTGTGCCGCAACTGCCCGGCCACCGTACGGGTCAACCGCTGCGCCGCGGTGCCGTCACACGCACGCAGCTGGACCGCCGACCCGGCCGTGTCCCCGTCCGGCTGGACACACCAGTCGTCGTACACCCGCAACGTGCCCGGGCCGGTGCCCGCGCCGCCGGCTACGCCATGCGCCGTGCTCGAACGGCTGCGACTACTGCTGCGCCCGGATCCCTATCAACGGCTCGACTTGCAGATCGGCAACGGACGTCGACGATGCGGCGGTCAGCCGAGGCCCTTGACGCCCGGATAGGCCGCATCTGAAAGAACCTGTACGGCGGTGCCTGCGGCGGAGGTGGAGGGATGGTAGACCCGCAGTTGTCCGTCCGACGTCCACCGGGCCCACATGTCGGGTATGCCGTCGCCGTTGACGTCGGGGACGCCGATCACCAGGTCGACGCTCGCGGCCGACCAGCCGGTGCCGAAGGAGACGTCACCGTCGCGGGAGTTTATGGCCAACTTCAACGAGTGCAGGTCGACGCTACCAGCGACGGTGCCAGGTAGGCCGTGCCGCACAGACATTCTGCCGTTGTCCAAGTCGCGCCACAGTAGGTCCGGGGTGCCGTCCTGGTCGATGTCGGCCACGTTGACGATTTCCCGCCGGGCCCAGGCGGTGCCCTCCATCAGGGTCGCCTGCTGGAAGCTGGCTCCGGTGTAGCCGCTCAACGTCCAGAATGCGGGGCCGGCCCGCAGGACCAGGTCGGGGTGACCGTCCCCGGTGATGTCCCCGACGGCCTTGAGCTGGGTCCAGATGGCCGGGTCCGGTGCGTCGGCCGGCAACCGCACCCGGATCCGGTCGTCGACGTCGAAGCTGCCGTACCCGTCGCCGGGGTAGATCCAGAAGCCGCCGTCGGGGGTGCGGACGAACAGATCGGTCACGCCGTCGCCGGGGAAGGCGTCGCCGTACTTGGTGAGCAGCGCGACCTGGGAGGTCGCCGGGTCGTACCAGTGACCAGCCGGGTCGAGCTGGCCATCGACGCTGTACGACGCCGCCAGGGATCCGTACAGGGCTCCGTCGGTGTCGCTGGGATAGGTCCGCAGATTGCCGTCGGCGTCGATGATCGTCAGATCGGGTCGTCCGTCACCGCCGGTGTCACCCGGCCCGTCGGCGGTGTCGCGAGGCGGTACGTAGAAGGTGTGGTCGGTACGGGCGCTCCGGTTGCCGGCCGCGTCGTACGCGTACACCTGCAGGGTGGTCGGGCCGGAGTGTCGGGGTCGCAGGTCGGGCACGGTCGCCGTGCCGGAGTTGGCGGTCACGTATGTCAGCTCACGCCCGCCGAGCGCGTAGCTGAACTGGGCGGCGTCGGCGGCGGTGAAGGTGACCGGACCGGTCTGGCCGAACTTCACCGTTGCCCAGGTCGCTCCGTCCGGGGTGGCGGCCAGGAACACGTCGCTGGTGACGGCCGGAGCCGGTGGCGCGCTGGCGTCGATCGTGATCCGACAGGGTTGATCACCTGGCGGGAAGTACCACGATGTCGCACCGTCGGTGTCCTCAGACCGGACGTCCCAGGAGTAGGTGACGCCGTCCACCAGGCTGGTGGCGGGGATCGTCACGCTGCCCCGGCCGCTGCTCAGGCTGGTGACGAGGGTCCCGGCGGGCACCGTGCCGCCGGTGGGCCAGAAGCGGAAGCGCAGCCCGCGCAGGTTTCCGTCCGGGTCTGAACCAGTGGCGGCCAGCACCAGGTTGGTCCGGGCGACGAGGGTGCCGCCGCCGGGCCCGGGGGCGCAGTTTCCGCCGGGTGTGATGGTGCCGGCGGTCGGCTCGTTGGGGCTGCGGTTGTAGACCACGGTCAGCTCGGTCGCACTGACCTGGAACTTGCGCCAGGTGTGGGTGTCGTCCTCATCGGTGGCCCGCATGACGAAGGTGATCTGGGACCAGCCGTTGGTCGCGCCGGCCTGGGCCCCCTGCTGCACGTCGAAGCTGACGTACGCGTCGGCGCACTGGTTGCTGTAGCCATGCGCGAACGACCGACGCTGCTGCTCGGAGATCCAGTCCGGCTGCTTCTTCCAGGTGGTGCCGGAGGAGATCGCACCGGTGAGCCACAGCCGCATCTCCCGGGCCTGGCAGCTCCACGAATGGTTGTTCAGCAGCCGCAGACTCGCCGAACTGACCGTGGCGCCCTCGATGCTGCTGTTGAATCCCATCCGCCAGAAGGTGCGGGCGCGCAGCGGCGTCTCCTCCTCGTAGCCGACCCGAGCGACGGTGCTGCCGTTGTTGAAGTTGGTGCCGTTCCAGGTGTTGGTATTCGGGTGCTGGCTGTAGATGGTCGCCCACGCTTGGGTGGTGCTGCGCATCGTCGGATCGAGGAAGATCGGGAACCGGGCATCGGGGTCGTCCAGCAGTCCGCTGGCCGCCGCGTCCAGCCGCAGCCGCGCCTCACCGGTGCCGTCACCGTCGAGTGTGCTGGGCAGTTGGCCGACCTTGGAGCCCGGCTCGGCACCGCTGAGGCCGGACAGGCTCAGCACGTCGGTCGTGGTGGCCACCGAGGTACGCGGGGGCGAGTCGGGGTCGTCCGTGTTGCGTCCGGAGGAGTCCCAGCCGAACGGGGTGGGGATGGAGCTGATCTCCTCGTCGTCGGCCGGGTCGAGGATCCGGACCCCGCCGGTGACCGGATCGTGCTGGAAGACAGCGGTCGCCGACCGCAGGCCGTAGTTGATCTGGCGGACCGAGTCCACCGTGGCCGCGTCGGGCGTCTTGACGATCAGAAGTTGGCCGACGCCGCCGTCGTCGCGTACCACCATCAGCAGGTCGACGCCGGGCAGCACGTCGGGGTAGAGCGCCCGGGGGCCGTCGAGCACCGGCTCGGGTAGCGGACCGGGCCAGGTGTACGTGATGGTGTGACCGTCGAGGTCCAGCTCGGCCAGCACCCGGTCAGTGGTGTCGGTGGTGTCGGCAGGCTGGTTGTCCGCTGCCGCGTACCGGTCGGCGGCCGCTCCGCCGCTGGAGAAGCGGACCGGTGCCGGGGCGTTGACCGGCCGTACGCCGAGACCGTCGGCGTCGTCGGTGACCCGGCTGCGGCCGGCTCCGTCGGCCCGGCCCTGGTCGGCCGCACCGGTGCGGGTGAGGGTGGTGTCGAGTTCCGCCCACTGCCCGGTGGTGTCGCGGGCCCGCTGTGCGATGGCGTGGCTGGTGGTACGCAGTTGCCCGTCCGGTCTGGCCCAGGTGAGTGAGGTGGCGGTCGTCGCGGTGTCGATCAGCACCTCCTCACCGGTGCGGCGGGCCTGAGCCAGGGCCGCTGAGTCGTCGAGCGGGCCAGCCGACGGTGCCGGGTCCGGGGCGACGAGCCGGTCGATGGTGGACCGCAGCCAGGGCAGCGTCGCGGCGACGAGCGCGACCACCAGCAGACCGACGGTCAGAGCGAGCCTGGTGCGCGTACGCGTGAATGGGCTGAGCAGGCGAGGCGCGGTCACTGCGGTCTACTCCCGTGGGACCCGGTGGGCAGGGACGATGTGGACACCACTGCGCCCGCTCGGCGGCCACGGGGCAGAAGTCCGCACACGATCGCACGGACACCACTGTCGACGCGCCCCTCTTTAACGTTATTAACCTGATATATCCCACTGGTGCGCATCGCCACCCGCGCCGGAATACGAGTCTTTGTCAGCTTTTGCTAGTGGCAACTCATCCATGTATTGCGATTTCAAGATCTCTACGCCTTGTGTGCAGATTGCCACCACAGGTCGTGATTGACCAGTGACGCAGTTCACTCAGATCCCTGCCGTCAACCTGCCGCTCACTTGAGTGTCAGATCAACTTGACGCAGAGTGCTCACGACCGTGCCCCACACCCGGCGTGTGCTCTCGCGGTCCGTCCGCACCTTCTCTTCGCGCCTGGGAGTCGACGCGCATGCGTGGAACCGGTCCACAGTCCTGGCAGCTGGACCGCCGAGCCGCCGGTGACCGAGCCACCCGTACCAGAGCACGCCGGCTCGGCCGACGGCTTGCCAGCCGGGGCGGCACGCTCCTGCTGACGGCGGTCATGGTGGTGACGGTCCTGCCCGCGCAGGCATGGGCGATACCCGGCCCGGGAATGAGTCGCGAAGCGATCGAGGTCGACCTGCCGGACATCCCGGACGCCGAACGGGTCGGCCAGGACGAGTCAGCCGAATCCGACCTGACCACCGCCGACGAGGTACCGGTGGTGCCGTACGAACCGCAGGCCGTCACCCCGTGGGAGTCCGGCGACGGCACCGTGGACCTCACCGGTGTGGCCGCTGGTGAGACGCTGCCGGTCGACGACCTGCCGGTCGCGCTCGGCGTACCGTCCGATGGCGACCCGGCCGATCTCGCCGGCAGCTGGGCTGTCGGCCTCGCCGCCCCCGAGGCGTCCCAGGCCGCCGGCGTCGCCGGCCTGATCATGAAGATCACCCCGCCGGCCACCGCCGACCCGGCCGCCGAGGTCGCGCTGACCGTCGACTACACCACCTTCGCCGACCTGTACGGGCCGCAGGCCGCCGACCGGTTCGGCTTCCTGCTGCTGCCCGAATGCGTCTACGACGCCCCGGACAGTGGCGACTGCGCCACCGCCGACGGCAGCACCGGCCGCAGCGCCGGACCACAGGCCGGCGGTGCCGGCATCACCGGGACCGGCGAGTTCACCCCGGCACCGAGCCAGGTCTCGGTGGCGTCGACCCGGCGCGTGGTCCGCGGCACCGTCCCGGTCAGCGCGCTGCTGGCGGGCGAGCCCGCAGCAGGCCGGGCCACCACGTCCGCCACGTCGTCGAGTGTGGTCGGCGTACTGGACACCGGCGCGTCAGCGGCCGGCGACTACACCGCCACCCCGCTGCTCTCCTCCGGCTCCTGGGCGGCCGGTTCCTCCTCCGGCGCGTTCACCTACGGCTACCAGGTGCAGGTGCCGGAGACCTCCGGCGGGCTGATGCCGCAGGTCAACCTGTCGTACTCGTCGCAGTCGGTGGACGGGCGGACCTCGGCCACCAACAACCAGGCCTCCTGGATCGGCGACGGCTGGGACTACGCCGCCGGGTCGATCACCCGCAGCTACGCCAACTGCCGGCAGGACTCGAAGAAGGCCGGCTCCAACAACGCCAGCCACCGCACCGGTGACCTGTGCTGGGGGTCGAACAACGCCACCCTGTCGCTGGGTGGGATGACCACCGAACTTGTCCTCGACGACGACGAGCAAACCTGGATCACCGCCAACGGCGACGGCTCCAAGGTGCAGCTACTCAAGGACTCCGGGCTGGCCAACGGCGACGCCGACGGCGAGTACTGGGTGGTCACCACCCGCGACGGCACCCGGCACTGGTTCGGTCGGCACCGGCTGCCCGGCTGGTCGTCCGGCGACCCGGTGACCAACTCGGTGCTCACCGCCCCCGTCTACGGCAACCACCCGGGTGAACCCTGCTACCAGGTCGGCAACTGGGCCGGGTCGGCCTGCACCCAGGCGTGGCGCTGGTCCCTCGACTACGTCGAGGACGTCCACGGCAACGCGATGAGCCTGTGGTGGGCGAAGGAGATCAACTACTACGCCCGCAACTTCAACTTCAAGGACCCGGTCCGCTACGACCGGGGCGGCTACCTGACCCGGATCGACTACGGCCAGCGCGCCGACAGCGTCTACTCGGCCGCGCCGCTGGCCGGGGTCTCCTTCACCGTCGCCGAACGCTGCTTCGCTGAAGGCTCGCTGACCTGCACCGAAGCCAACTTCACCAGCACCGACCCGAGCAACTACCGGATCTGGTACGACACCCCGGCCGACCTGCACTGCACCGCTGGGCAGAAGTGCTGGAACGCCTCCCCGGCGTTCTTCACCCGCAAACGACTGGACCGGATCACCACCTCAGCGCAGCGGCAGCCCGGCTCCACCGCACTGCAGACCGTCGACGAATACCGGCTCAAGCAGTCCTTCCCGATCCTGCGGACCGGGCTCAACACGGCACTGTGGCTGGAGTCGGTCACCCGCACCGGCTACGGCCGTAGCGGGAACCCCGACGACAAAATCGCCCTCAACGCGGTGCGGTTCGAAGCCAACCCCGACGACATGCCCAACCGGGTACGCCGCGACGACCGGCCCAACTTCTCCCGGCTGCGCATCGGCCGGGTCATCAACGAGTACGGCGGCGAAACGATCGTCACGTACAAGCAGCCGACCGGGGCCTGCGACACCGGCACCGGCCTGCCCGGCAAGAACGACACCGCCGCGTTGAAGGCCAACACCCGGCTCTGCTATCCGTCCTACTGGCACCCCGACCCGGCAGTCGAGGACATCGACTGGTTCCACAAGTACGTCGTCGACACCGTCGAGGAACTGCCCGCCGTCGACGGTGCCTACCCCACCGTCACCCGGTACTCCTACGCCGACGCCGGCTGGAAACTCACCGAGCAGGAGTTCACCAAGAAGTCCACCCGCACCTACTCGCGGTTCGCCGGCTTCGGCCAGGTCACCGTGATCACCGGCGACGACGACCCGGCCATCGGCAGCCGCCGGAGCAAGTCCGTCACCCGGTACTTCCGCGGCCTGGGCGACACCGTCGACGTCCACGACATCGACGGCGTGTTGATCGCCTCCGACGCCGAGCCGTTCGCCGGCCGGATCGCCGAGGAACTCACCTACACCAGCGCCGACGACGCCGACGCGGCGTGGCTGACCCGCAGCATTACCGTGCCGGCCGCCACCGAACTCGCCCGGCGGGACCGCGACGACGGGCTCAGCCCGCTACGCGCCTGGCGGGTCACCGAACCCCGGCAGATCACGTACACCCGATCCTCCGGGACCGGCGACGACACCCGCACCCAACGGGTCGTCGAAGCCCGCACCACCTACGAGACGATGTACGGGCTGCCCACGCACGTCGAGTCCCGAGGCGACACCGGCCGCCCCGGCGACGAGTCCTGCACGTACGTCGACTACCTGCACCGGGCCGACCAGCACGTCATCGGGATGACCCGCCAGCTGCGGACCAGCCCGACGCTGTGCGCGGACGCCGACTTCGACGACCTGACCACACTCAGCTCGGCCAGCCGGGTCGGCTACGACGGCCAGCCGTACGGCACCGCCCTCGCCGCGTCGACCCGGGCCCTGGTCACCGGCTCCTGGTCGTTGAAGGCCGACGGGTCCGGTTTCCAGAGCGACGGCACCGTCGCCTTCGACGCGATCGGCCGGGTGGTGTCCCGCACCGATCCGGACGGTAGGACCTCGACGACCACCTTTGAACCGGCCACCGGGCAGGCCTACGAGGTCGTCGAACGCAACTCGCTCGGCCACGAACAGACCGTCGAGGTCGACCCGGGTCGCGGTGTCGCCGTACGCAGCACCGACCCGAACGGGCACGTCAGCCAGTCGACGTACGACCCGCTCGGTCGCCTCGTCGAAGTCTGGGCGCCCGGACGGACCCCGACCGCCGGCGCGGTCCCGGACTTCAGCGCCGAATACCACCTGCCGGCCGGCAAACCGCCGTACGTGGTCACTCGCAGCCGCGGCCACGAGAACCGGGTCGAAACCGCCGTCACCCTCTACGACGGGCTCGGCCGGGAACGGCAGAGCCAGCAGGAAGCCGTCGGCGGCGGCCGGCTGATCAGCGACACGCTCTACAACACCTCCGGTGAGGTGTGGCAGACCAACAACGCCTACTACGCCGAGGGTGCACCGAGCGGCGGGCTGTTCACCCCGCTCGCCGACACCGCCGTGCCGAACGCCACCCGCTACACCTACGACGGTCTCGGCCGGGTCGTCACCGAGATGCCGGTGCTGCGCGGCACGGAAGCACCGGAGCGGGCAACCCGCTACGAGTACGGCACCGACCACTCCACCGTGATCAACCCGGCTGGCTCGCCGTCGTACCGGACCTACTCGGACGCCATCGGCCGCACCGTCCGGGTCGACACGTTCACCGACGCCGCGCGCACCGAGTTCACCACCATGCGGTACGGCTACCACCCGCGCGGCCAGCTGGCGTCGGCCACCCACTCCGCCGACCCGGACCGCCCGTGGACCTGGAGCTACGACCAGCGCGGCCGGCTCGTCACCGCCAACGACCCGGACTCCGGCAGCACGACGCTGACGTACGACCACCGGGACCGGCCGCTGACCTCGACGAACGCGCGTGGCGTGACGGTGTGGAACGGTTACGACGAGCTGTCCCGGCCGACGCAGCAGCGGCTCGACGGGCCGGGCGGGACGTTGCTGGCCGAGTACGGCTACGACACCGCGCCGGGTGGCATCGGGCTGCCGGCGGCCGCGACCCGCTACACCGACGGGTTGGCGTACACGCAGCAGGTCGGTGGTTACACCGACGACTACCAGCCGACGTCGACGACGTTGACGTTGCCGCAGTCGGTCGCCGACATGTGGGGTCTGGCGGAGTCCTACACGTACGGCTACGCGTACACCGACACCGGGCTGCCGGCGTCGGTCGACCTGCCGGCGGTCGGTCGGATGCCGGCCGAGCAGGTGCTGGTCCGGTACACGGCCGACGGGTTGCCGCTGTCGGTGTCCGGGCAGGACTGGTACGGCGCGGAGACGGTCTACTCGCCGTACGGGCAGGTGCTCCGGTCGACGTTGGGCGCGCAGCCGCACCGGGTGTGGACGACGGCGTCGTACGACGACGCCAGTGGCGCGTTGACCGATCAGCGGGTGTTCCGGGAGCAGACCGGTGATCAGGCGATCGTCGGCGGGAACCTGGTGTCGCACCGGTCGTACGGCTACGACGCGGCCGGTAACGTCACCGCGATCCGGGAGCACGCGGCCGGCATTCAGGAACGGCAGTGTTTCGGCTACGACCCGCTGGGCCAGCTGACCGGGGCGTGGACGGCTGCCGACCAGACCTCGTGCGCGGTGGCGCCGGCTGCCGCGTCGGTGGCGGCGGGTCCGGACGGGGCCGGCTACTGGCAGGAGTACTCCTATGACCTGCTCGGTAACCGGTCGGAGCTGGTGGAGAAGGACCTCGGTGGTGACACCGGGAAGGACGCGACGACGACGTACGGCTACGGCGGCGCGGACGGGTCGCAGCCGCGGACGTTGACGTCGGTCCGTAAGGAGTATGTGACGCCGGCGGGTGCGCAGGTGACGGCCGAGGCCGAGCGGTTGTACGAGGCAACCGGTGAGACGCGGTCTGTGCAGTCGGTGCCTTCCGGTGACGTGCAGGAGCTGACCTGGACCTACGACGGTCAGGTGGAGCGGATCGCCGGTCAGGGCGGTGGTGGCGGGACCGCCTATGTGGGTGTGGTGGGTAAGTGTCTGGACCTGCAGGCGGGGTTCGCGGTTGCCGGTCAGCAGGTGCAGTTGTACGAGTGCAACGGCACGACGGCGCAGCGGTGGTCGTTCACGGTGGTGGACGGGCAGCCGGATGCCGATCTGGGCACGTTGCGGGTGTACGACGACTGGTGTGTCCAGCCGGACGGGGACACGGCCGGGTCGGCTGTCCAGTTGCGTGCGTGTGACGGCACCGCGGCGCAGCGGTTGACCCGTACGGTGGTCGGGCAGTTGCGGCACACCGGGTCCGGTCTGTGTCTGGCGGTCGATGGTGGTGCGACCGTGAACTCGACGCCGGTCGTGTTGGCCGTGTGTGATGCTGCCGCGACCGGTCAGGTGTGGTCGGCGCAGGACGAGACCCGGCACGTCTACGGTCCGGACGGGGCGCGGTTGCTGACCGTGCAGGACCGGCGGGCGACGCTGCACCTGGCCGACGCGGTGGTCACGGTGGCGGCTGGTGGGGTGAACGTCAACAGTCAGCGTAGCTACGCGGTGCCGGGTGGCGGCATGCTGCGGTACGCCTACGGGTCGGCGTCGGTCCAGTTGGCGGCGGTCGCGGCCGATCATCAGGGCAGCCCGTACGCGGAGGTCGGTTCGACCCTGGCGGGGATGCCGGTACGGATCCTGAAACGGGATCCGTTCGGTAACCCCCGCGCGGTCGACGTGCTGGCCACGAATCTGAAGACCCGGGCCGGGTTCCTGGGCGCGGTCCCGGATGAGGCGTCCGGCTACACCCCGTTGGGGGCCCGCCTGTACGACCCGGTGGTGGGCCGGTTCCTGTCCGCCGACCCGGTCCTCGATGTGGCGGACCCGTTGCAGTCCAACGGGTACGCGTACGCGCACAACAACCCGGTCACCCACGCCGACCCGTCGGGTCTGTCGATCAGCCTGACCGCGTCGGAGCGGGCGGCGGCGTTGGCCGGGGCGGGTCTGTCCACCGCGCAGGTCGCCCAGGCCCGGTCGGCCGCGGGCCGGTCCATGACGTCGGTCATCCTGTCGGTGGCCTGGGACGTGTTGAAGGAGTTCATCGGCCTCAACGCCGCGCTGGGCTGCTTCGGCGGCGACGTGTGGTCCTGTGTCGATCTGGTCACCGAGTTCGTGCCCGCCTTCAAACTGTTCAAAGCGTTCGGCCGGATCGTCAAGGCCGTCGAACGCACCTTCTCCGCGATCAGGGCCTGGCAGAAAGCGAAAACGGCAGCCCAGGCGGTGCTGCGGGCGGCCCGCGCCGCCGAGACCGTCGCGTTGAACGCGAAGAAGGCGGCCGCTGAGCGGGCGAAACGCGCCGCCCAGGCCCTCGCGAAGAAAGCCGCAGACAAGGCCAACACCACCAGCAACAAAGCTGTCAACGCGTCGAAGAAGACCGGCAACCCCGTCCAAAAACAGGCCCAGGCCAAAACCAACCCCAAAGCCTCCACCAGCAGCGGAGGCGGCGGCCGGACCAGCGCAGGAGGCGGGAGCGGCAAGGCGAGCTCCAAACCCGGCGGCAACACCGGCGCCAGCACCCGCTCCAACGGCGGCACCAGCGGCGGAGGAGACAAACCCGCCGACAGTTGCCCGCTGAACAACAGCTTCACCCCCGGCACCAAGGTCCTGATGGCCGACGGCACCACCACGCCGATCGAGGACGTCAAGCCCGGTGACAAGGTCATCGCCACCGACCCCGAAACCGGCACCACCAGCGTCGAGACCGTCACCGCCACCATCACCGGCGACGGCGTCAAACACCTGGTGAAGATCACCATCGACACCGACGGCCAGCACGGCCCGGAGACCGCCCAGGTCACCGCCACCGACGGACACCCCTTCTGGGTCCCCGAACTCGACCAGTGGACCGACGCCACCGACCTCCAACCCGGCCAATGGCTCCACACCAGCACCGGCACCTGGATACAAATCACCGCAATCCACCGCAGGACCGTCCCGCGAGCCGTCGTCCACAACCTCACCATCAGCCACGTCCACACGTACCATGTACTCGCCGGTGATACGCCGGTCCTCACGCACAATTGCGGCGACGAGGGTCCTCCAGAAGACGAAAGCGAGTGGTTCTTCCGCGGGGTAGACGAAAACCATCGTTCATACAATGCGCAGCACGGTGGCACGGTGACGCCGATGGGTGGTCACAGTGACCCAGTTCTTCACAACGACAACAATACGGAAAGTATCTACACCTCATGGACCTCCAGTAGGACAACGGCCGAGAGGCATGCGAGGAACCTTTCGGGTAGGGGTGTTGTTTTGATGGTGCGCCGCGGAACAACGGGTCCCATCATTGATATGGCATTTATGGGGATGGATAAGTGGGGGGAGAGTGAAGTGCTTATTCAGGGTGTCGTGAAGGTTCAGAAGCACTATCACGTACGTTAAGAAGTAGGGGGTGCAATCCATGGATGAGGAGCGCGTAGTCGATGAAGTGTTGGCTGATGCCCTTCGTGAGATGGCAGGATTGTCCGGAATGCAGGTCGAGGTCGCCCCCCTGATCGGGCAGCGGATTCGATTCGCGATAGTCCGCGCATCTCATGTTGTTAACACTTACCGCACCAGGGGTGAAATCGCTGTCGAGCAAGGTAAGAAACTGTATGGGTTCGAGGGATTTTTGGATACCTTGCAGGGGGCGGTCGGGTGGGTGGCAATTGGGTCCTTGAGGAACGATTCAATAACTCATGTACTGCTCATGGATCATGAAAAGTGGGTTCTGATAGCCTGGGTGGCAATCGCGAACGAGCATCCGTCCGCTCGTGGGTGACGACGGGATAAACCCGGGTCTCGGAGCCACTGACCTCAATGATTCTGTCCGAGCGAGCTTCTGATCGCGGACTGTGTCAGTTGGTCCGGTCGTGTTCGATGTGGAGGACGACGAGGCCGGCCGCGACGATTTGACTGATGCGCCAGGGGTTGAGGCTGACGTTGCGGGGCGCTTTGAAGGTGGTCTTCAGAGGGCAGTTCGGAAGATTACGTCCTTTTCTGGGCGAGAGTGAATACTCCGGGTTTGTCTTCGGTGAGGACCTGGCGGTTGGCCATGCGTTTGAGCTTCGCTCGGGTGCCTTCGACCTGTTTCGGTGAGGGCTCGACGCCGAGCGCGAGGCATAGGATTTAGATTTACGAGGCCTGGCGTTGACCCCAGATTTCGATCCGCCCTGCAGGAGCGCTTCGCTCGATTGCGCCAAGAGCATCCGGGGCTAGATTTGCGGTTGGAGATCGCCGAGTGAGCTACTACTTTACAATCTCAGGTGACGATGTCTGGGATCCTGCTCTGCAGACTGGGCTGCTCTATGTTGCCTTGACGGAAAAGGTGGCATCGATGCTAGGTGTCGACAGTGGACTAAAGCCTGCCGAGAACGACACTTGCGAGGTCGACTCGATAGCGTTTTCTCGATTCATCGGCTCCCTCTCGGAGTTTTACTGGGCCAGCCGGCACCCCGTTCGCAAGGAACTGATTGAAGGTCTCCTTTTGACCTCTCTGGTCATCGCGGAGCGCGGATCCATCGCGATTCCTGAAACCTTGAAGGAGAATTCAGTTCTACGGGAGAAGATCGGTGAAATATCTAAGTCGATGTAAGACAAATGGACTACACCCGGTAGTGACCTCAAGCCTACAGATTCCTGGGGTGTCTGGTAATTGTTGAGTGCGGCACCAAGCATCGTGAGTGATGGCTCGGTTGCCAGGGGTGAAGCGTAGGCGGTTGATCATGGTTGCGGTGCGTCAGGTAAGGCCGGGATGAGCGACCTGCCTGCCGGTCGCCGACGCAACATCGGCCGACTGCTGGGCGATGATCCACTCGTGTGCAGGCGACATCGGTGCGGAGACGAGCAGGGTCAGGTAGATCCGTCGGCGCATGCTGCCTGCCGACTCGGCAACCATCATCGGCCGTGACTGACGCAGTTGGTGCGCTCGCGGCGGCCCGTGTGGAGAGTCGCCACGAGCAGGGGGAGCCAGGGGTTACGGGCGGGTGCCGTCGGACTTGAGGGTGGTGGTGAAGGTGGTCCAGGCGGCGGGGTCGAAGGTCAGCGTCCCGGCGGCGGGGGCTTTGGAGTCGCGTACGTCGATCTGGGTGCCCCGGTCGCGGACCTCGACGCACTGGCCGTTGCTGCCGGACCGGCTCGACGTGCGCCAGGTGTTACGTTCCATGCTCGCTCCCTCGTCTGATGGCTGCTGGCCTACTCACGTGCGATGAGGTCTTTGGCGTCGTTGCAGAATCGGCGGACGGAGGGGGTGCGTCGGTAGGGGCCGAGTGCGCCGACGAGGTTGCGGACGTGCTTGATGCACCTGGCGGAGGTGACCTGCCCGGTGAGGGTCTGGACGGCCTGGTCACCGAGGGCGAGTGCCTTGTCCAGCTCGGGTTGGTCCTGCCGGACGTAGGTGGTGGCGAGCAGGGCGTTGCGCAGCGCGCCTTCGCGGCTGTACTCGTCGTCCTGGAGTCGTAGCGCGGCTCGGAGGTGTTCGCGGGCGCGGATCCAGTCTTCGAATTTGACGTAGCAGTAGCCGGCCTGGGCGTGGGCCTGGGCTTCGTTGATCCAGTACGCCCAGTCGGGGTCGCCGTGTTCCGGACGTTCGTCGGTGAGCCGGTCGAAGGCGCTGTCGAGCGCACGGCGGGTGTCGGTGACGGCGTGGTTGTTGGCGTACGCCTCGGCGGCGCGCAGGTCCAGGATCGTGCCGACTGCTCAGGCTGCCAGCCGCCTCGGTCAACAAGCGCGTGATCCCGTCCCCGCTGACTGCCACCGCATCGACCCTTCATCCGTAGTGGTCGCTCTCACGCACGGTAGCGGACCTGGTGTCCGGCAGGCTGCCCTGACACTGATCCGCACCGATACGCACCACGCGCACCCCCTCCTGTCACCACCCGACTGGGGTCAACTGGGCACATCGGATTTTGGCGGTGACCCGAATCCGATTCCGGTGAAACGGGCCAGCGGGTCGGAGCGTTGCCGCGCTCCGACCCGCCGGCCTCGCCAGAGGGTAAGAGTGCTCGTGATCGCCAAACTGCTACCGATTGTCTTCGCCGGCCTGATGCCCGGCTTCCTCCTAGGCCTGTTCGCGATCCGCATCAAGTCCCGGTGGTGCCCCCGCTGCGGCGCGACCACCGAGGAGATCCACCGGAGCATGCACCGATGACCGCGCCCGGCCGCCACCGCATCGCCGACCAGCCCATCGGCCGGCGGATCGCCCAACTCCGCGCCCGACGCGGACTCACCCAACAGGTCTTCGCGAACCGGATCGGCAAACCCCACTCGTGGGTTGACAAGGTCGAACGCGGCATCCGCTGCGGGTGTACCACCCCTCTACCTCCGCCGCAGGCACCGCCGTACAGGTTCTTTCGGACACGGCTTATCCGGGCGTCAAGGGACTCGGCTGACCGTCGCCGCGTCGTCGATGTCCACTGCAGTTCCGCCGGTGGTCAGCCGTGCTGGACGAAGGCGATCTTTTCGTAGACGTGGACGGCCCGTACGGGTAGGGCGGGCCGTCCGTGCCACCCCGCCCAGTGCCGTCGGTTCACATCGTCGCAGAGGCTCTGGACGAGTCCGACGGATGTGCCTTGGTCTCCGGGCGGGCCGCCGCCGTACTCGTCGAGGTAGGCCGTCGACATGTCCTCGATGATGTAGAAGCCCGACGGTCGCACGTGGTCGACGAAGAGTGCGTCGAACGATGCCCGGATGTGCGCGTTGACGTGGCTACCGTCGTCGATGACGACGTCGAATGGCCCGTACCGGCGCCCGAGCTCCCGCAGGTAGGTCTGGTCGGACTGGTCGCCGCGGTGAACGTGGATTCGCGGCTCGTCGATCTGCTTCTCGGCGATGTCGAGGCCGTGGATCTGGCCACGCTGGAAGTAGTCCCGCCAGGTGCGCAGCGACGAACCTCCCCAGGTGGTTGAGTCGTAGCCGCCGATGCCGATTTCGAGCAGGTTGATCGGGCGGTCGCGGAGGTCGCCGAGATGCCGCTCGTACAGCGCGGCGTAGCCGTGTCCGCGACCCTTGTCGGTGTCGTAGACCCTGGCCAGCAGGGTCAGGTTGCGGCGCACGACAGGTGCCACGAGCCGTTGGACGCGGATGATCCGCTGGTCACCGATGGCGTGCCGGATTCTCGCCCGAGTACTGAGCATAGACAGGACTATAGGCGGTTTTGCCCAATTATGCGGGGCAGTCAGGCAAGAGACCGGATCGACCGCAGTGATCCACTCAGTGGTCGGGTCGACAGTTCCACCCGCAAGGGCTCCCGTCGGGCGCCACGAATGTCGTTGCCCGACCGACACTGAACATGCAACTTTCTCGACCGTCAGGTCAGGGTGCCCATCTCCAGAACCGCCTTCGGGCTGCGAAGTCCGGGTGAGCCAGCACGGCTTGTTAGTGGGAAGTAGTCGGAGGCAGCGGCCCAGCGGGGGAGGTGGCTCATCGGGCGAGGTGCCAGGGCGGCAGAGGCAGGGAGCAGAGCCACAGAGGTGAAGGGCAGGACGGCAGGGCGGTGCAGAGAGGTTAGCGCGCTCATCGCCACGCAAACCCTTGCCCGCTCATTTGCACCAACCATTCACGACGATCGAGCGGCACTTCGGGCACCGCACTCCCCCACACCCTGCCAGCACATTTTACGAAACTCGATTACTGATTCACCGTCGAGAGATCACGTTCAACCCGAACCGTCGCCCCGGCCGCCCTTTTCCGCAGATCAGCAGTGGCCCACCCAGTTGCCGATGAATTGTTATCCAGGTAGCTACGGCGACCTGCGGCACAGACCTCCGCCGGGCGCCCTTGGGCGTCGCCGCCGCAGGTCAGGGCCCTACCCCCGGGATAACCGGAGGTTCCTCGTCATACCTCGCATCTCGGGCCGGCGAGCGCGGTGTGCGCTTTGCCGCACCGCCAGCACACATACCTGATTCGGTGGCGATACCGTCGACAATGGAACAGCTGGAATGGCAGCACCGCCCCCAGACACCCCGTGCGAGATGCCCGAAACATCCCGTACGGGGATGTTTTTCGTTCGTGGCAGACCGTCGGGTATGGTCGGGTGCAAACCCCCACCACAGACCTGGTTTGACTTGCCCACCGACCGTCCGACGACTCGATTTCGGTCGATGAACACCTGCCGTGTGCGTCGATTGGGACCAGCGTCACGACATTCGTTGGAATGGAGATCGTGTCCGCAATCGTCGTGAAATCGTTGTACAAAATTTTCGGCAAACGTGCTGACAAGGCGCTCGAGCGCCTCAAGACCAGCCAACCCGATGCTCCGGCGAACCTGGGCGGCGCCACCGCAGCCGTCGTCGACGCCAACTTCGAGGTCCGGCCCGGCGAGATCTTCGTCGTGATGGGGCTCTCCGGGTCCGGGAAGTCCACCCTGATCCGGATGCTGAACGGCCTGCTCACCCCGACCGGCGGCTCGGTCGAGGTCGACGGCGTCGACCTGACCAAGCTCAAGCCGGCCGCGCTGCGCAAGCTGCGCCGCGAGAAGATCAGCATGGTCTTCCAGCACTTCGCGCTGCTGCCGCACCGCTCGGTGCTGGAGAACGCCGGCTACGCGCTGGAGGCGGCCGGGCTGCCCCGCGCCGAACGGCGGGAGCGGGCGATGGAGGCACTGCGCCTGGTCGGTCTGGACCGCTGGGCGGACAAACTGCCCCAGGAGCTGTCCGGCGGGATGCGCCAGCGGGTCGGCCTGGCCCGGGCGTTGGCGGCCGGCACCGACATCATGCTGATGGACGAGGCGTTCTCCGCCCTCGACCCGCTGATCCGCCGCGAGGTGCAGGACCAGTTGCTGGACCTGCAGGCTCAGCTCGGCAAGACGATCGTCTTCATCACCCACGACCTCAATGAGGCGATGCGCCTCGGTGACCGGATCGCCGTGATGCGCTCCGGCCGGATCGTCCAGCTCGGCACCGCCGAGGAGATCCTCACCGACCCGTCGAACGACTACGTCGCACAGTTCGTGGCGGACGTCGACCGTACCCGCATCCTCACCGCCTCATCGGTGATGGAGCGACCGCTCGGCGTCGTCGACGTCAACTCCGGTCCCCGGGTCGCCGCCCGGATCCTCCGGGAGACCCAGACCTCCGCGATCTATGTCACAGGCAAGAACAAGCAGTTCCTCGGTACGGTCTCCGACGACGTCATCGACCAGGCGGTCCGCGACGGCCGGCGGAACCTGCAGGACGTGGTGACCACCGACCACGTCCGGGTCGCCGGGGAAGACACCCCGGTCGCCGAGTTGTTCACCCCCTGTGCGGAAAGTTCGCACCCGCTCGCCGTGACCGACGCCACTGGCCGGCTCGCCGGCGTGATCCCCCGGATCACCCTGCTCACCGCGCTCGGCAGCATCGGCAGCGACGCCGGCAACGGGACCAGCGACGGGACCAGCGACGACGCCGAGCCGACCAGTTCCAGCGAGGTGGGCACCATCACCGCGACAGTCCCCGATCAGGCAACCCCGGCTGATGCAGTGCTGAGCCCGGAGGGAGACCGTTCATGAACGCCGCTGACGGCATTGACAGCATCCTCCCGTACGTCCGGATCGGCGCGGCGTTCGAGTTCGTCGTCGACTGGACGACCGAGTACCTGGGTGCGCTCTTCGACGGGATCTCGACGTTCGTCGAGTCGCTGGTGGATCCCCTGGTCGACGTGCTGCTCGCACCGCCGGCGATCGTCGTGGTGCTGATCTTCGCGGCGCTCGGCTGGTGGCTGCGCGGGTGGAAGTTCGGCATCGGCACCGCCGTCGGGCTCGGCATCGTCGCCGGCATGCCCTACTGGGAAGAGACCATGAGTACGCTGGCGTTGGTGCTGGTGGCGAGTGCTCTGTCGCTGGCGATAGCGGTCCCGCTCGGGATCCTGATCGCGGAGAACCAGCGGGCCGCGGCGGTGACCCGTCCGGTGCTCGACCTGATGCAGACGTTGCCGGCGTTCGTCTACCTGATCCCGGCGATCTTCTACTTCGGCATTGGCGCCGTCCCCGGGGTGATCGCTACGGTGGTGTTCAGTATGCCGCCGGGGGTCCGGCTGACCCAGTTGGGCCTGCGACAGATCGACCGCGAGGTGATCGAGGCCGGCGAGGCGTTCGGCGCGTCGCCCTGGGCGGTCCTGCTCCGTACCAAGCTGCCGCTCGCCCTGCCGACCATCATGCAGGGGGTCAACCAGGTGATCATGCTGGCGTTGTCGATGGTCGTCATCGCCGGGATGGTCGGGGCCGGCGGCCTCGGCGAAGTGATCAACACCGCACTCGCCCGGCTCCAGGTCGGCCAGGGCTTCGAAGGCGGCATGGCCGTGGTGATCCTGGCGGTGGTGCTCGACCGGCTGACCGACTCGATCGGGGCCCGTACCCGGTCGGCGAAGGCCCAGCGGGCGCTGCAGGAAGCCTGACCCGCAAGTCCGACCGGACCGGCCCGACCCGAGACCGAACCAGAGCTAAACCGTATCCGAACCGAGATCCCGCAGGGAGGGTCACCGGTGCCGGCGCCCTGCCTCGCTGCCGCGAGTACGCCGGTGTAGGGCAACACGATGGAAGGACGACAACGAATGTTCCGCAACAACCCGCTACGCCGCGCCACGGTGGCGGCCACCGCCGCACTGGCCCTGGGGCTCGCCGCCTGCGGCAGCGACGCCGACAGCGACACCGGCAGCGACAACGGTTCCGACGCCGTCGACAAGAGCATCACCATCGGCTACATGGCCTGGGACGAGGCGATTGCCGCTTCCTACCTGTGGCAGAACATCCTTGAGGCCGAGGGGTACGAGGTCGAGCTGACCAACGTTGAAGCCGGCGTGGTCTACTCCGGTCTGGCCTCCGGTGACATCGACCTGTTCCTGGACGGCTGGTTGCCGCAGACGCACGCCTCCTACATGGAGGAGTACAGCGACGACCTGGAGACGATCGGGGTCTGGTACGACAACGCCAGCCTGAGCATCGCCGTCCCCGCCTATGTGGACGGGGTCGACTCGCTGGCAGACCTGGCCGACAACGCCGAACTGTTCAACAACGAGATCATCGGCATCGAGCCGGGTGCCGGTCTGACCGCCGCCACCCAGGACAACGTCATGCCGACCTACGGGCTGGACGACTACGAGCTGCGGACCTCGTCCACCCCGGCGATGCTCGCCGCGCTGCAGAGCGCGATCGGCGACGAGGAGCCGATCGTGGTGACCCTGTGGCACCCGCACTGGGCCTACTCGAACTACGAGCTGAAGGACCTGGCCGACCCGGAGGGCACCCTGGGTACCGCCGAGGAGATCACCACGCTGGCCCGGACCGGGTTCAGCGCGGACTTCCCCGAGGTGACCGCGATGCTGGAGAAGTTCCAGATGGACGACCAGCAGCTCGGTTCGCTGGAGGACCTGATGTTCAACGTGCACGAGGGTGACGAGCCGGCCGCCGTCGAGGCGTGGCTGTCGGAGAACCCGGACTACCTCTCCACCCTGGGTGTCTCCTGACCCGCAGCGACTGACCGAAACACCACGGACCGGGGTGTCCGGGCTGGCCTGACGGCCGGTCCGGGCACCCCGGTCCCGTCTGTCGTGAGCCCTGCAGCAGCCTCCGGCGGCCCGGCAGCGGCCCTGCTCGGCGGAGAAGTTCTTGCTTCTGATACGCATTGCGCAGTAGATTTTCCTGCATGACGCGATGATGTCTGGAATTTTTGCCACCCTTCACCGGGGTGCCGTCCTGCCGAAAGGAGTTCTTCCGTGGCCGCACGCTTCCGGGTCACCTACGCGACCCTGTCCGCTGACAACGAGGACCTGCACACGGCGTACGAGGACGGCGCGGACCGGGCTCGGGCCTGGCTGGGTCAGCGCCTGACTCCGGTGGTCGACGGCACCGTCCGGCCCGGGGTCGACCCGGCCGAGCTGGTCAGCCCCGGCGACGTGACGCTCAAGCTGGCCACCGTCACCGCCGCCACCGACCAGGACGTCGACGCGGCCGTCACGGCCGCTCACGCCGCAGCGCCCGGCTGGGCCGCGACACCGTGGCCGGACCGGGTCGCGGTGCTGCGCCGGGCGGCTGACCTGATCAGCGACCGCTCCAACGAGTACGCCGCGCTGATGAGCATGGAGGTCGGCAAGAACCGGCTGGAGGCGCTCGGCGACGTCGAGGAGTCGGCGGACCTGATCCGCTACTACTGCGACATGTATGACAAGCACCACGGTTTCGACCAGCCGATGGCGACCATCGCCGCGAACGAGTCCACCCGCAGCGTGCTCAAGCCGTACGGGGTCTGGGCCGTGATCAGCCCGTTCAACTTCCCGATGGCGTTGACCGCCGGGCCGGCCGGCGCGGCACTGGTCGCCGGCAACACCCTCGTCCTCAAGCCCAGCCTGCAGGGCACCTTCTCGGCCTGGAAGTTCTTCGAGTGCCTGGTCGACGCCGGGCTGCCGACCGGGGTCGCGCACTTCCTCCCCGGCGGCGACGACCCGGGCCGGACGCTGGTGGCGCACCCCGGCGTCGGCGGCCTCACCTTCACCGGATCGTACAAGACCGGCATGTCGATCATCCGGGCGTTCACCGGCGCCTACCCGAGGCCCGTCGTCTGCGAGATGGGCGGCAAGAACGCCGCGATCGTCTCGGCCCGGGCCGACCTGGACCGGGCGGTCTCCGGCGTCGCCCGCTCCGCGTTCGGCTTCTCCGGCCAGAAATGTTCGGCCTGCTCCCGGGTGTACGTGGCGCGCGAACTCCACGACGAGTTCGTCACCCGGCTCGCCGAACGGGCCGAGTCGCTGGTCGTCGGCGACCCGCTGGCCCGCGACACGTACCTCGGTCCGGTCATCGACGCCGCCGCCGTACGCCGCTACGGCGAGGCCGTCGCGCACGCCGCGACCATCGGCCGGGTGGTCACCGGCGGCCAGGTGCTCGCCGGGGTCGACGGCCGCCCCGACGGCTACTACCTGGCGCCGGCCGTCGTCGCCGACGTACCGCCCGACGACGACCTGTTCCAGCGCGAGCTGTTCGTGCCGTTCGTGGCGGTCAGCCCGGTCGACTCGGTCGACGAGGGCCTGGACCGGGCCAACAGCGTGCCGCTGGGCCTGACCGCCGGGTTCTTCTCCACCGACCAGGGCGAGATCGACCACTTCCTCGACCGGATCGAAGCCGGCGTCGTCTACGTCAACCGGCCGGCCGGCGCCACCACCGGTGCCTGGCCCGGGGTGCAGCCGTTCGGCGGCTGGAAGGGCTCCGGCAGCACCGGCAAGGCCGGTGGCGGACCGTACTACCTCCAGCAGTTCCTCCGCGAGCAGTCGCAGACGGTGGTGGCCTGATGACGACGATCCCCGACTGGTTCGACCCGGACCGCCCGCAACCGCACCTGGTCACCGAACTGCCCGGACCGCAGGCCCGCGAAGTGCTGGCCCGCGACCAAGCGGTGACCAGCCCGTCGCTGCCCCGCGCCTACGCGATCGCGCCCCGGCGCGGCCACGGTACCGTCGTCGAGGACGTCGACGGCAACCTGTTCCTCGACTTCAACGCCGGGATCGCGGTCACCTCCACCGGCCACTGCCACCCGAGCGTCGTCGAAGCGGTGCAGCAGCAGGCCGCGACCCTGCTGCACTACTCGGCCAGCGACTTCTACCTGCCGCTGTACGGCCAGATGTGCCAGGCGCTGGCCGAGACCGCACCGATGGACGGGCCGGTACGGGTCTTCCTGACCAACTCCGGGGCCGAGGCCGTCGAGGGCGCGCTGAAGCTGTCCCGGTACGCCACCGGCCGGCAGTACGTGATCAGCTTCTACGGATCGTTCCACGGCCGCACCTACGGGGCGATGACGCTGACCGGGTCGAAGTCCAAGTACCACAAGGGATTCGGCCCGCTGCTGCCCGGCGTGCTGCACGCGCCCTACGCACCAGCCTCGCTGGACTTCATCGAGGAGGTGCTGTTCGAGCACCAGGTGGATCCGAGCGAGGTCGCGGCGATCTTCGTCGAACCGATCCAGGGTGAGGGTGGCTTCATCGTGCCGCCGGCCGGCTGGCTCGCCCGGCTGCGGCGGATCTGCGACCGGCACGGGATCCTGCTCGTCGCCGACGAAGTGCAGTGCGGCATGGGCCGCACCGGCCGGATGTGGGCGATCGAGCACACCGGCGTACAGCCGGACATCCTGATCAGCGCGAAAGGCATCGCCTCCGGCCTGCCACTGGGCGCGTTCCTGGCCCGGTCCGAGCTGATGGAGGCCTGGGGTCCGGGCGCGCACGGCTCCACCTACGGCGGCAGCCCGGTGCCGTGCGCCGCCGGCCTCGCCACCCTGCGGGTCATCCAGGAGGAGGGCCTGCTCGACAACGCCACCGAGCAGGGTGAGTTCCTGCTCGCCGGGCTGCGCGAACTGCAGCAGGCGTACCCGCAGCTACTCGTCGACGTGCGCGGGGTCGGCTTGATGATCGGCGTCGAGTTCCCCACCGGCGAGATCGCCGGCCAGGTACAGCAGGCGGCGTTCAGTCGCGGCCTGCTGGTGCTGGAGGCCGGCGTCAACGCGGTACGGATGTCGCCGCCCCTGGTGATCACCCGGGCCCAGGCGCAGACCGGTCTGCGGCTGTTCGGCGCCGCCGTCGCCGAGGTTGCCGCCGACATGCAGGCCGCCGGCAACGGAAAGGTCGCCGGCAACGGAAAGGCCCCAGCCGGCGGGGAGATCGCAGCCGGCGGGGCCGTCGCCGTACCGGGATGAGCCACGTCTTCGGCCGGGTGTCCGACGACGCGCCACGGATCGCCTCGGCGTTCGGCGCGCAGCTGTGGGACACCACCGGCAAGCGCTACCTCGACGCGGCCGCCGGGGCGATCGTCGTCGGCATCGGCCACGGCGTCACCGAGGTGGTCCGGGCGCAGGCCGAGCAGGCCGGCGCGGTCGCGTACGCGCACGGCTCGATGTTCCGCGCCGACGTGCTGGAGGAGTACGCCGCCGAGCTCGCGGCCGTACTGCCGATGGACGATCCGTTGGTCTTCCCGGTCTCCGGCGGCAGCGAGGCGGTAGAGACCGCGCTGAAGATGGCCCGCGCCTACCACCTGGCCCGGGGCGAGGACCGGCACCTCGTCGTCGGCCGGGTCGGCTCCTACCACGGCAACTCCCGGGGCGCGTTGGACGTCTCCGGCCGGGCCGGGCTGCGTGCGCCGTACCTGCCGTGGCTGGGGCAGGCGGTGCACACCTCGACCCCGTACGAGTACCGCTGCCCGTTCCCGGACACCCATCCGGTCGGCTGCGGGGCGCGGCACGCGGCGGCGCTGGCGCAGCTGTGCCGGGCCCGGCCGGTCGCGGCGTTCATCGCCGAGCCGATCGCCGGGGCCGGGCTGGGTGCCTGCGTCCCGCCGGACGACTACTTGCCGGCCGTCGCCGAGGTCTGCCGCCGGTACGGAGTGCTGCTCATCGCCGACGAGGTGATGACCGGCTTTGGCCGCACCGGCACCTGGTTCGGCGTCGACCACTGGGGCGTACGCCCGGACATCCTGGTCGCGGCGAAGGGGGCCAGTTCGGGCTACTGGCCGCTGGGCTTGGCCGTCGCCGCCGGCCCGGTGCACGACACGATCGCGCGCACCGGTTTCACCCACGGGTTCACCTACTCGCACCACCTGGTCGGGGCGGCCACCGGCCGGGCGGTGCTGCGGGTGCTGCGGGAGCGTGACCTCGTCACGGCCGGCCGGCGGGCCGGCGAGTCGCTGCGCCGGGCCCTGCGCCGGGAACTGGCCGACTCGCCGTACGTCGGGGACGTCCGCGGTCGCGGCCTGCTGGTCGGCGTCGAACTGGTCGCCGACCGGCAGACCGCGCGGCCGTACGCCCGTACCGCCCGGGTCGCCGAACGGGTCGTCGCCGCCGCCCGGCACGCCGGTCTGCTGCTCTACAGCGGTACCGGCTGCGCCGACGGCGTCAACGGTGACGTGATCCTGCTCGGCCCGCCGCTGGTCGTCTCCGCCGACGAGGTCGAGGAGATCGCGGTCGGCACGGCGGCGGCGATCCGCACCGTGACGGAGCGGGCCGAGGCGGGGTAGCCGACCTTCGCGGAACAGCCGGCCCCGCCGGCCCGGGCCGGTACGCGGGTCAGAAGTCGTCGTCGAAGGTCACCGAGCCGGTCACCCCGACCTGGTACGCCGACACCCGCCGCTCGAAGAAGTTGGACAGCTCCTGCACGTCCTGCAGCTCCATGAAGGCGAACGGGTTCTTCGACCCGTACATCGGCTCGATGCCGAGCACCGCGAGCCGCCGGTCGGCGACGTGCTGCAGATACTCCCGCATGTCGGCCAATGACATCCCGGACACGCCCTGGTCGAGCAGGTCCGCGGCGAACTGCACCTCGCACTCCACCGCCTCGGCCAGCATCTGCCTGACCTGCTCCTCCATCTCGGCGTCGAACAGCTCCGGCTCCTCGGCGCGGACCGTGTCCACCACGTCGAAGGCGAACGCCATGTGCATCGACTCGTCGCGGAACACCCAGTTGGTGCCCGAGGCGAGGCCGTGCAGCAGCCCCCGGGACCGCAGGAAGTACACGTACGCGAATGCGCCGTAGAAGAACAGCCCTTCGATGCAGGCGGCGAAGCAGATCAGGTTCAGCAGGAAGGCCCGCCGGTCGGCGCGGGTACGCAGCTCCCGCAACTCGAAGATCGAGTCGATCCACCTGAAGCAGAACTCGGCCTTGCGGGCGATCGACGGGATGTTCTCCACCGCCGCGAACGCCGCGAACCGCTCCCGCTCGTCCGGCACGTAGGTGTCCAGCAGGTTCAGGTAGAACTGGACGTGCACCGCCTCCTCGAACAGTTGCCGGGACAGGTAGAGCCGTCCTTCCGGGGAGTTGACGTGCTGGTAGAGGTTGAGCACCAGGTTGTTCGCGACAATGGTGTCGCCGGTGGCGAAGAACGCGACGAGCCGAGACACCAGGTGCTGCTCGGCCGGCGACAGTCTGGCCAGGTCCGGCAGGTCGGAGTGCAGGTCGACCTCCTCCACCGTCCAGGTGTTCTTGATCGCGTCCCGGAACCGGTCGAAGAACTGCGGGTACCGCATCGGCCGCAGGGTCAGGTCCATACCGGGGTCGAGCAGCAGCTGCCGCCGACCCGCTCCGGTCGTGGCGTCGCTGGCGGCGGCGGTCGCGGTTGCGCTGCTGGTTCCGGAGACGGTGGTCACTGGCAGGCCTCACAGGTTTCGGGGTTTTCCAGGGAGCAGGCCAGCGCTTCGTCGTCGCTGGTCGCGACGACCGGCCTGACGGTCGGCGAGGCGGTCGGCCCGGCGGTCGGCGCAATGCCGACGGTGGCCTGCTGGATCCGGGTCGCCGGGCGCGACCGCAGGTAGTAGGTGGTTTTCAGCCCGGACTTCCAGGCATACAGGTACATCGAGGACAGCTTGCCGATGGTCGGTGCGCTGAGGAACAGGTTCAGCGACTGCGACTGGTCGACGTACGGGGCGCGGGCGGCGGCCAGGTCGATCAGCGCCCGCTGCGGCAGCTCCCATGCGGTACGGAACAGCTCCCGCACGTCGGCGGGCAGGTCCGCGATGCCCTGCACCGACCCCTCGGCCCGCTTGATCTGCTCCCGGACCGGTGCCGTCCACAGCCCGCGCGCCTTCAACTCGCCGACCAGGTAGGTGTTGATCTGCAGGAACTCCCCGGACATGGTTTCGCGCTTGAACAGGTTGGACACCTGCGGCTCGATGCACTCGTAGCAGCCGGCGATCGAGGCGATCGTCGCGGTCGGCGCGATCGCGACCAGCAGCGAGTTCCGCAGGCCGTGTGCGGCGATCGTCGACCGGAGTCGGGCCCACCGTTCGGGCTGGCCGACCTCGGCACCCCACAGGTCCGGGTGCAGCTCGCCCCGGGCGGCCCGGGTCTCGGCGTACGCCGGATGCGGGCCGAACCGTTCGGCGAGCCCGGCGGAGGTCTCCAGCGCGGTCAGGAAGATCTCCTCCTGGACGCGGGTGGACAGCTCCCGGGCCGGCGCCGAGTCGAACGGCAGCCGCAGCGTGAAGAACGCGTCCTGCAGGCCCATCAACCCCAGCCCGACCGGCCGCCAGCGCGGGTTCGACGCCGCCGCCTGCGCCGCCGGGTAGTAGTTGATGTCGATCACCCGGTCGAGAAACACCACGGCGGTACGGACCGTGGCGCGCAGCTTGTCCCAGTCGACGCCGTCGGCGGTGACGTGCGCGCCGAGGTTGATCGACCCGAGGTTGCACACGGCGGTCTCGGTGTCGCTGTTGACCTCGAGGATCTCGGTGCACAGATTGGACAGGTGGATCGTGTTGCCCGGCTCGCCGGTCTGGTTGGACAGCCGGTTCGCGGCGTCCTTGAACGTCATCCACCCGTTGCCGGTCTGCGCCAGGGTGCGCATCATCCGCCCGTACAGGTCGCGGGCCTTGACCGTCCGGACCGCTTTCTTCTCCGCCGCGCGGTACGCCTCGTCGAACGCCTCGCCGTACAGGTCGGGTAGCTCGGGTGCGTCGGACGGGTCGATCAGCGACCAGTCGGCGTCCGCCTCGACCCGCCGCATGAACTCGTCCGGGATCCAGTTGGCCAGGTTGAGGTTGTGGGTGCGCCGGGCGTCCTCGCCGGTGTTGTCCCGCAGCTCCAGGAACTCCTCGACGTCCGGGTGCCACGGCTCCAGGTAGACGCAGGCGGCGCCCTTGCGGCGGCCGCCCTGGTTGACCGCCGCGACCCCGGCGTCGAGGGTCTTGAGGAACGGCACGATGCCGTTCGACCTGCCGTTGGTGCCCCGGATCAGCGCGCCCCGGCCACGGATCCGCGACCAGGAGATGCCGATCCCGCCGGAGAACTTCGACAGCTTCGCCACCTGGTGGTAACGCTCGTAGATCGAGTCGAGCTCGTCGCGCGGCGAGTCGACCAGGAAGCACGACGACATCTGGGTGTGCCGGGTGCCCGAGTTGAACAACGTCGGTGAGCTGGGCAGATAGGCCAGGCTGGAGATCAGCCGGTAGAAGTCGACCGCCTCGGCCGGCGTCTGGGACAGCCCGCACGCCACCCGCAGCAGCCAGTACTGGGGCGTCTCCACCACCAGCCGGGTCTGCGGATGCCGCAGCAGGTAGCGGTCGGCCACCGTACGCAGCCCGAAGTACTCGAAGCGCAGGTCGCCGTCGACGTCGACGGCGTCGTCGAGTTTGCGGGCGTTGCGGGCGACGAAGGCCGCGGTGTCGTCGCCGATCAGCCCGAGGCCGTGGGCGTAGCGGATGGACTGGCTGAAGCTGGCCACCTGCTGGCCGCGGACCTCCTTGTCCACGTAGGCGGCGAGCAGCCGGGCCGCCAGCTTCGAGTACTGCGGCTCCTCGCCGATCAGCTCTGCCGCCGTCTGAATGGACAGCTTGTCCAGCTCGGCGGTTGTCGCCCCGTCGTACAGTCCGCTGATCGTCCGGGTCGCCACCCGCAGCGGGTCGACCTCGTCCAGGTCGGCGACCCAGTGTTCGACCGCCTTGACGATCTTGTTGACGTCCACCGGTTCGGTGTCGCCGTTGCGCTTGCGTACCTGCATCGGTTCCCCTTGTCGTGCCTGTCCACCGGTCGACGGACACGCGGGGAGGACGCCACCGGTCACTCACCTGACGGTCTGCTCCGCCGGGTGTCGACCGGTCGTCGGCGTCGGCCGTCCCGCGCGGCCTTCGACCACCGCACGCGACGCGTGCGGCACGCTGGCAGGTCTTCGGACTCGTGGGCGTCGTGCTCGTGCCTATTGGCCGTCGCTTCCCGGACCCGCCACGGGCCCAGTGCTCGGTGACGGCGGTCGTTCCCACTCACCGCTGCGGGGCAGTCCCGGACTCACACCGGGTTCCCTCTTGCCTCGACCACCGCCGAGGGGCGGCCGAACCAGCTGCGGGGTACACCATATATGGGAGCAAGCTAGAAGACGCAACACCAGATACTGTGTTCGGCGTGTCGCGGCGTCGGGTCGCACCGGGTACGCGGAGGAGGAACCGTCGGGTGAGAAGCGTGCTATGGGGCCTGTCCGGGGCGGTGCTCGGCACCCTCCTCGTCGGGGTACTAGCGACGGCTGCGGGAGGTGAACCGGTCAGCGATCCGCTGTCGCCAGACCTCGTAACTCGGCAGCGCACCGTCCGGTGACAGATCGGTCTCCGATCGTTCAGCGATGTCGGCCGCCTGTTCGACGCTGGTGCCGCACAGCACGGCCACCGCCGTCCGCGTGTGCGCGTTGACCAGCCCTGCCCGGTCGCGAGCCAGCGCGGCGAAAGCCGCGCCCTGAGCCAGGAAGGAGCGATGCTCGCCGCTGAGTTGCCACAGCCGACGCAGCGCCGGCTCACTCACCCCGCCGGTGTAGGTCGCCGCGTAACCGACGCCGCTGACCAGATCGTCGTGACGGTCGGCCGGGAACCGCCTGACGGTCGCGATCACCCGGTCGACGTCGGCACCCTCCACGAACCACATCGCCCGGCCGGTGCCTTGGTCAAGCGCGCGATCCAGGTAGTGCCGGAAGTCTCCGTGCGGCCATCCCGCCACGTCGGCCCGGTACTGCTGGCGAACATGCCTGATCGGGTCGAGGGTCGCCCGGTGAAAGCCGAGGCCATCGACTGCCAGCCAGTGCAGCACCGGGTCGGCGGGCAGCACCGACCGCCACCGGAACCGGGGCAGCCGGCCTATCGCCCGCCCGACCCCGAAGTAGATCAGGAAGCGATGTGCCGCGCCGCGTCCAGTCAGCAGTCGGCCCACCCGACGGGTCCGGGTCGGGGCCACCGCGTCGAGCATCGCGTACGCCGCCGCGGCCCCCTCGTACGCGAAGCTTCTGAAGTCCCGCGCGGTGCGGTCCAACCGGGCCTCCAGCTCGCCGACGCTGGTCGAGTCCAGGGCCGCGTCGAAGCCGGCCTGTACCGTGCGGTCCACCATCTCGAAGACGCTTCGGGTAGTGGTGTCAGCCAGGCCAGTTCCACGACGGACGGCCACCGTCCCGTCCGGGGTGAGGGTCAGCAGTCGGCGGCGCAGTGATCGCCATGAGCACGGCATGTTACGACTCCAGGATGTTCGATCTGGTAGCGATGTACCCATCGTCTGGAACCGGGTGCCGCCGATCTTCTCCGACTTTGCGAACGCCGCGGTTCGCTGGCTATCGGGTCGGCGACGGCCGCCAGCCCGGCAGCGAGACGGTGTCAGCCAGCGCCCGCAGCACGTAGGGCATGGCCACCCGCTGAAAATCGACGTCCGGCGCGTGCTGGCGCACCCGACCTTCCAAAACGAGAAGCGCCAAGATCGGATAGACGAACTGGACATCTGCGTAGAGGCCGCGCGTGCGTTGGGCGGCGAACATCCGGTATGCGAAATCCGCAAGGTTGAATTCACCTGCGGGCCGGCCAGCCGCCGCGACCACCAGCGCCGCGATGTCGCAGCGGAACCCGACGAGGTCTGCCGGGGGCTCGACCCGGTCGGCCGTGGCCAGGAGAATTTCGGCGCACCGGTCACCCGCGCCGGACGCCATCGCCTGGAAGAACTCCGCGAAGGCCCGCCGGGCGATCGGGGTGAGCTCGTGAACGAAGCCGGCGTCGAGCACGGTCACCCGGTGCGCTGCCAGATGTAGGTTGCCGGGGTGCAGGTCACAGTGCACGAATCCGTCAACGAAGACCATCTGGAAGGCTGCCCGCATGGCTGTCACCAGGGCCGTCTGCGGAGGCGCGGCGGGGAGGCTGAGGCGGATGTCCGACAGGTATTCGGTCACCAGCACCGTCCGGTCCGACAGTTCGCGGTACACGCTGGGCACCCGTACCCCATCGAGATGCGCCAGGTTTCGGCGGAGCCGGCGCAACGCATCAGCCTCGGCGCACAGGTCGAGCTGCCGACGTATCGCGGCACCGAGCTGGTCGACGAGTTCCACCAGTGGTGCGCGCCGAAACCTGGGCAGCGTGCTGACGCCGCGGGCGGCCACGCGTAACAGCGCGAGATCCGTGTCGATCACGGCATCGATCCCGGGCCTGATCACCTTCACCGCGACCTGTTCTCCGGTTCGGAGCCGGCCCCGGTAGACCACCGCGACGCTACCTGCGGCTACTCGCCGCAGACCACCGACACCGCCATCGAGTGCGGCACCGACGCTCCCGGTGATCGGCGGCCGGATCGACGGCGGTGTGACCTTGTCGAACAGCCGACCAAGCCGCGCGGCCACCGCGGGTGGGACGACGTCGACCCGGGTGGCGAGGATCTGACCGAATTTGATGTACGTCGGACCGAGTCGCTCGGCCGCGTCGGCGAGCAGGTCACCGGCCAACCGCTGCCAGGCGTACCGGTCGGCTAGACGTCCCCGCAAACCGGCCCCGCTGAGTGCGACCGCAGCCCGAAGGACGATGCGCGTCAGGTGACCGCAGATCGTGAGCACCCGGACCGCCGGATGATGGCGGATCGGCCGACGCGGTCGACGGTGCGCGCCCTGGCTGATGAAGGCAAGCGAGAACGGCATTGTTCCTCCTCCTGGTCGTGACGACCGTTCTCGAGGTCGTCGCGGATCAGGCTAGGGTTGCGTCGCCGATCTCCCATACGGCCACGACAGAGATGGGCAAACTCTCGGCTGATCCACCGCCAGACAGCTATCCCGGCGCCTCGAACCGCCGCTGTTTCTGCGTTCTTGCTAGCTCACCGTCCAGTACTGGACGGCCAGCACGGCGATGGCGAAATCTGGTGTCAGCGCGCAACCGGTGCACCGGTCGGCGAAGCAGCGACCGGCGAGACCTCCCCGCATCGGAGTGCCTCGACTCCACCGGCGCGCACAAGTCACGTCAACCACTTAGTCGGAACCGCTCACGCAGCTCGACGCGGTTCTCGAGGGCGGTAAGCGAACGATCAGTTTCTGCTTCCGAAACGCGCCGCCATCTGAATAGGTCCGGCACCACGACAGCCACACCAGAGAAAGGGTGATGTGAGAATGACGCTTCAATCGGTCAGCGCCACCACCGGCGGCGCTGGAAGCGCTCCGGAGTGGGAGCACTACCTCGAGGGCGATCCCGCGCTACTCAACAGCGAGTTCGGCGACATGCTGGAGCGCGGCGCGGTCCGGCTCGACGCTCGCACTGACGAGCAGGTCGAGTACGAGGCCCTGCACCACCGGGACCCGATGATCCGGGAGCAGTCGCTGTACCAGGCGATGGACCGGCGGCTCAGCGGTGCCGTCGACCTGCTCGCCGAGGCGGTCGCCAACGACTCCGACCGGCAGGTCCGGTGGAACGCGCTCTGGGCCCTGGAGAAGATCGGCGGCACCGATGCGCTGCGCGTGCTGGACCGGCACGCCAACGACGACGACCCGGATGTCGGCGAGTGGGCCCGGCTGTTCGGTTCGGAACTGCGCACCGGCCTGCCGTCGTTCGACAACCGGTCGTTCACCTACGACTCGAGTCGGACGTTCGACGAAACCATCCTGCTGAACATCCACTGCGACGTCTACGTCGCGTTGGACGAAAGCGGCCGCAACTGGGGCAAGATCACTCTCTCGCCGCAGGGCCTGGCACGCAGCTACGGGCAGGCGCACGCATGCCCGAACGTCGACACCCGGAACCAGAAGCTGATCATCAGCAAGACCCTCGACGGCCTGCATGAGGACGGTTCGCCGCACACCGAGAACTTCGTGTTCCGCGGCCTGACCAACCACGCCAACGCCGGTCGTGGCAGCTTCTACTTCGAATCGCGAGGGCTGCGTCCGGTCTTCCTCTCCGGACGGGCCGACGACGACTCGCTGGGTCACCGCAACGAGATGGTCGCGGCCAAGCGCTCCGGTGAATGGACGCTGGACCCGAACATGCTGATCAAGGGCGAGCCGGCGATCCGCTACGTCCGCGGGCGAGTGCACACCTGGGGCTACCTCAACTTCGACACGATGCGGGGCAGCTCGCTGGAGGATGTCCTGTTCCCCGGCAACAGCATCCTGGGAACGTTGGACACCCCGAGCGGGCCGCTGGCCAATGCCTTCATCGTCGGAACCTTCAAGGGCAAGCTGGTCGACTGGAACGGCGACGGCGCCATCGACGCGAACTCGCTCGACATCTACTCGACCCGTGACGGTGACGTGGACTCCGACCAGGACGGTGTCGCCGACATCGAAGGCGTGCAGTTCTGCCCGCGTACCAACTGGATGAACTGACCAGGATTTCCCCACGACCGGGGCGGGCGACGTCGCCCGCCCCGGTTCCTGTCGTCGGGCACCACGCGGTTGCACCCAAGCCGATACCCGAATAAACCACCTCGGGGGAACTATCAGCATGTTGGTCCTTATCGCCAGTATTGACACGGACTGCCACCGGTCGAAAGCGGGCCCACTCCTCGGGAGTTACCCGACTTTCAACCGACAGGAGCGGCGTGACCTGCGAATATCAACTGTCGACGGGAACTCGATGAAGCTTGCGCGCAGGCACCCGGCCCAGCCGAACATCCCCACCCCGCGGGTTCACGACCACCACGGGAGTCGATGCCTCGACACCTTCTGATTCGCTTGCACAGCAGTAGCCATTAGCAAGATTCCATCTATTACGAGGGCTAGGCGCGGTGTTGACTGACATCCAACTCAGCCCACCCGGTCAGGCGACGACCGATCCGTATGGCTTGCTCCGGCCAGGCAAGCCTCGAGACCCTCGCCCCGACCTCAACCATGAGGCGACCGGTGGCCAGGTCCGGACGCAGAGCAGGCGATGAAACGAGCAACCACGCCATCGCCCAGGCCCTGCCCGGAAAAAGAGGAGGCACATTCATGACAATCGCCACGGTCTCGTCGGTAAAACAGGGAGCAAATTGCATGGGCTGCACTCAAATCGCCGCATGCACCGCCGTGACAGCTTGCCTCGGCAGCCCAACCGACAGCGCCCGGATCGATTCGGTCGCACGCGCCGTCGCGTACATGACCGAGAACCTCTCCGAGCCGCAGCGCCTATCCGACATCGCCCAGGCCGCGCTACTGAGCCCATTTCATTTCCACCGCGTTTTTCGTTACCTGACGTCCACTACTCCGGCCCGTTTCCTGGCCGCACTCAGAATGGCCGAGGCTCGGCGGCTGCTGTTGACAACGGACCTGAGCGTAACCGAGATCTGCATCGAGGTGGGATATTCCAGCCTTGGCACCTTCATCGGTCAATTCAGCAAACTCACTGGTATGTCGCCGCGCCGCTTCCGGGTGGCCCTCGCCTCGTTCGGCAGAGTCCGGCTCATCGATCTCGTCACCCACCTCGACAACGGGCTCACCGCCCCTGGCCCGGTCGGCACGGTGACCGGCGGCCCGGCAGAGGGCGGTTGCGCGGTGCTGGCCATGTTCCGATCCGACGCCGAAACTGACGCTGACACACCCGTCGGATACAGCGTGCTGCGGACGAACCGCCTCACCCGGATCGCGCCGATGCCCGACGGCACCTATCAGGCGGTGGCGCTGGGCTTCCACCCTGGCGCGCGGCTGACCGACGTGCTAGCCCGGCCGGCGGTACCCGCAGACTTCATCGGGCTGTCCGGGAGTCCGATTGTGATTAGAGACGGCGGCTCGGTTCGGGCCTTTCAGATCGCCCTGAGACGGCCGCGGCCGATCGATCCGCCCGTGGAGTTGACCCCCGCGCTGCTCCGGCTCGTCCTGGACCGGGCGGCACCGGGCAGCGTAGACGCCGGCGGGTGCTCGACCGGCTGTGCGAGCGCCGGCACCCCGGCCTGAGCCGCGTACGACGATCCGAGGACACGGGGCAGGGCCGGCTCGGTGCGAGCCTGCCCTGCCCCGATGACGCTGGCAGCTACCATCCCCGATGGTCGGTCGAGACCTAGGGGCGGACCACCGGCACCCGTCGTCGCAGGCCCAAGCCGGCCAACAACGCCCCCCGCATCACACACACGATGGTCAGCGCCAGGAACAGCCCGTACGACACGTGTGACAGAACGAGCAAGCCGTAGACCATCGCGGTCGTCACTCCGAACAGGACCTGGTTGACGGGCCGGTGCGGTGTCGTGCCCGGATCGGTGATCATGTAGTTGGTGAACAGAATGAACGCCAGGCCGGACATCGGCATCAAGGCCGCCGGCAACGCGTGATCGGCGAGGAGCCATCGCGCCACGGCCTGCCCGGCGAACCCGGCGAGCCAACCGACGATCAGCGGCATCCGACCGGTCAACTTTGCGTTGATCACCGTGCCCGCCATTAGCACAGCCGCCGGCACCAGCCAGTCGAGCGCCCCTCCGATGTCCGCGGTGAACTGGTACGGCGGCGCGATACTCACCCAGGAGAACAGCAGCAGGGTCAGTGTGATGCCGGCGTTCGACGGGTTCAGCACGTGCCGGTGCCGTCCGTCGATTCGAATCCGGATCAGGTAGCGGCTGGACACCGCCGCGGTGATCGCGAACAGGTACGGCCATGGCGACGAGTTCGCGTACAGCAACATCGCGCAGGCGAGCGCGCTGATGTGGGTGGGCAGCAGATGGTCGACCAGACGACGCCAGCCTCCCGCGAATCCCGGACGCCGACGCTGCGCCCACGAGGTCGACCACTCGAACGCGAGGTCCAACAGGTACGCGTAGCCGACCACGACGAGCGGAACGATCGGTGCCTGTTCGAATCCCAGGAACCAGTGCCCCGCCACGGTGAGGACCGTGATGGAGACCGCGAACCGGCGCAGCGCCGGAGTGCGTCGGTCGGCGACGGTCGACGTCACGGCCGGAGTCGGTGCGGGCTCGACTCCGACAGGTGGATAGGTCGGCATGGCGCTTCTCCTCGGAGGTCGATCAGATGTCTCGCGGACAGGGGGGTGTCCCGCCGGTGGCTGTGGTCAGCCCGCCGGCGGGACACCCGCGGCAATCCGGTCAGATGGTCACGGACTGCCCGTTGAATCGAGTCAGGGTCAGCGAATAGTTCTCCTCGAACCACCCCCGCTGACTACGCAACATGTCGATGGCGACCTGTTCGCCGAGTTCGAGCGAGGCGGCGTAGTCGCTGCGGTAGTGCACACCGGCAATGTTGCGACCGATCGCGATATTCGCCGCGAGCTTGTCGAGCTCCCCGCCGACGGTCATCCGTGCGGCATCCGAGCCCAGGTAGGGAATCAGGGTGGTGCCGTCCGGGCTCACCTCGACCGGATTCGGAATCACCGCGGTCTCGTCGAACCACGCCTTCAGCAGCGTCGCGCCGGCACCGGCCACCGCCGCGTGTCCGGCACCGTACGACGGATGGGTGGGCGAACCCTCCGGATATGCCTGCGGTAGCAGGTAGCTTCCGTTGCGAGCGAAGCTGCGCCGGGCCGCCTCCGATTCGAGCACCTCATGGTGGAGGAAGTCGTATCGGCGACGCCCGGAGAGGTGCTTGTGTACCAACCCGGCAGACGCTTCGGGACGCAGCCGCCGGTGGACCCACCACTTCTGGAACCATACGGTCCGCAACGCGCGGGCGGTCGATCCGGTCACCAGGTCGTACAGATGCGGCCAACCGAAGGTCCCGAACCCGAGCTGGTTGATCGACCACTGGTACGGCAGGTTGGCGTCCAGCGGCATGTCCAGGTCCTGCAGGATCAGCGCCGCGTGAAGGTATGGCTGAAATGGGCTCTGGGTGGCGTCGAAGTGCACGTAGTGGGCCAGGTCGCGGGGGGTTGCGAGATACCGCGTGCGGTTGCGATCCCGGTCCTGCGGCCCGAGGCCTCGGCTGAATCCGCGTTGGATCTTCAACCAGGTGTTCCAGGTTGTCATGTAGTCCTGGCCGGGACGCACCGTGTCCTGACGCTGCTGCGTACGGAACGTGCCGAACTGCAGATCACGCAGCAGGAACTGAGACAGGTACGGCCCGGCCAGGTCGCCCGGGGTGTCGCCACGGAAGACGGTGGCCGCGGTGACCGATCCGTCCGAGCGGGGAGCCCGGTAGTCGCTGAGCGCGCCGAGCTCAGCCGCAGCCTCAGCCACCGTCGGGTCCGAGCCGAACTCGGCGAAAGGCACGTCGCGACAAAGCGCCATCCAGTACAGTTCCACCATTTCCGCAGAATGCTCGGCACCGTCCAACCGGGGTGCCGGTCGGAGCCTGAACCGATCGCTGGGCGTGCCGGAGGCGTGCCGGGCCAGCCCGGCGAGGGGGTTTGTCAGCCGTACGCCGTCCACGGTGCCCATCGGGACGCGCTCGAAGCTCTCCGGCGACCGACTGGCTAGCGCCCGCAGCAGTTGGCGGTACGCGTTCGGGTCGACCTCGCCATCGTCGTCGTGCGGCAGGCCCTTATGGAAGCACGCCACATAGTTCGGGTAGGTGTTTTCCTCACCGTTGTTGTTGTGTTCGACCGTCGGGGCCTGCTGCCCGACGACGTTCTGGTCCATGGTGAATGTCCTCCTGGACGGACAGCCGGCGATGGCCGGGGAGCTGGGCTCAGTCAGTCGGTCCGGGCAACGGAGCTCCGGTGGCCAGGTCGACACGGACGCCGTTGGCGTTCACCCGGAACCGGGACCCCGCCTCGGACATGTGCCAGTGCAGCCACTTCCAGCCATCGGCGGTACGCACCGCCACCGCGGTCGCGTTGAGTGGCTGGTGCTCGAAGGTCCCGTCGGCGCGGGCGATCACGACGTCTCCACCCTCCAGGGTGAAACCCATGTTCGCGGTGGCCACCACCCGGGTGGCGCTGATCGACTTGTTCTGGGTCTCGCCCGCACTGGGGAAGAGCGTGGTCAGGTACTCACGCATCACGCCCGGGTCGGTGATCTCCAACGGAGAGCCGTCGGTGGCACCCAGTTCGTAGGTGGTGAAGTCGTCGGCGAGGCTGGCCAGGATCGTCTCGATGTCCCCTTCGGCGAACGCCTTCTGCAGGTCGGCGAGGAGCTTGCGCACCTCGATCTCGGCCTGCGGGTCCGGCTGGAAGATCGAACCGGCGCCACCTGCCGCGTTACCGAAGACACCCCCGAGGAATCCCCCGAGCTGCCGTCCGAAATCCTGGATCTCTGTCATGTGCGGGTTGTCCTTTCTTGGTGTGCACGGTCGTCTACCGGCACAGCGTTCACTGCGTCCACCGGTCGCGGGTCGTTGTTTCGGATCCGCATCACCCGGCTGCCTCTATTTTCATTGCCAGGGACCGGGCCGTTCTTCTCTACTCTTGCGATTGCGGCCCACCTCAGTCGTGCGTCGTCCGGCCGTAGCGTCTCGCGTATTCGGCGTTGAGCTGATCACGCAGTGCGCGATTCTGTACGCGCAGATCCGCGATGACCGCCTGGGCGCTCTCCCGGTACCCGGCCAGCTCGTCGCGGTGTTCCTGCCGTAGTCGCGCGGTCTCAACACGATGCTCCTCGACGAGCCGGCGGCGTTCCTCTCGCGCCTCGTCCAACGTCACCCGCCACCTCGCCAGCAGCTCGTTGCGCTCGGCCAGCACCGCACCCCGGGCCCGTTCATCGGCCTGGGCTGCGGCCTGCTCGGCGGCGGCGGTGTCGTTGCGGACAAGTCGGGCGAGCCGCGCGACCTCACGTCGATGCGCCAGATGAGCCATCTGGCGCCCGCCCAGGTAGCTGAGCAACGCGGTGATGACAGCTGCGGCCGAGGCGACCAGGCTCGTCACGTCCATGGCCAGCCACATCGACCGGGCTGCGACCAGGGCCGCCGTTCGACCCGATCGGCCAATGAAGTTCGTTGCATTTGATGTCCTCCTCAGGCGGCGAACCTGAGATCATTTCTATGCAACGAAAAAGCGTGCGCCCTCTCTACGGTTGCGTACGATAGCGGAGGTGGACGGGAATCGAACCCGCCTGACCGGGATACCCGGTCACATCGGTTTTGAAGACCGCGGAGCGTCACCAGGCGCCCGTACACCTCCCCGGGACGGATCCCGTGACTGGTGAGATTGGTGTGGGGTCAGCGGATCTTTACCAAGGTGCCTCCCGATGGCACCAGTTCGCCGATCACCGGTGCGCCCGGGACCTCACCGGCGACAAGCAGACCACCGGAAGTCTGCGCGTCGGCCAGCAGCAACGCGGTCTCCTCGTCCACCCCGGCGAAATCGACCCACGGACGTACCCATTCCAGGTTGCGTCGGGTGCCGCCGGACACATAGCCGTCCCGCACCGCCTGCCGGGCGCCCGCCAGGTAGGGCACCGCTGACGCGTCGATGACGGCGCCCACTCTGCTCGCCCGAGCCAGCTTGACCAGATGGCCGAGCAGTCCGAAACCGGTGACGTCGGTGGCGCACCGCACGCCCGCCCGGACCGCTGATTCGGCTGCGTCCCGGTTGAGCCGCACCATCTCGGCGATCGCGTGTGGAAAGCGCTCACCGGTCGCCTTGTGCCGGGCGTTGAGCACCCCGACGCCGAGCGGTTTGGTCAGACTCAGTGGCAGGCCGGCCAAGCCCTGATCGTTACGCAGCAGCCGGCCGGGGTCAGCCAGTCCGGTCACCGCCATGCCGTAGCGGGGCTCCGGGTCGTCGATGCTGTGCCCGCCGGCCACAGCGCATCCGGCCTGAGCCGCGACATCGGCACCGCCCTGGAGTACCGCCCGGGCCAACTCCATCGGCAGCCGCTCGCGAGGCCAGCCGAGCAGGTTGATCGCGAGAACCGGCCGCCCACCCATCGCGTATACATCGGACAACGCGTTCGCCGCCGCGATCCGCCCCCAGTCGTAGGCGTCGTCGACAACCGGACCGAAGAAGTCGGCCGTGCTGATCAACGCGGTACCTCCGGGGCCCTCGATCACGGCGGCGTCGTCGCCGGTGTCCAGACCGACGAGCAACCGGCCGGCGGGTACGAGCGGCTGCCCGGAGGGCGTCAATGTGAGGTCTGCGACCAGCCGTTCCAGCTCGCCGGCCGGGATCTTGCAGGCGCAGCCGCCACCACGTGAATACTGGGTGAGCCGGATCGGCCCGATCGGCGGGTCGGCTTGCGGGGTGGACCCGGGCATCATTCGACTCCTGTCTTCGCTCTCGGACTCAGCCGTCGGGCGCCCCCGTCCGCGCATCGGACCGTCCAACCGCGATGATCCAGATGTTCCAGTAGCGGCACGGCCACTCTACGCGTGGTACCCAGGGCGACGCGGGCCTGCGCGACCGTGAATGGCTGCGCGAGTCGGGCAAGGACCTCGACGGCGGCCCGTTCCGCCTCGACCGGCAGCACCACGGCGGGCCCCAGCACCAGCACCTGACCGGTACGGCGGGCCGCCGCCAGCACCGATGGGTCGAATCCGAGCCGCCGAAGCCCGTCGGCGTCGGGAGCTTCGAAGCCGGATCCTTTGCTCAGTGCGGCACGCAGCCGGTCCAGCGCGGTCGCCACCCGTGGGGACATCCGCCGCTGCTGGTCTGCTGGGACGACCAGATCTCCGGCGAGGGCCAACCCGGGTGCCAGCAGCAGTCCGAGCAGCCGGGAATCGGGCAGCCCGAGCACTGATCTGGCCTGGCCGGCCGGCACACCGGGCACCGGCATCGAGCCATCCCGGTCGGCCGGGTGGTCGACGCGCCCGGTAGGAACCGGTTGTTCGGCGGGTCCGTCCCGGCCGGCACCGCTTACCAGCTGTACCAGCCTGGCGTGCAGGCGGTCCCGGTGCGCCCGATCGAGCAGCCAGCCACCGACGCTCAGGGCGTCGGTCGGCGGCGCTGCCCCCGTCATGGCCCGTGACTGCGCCACGGTGATCAGTTTCCGCAGCCGTAGCGGCCAGGTGTCGCGGGGCACCGTCGTCACGTCCCGCAGCGCCGAGGCGCGAGCGGCGGCGGCACCCCGCCTACCCAACGGCGGTGGATCGACGTCGACGACGGTCAGCTGTCCGACGATCCGTTCACCGGCCGCCCCCGGGTCGACCAGGACCGCCTGGTCACCAACCAGCAACGGCATTCGCTGATCGAGGTCGAGTCGGACGGCCAGCGACTCGCCGTCAGAGTCGAGCACCCGGACCCGGGCGATCGTGACAGCGCTACCCAGGTGCAGCCGCAGCGACGCCGGCAGGTGTCGCCGGCGCGGCCGACCACCGAGCGGGCGGTCCACCTGCTCAGGCGCCGGGCCGTCCACGCCGCCGGGCCGGTCGAGCCACCCGTCCACACAGGTGGACATCCAACAGTGCCCTGGACTTACCAGCGCCCAGCCTCGGGTGGCGACGCCGGCCGGCAGCCCGCGCAGCGCCAGACCCACGCGGCTGACGCCGTGTGCCGCCTGCACCGCGCTGCCGCACCGTTGTACCTCCCGGATCACCACCGGTCGACGGTCAGGCCCCAGCTTCATCCGGTCCCCGACCCGCACCGTCCCGGCCGGCAAGGTGCCAGTCACCACAGTGCCGGTGCCCGCCGCCGTGAACGTCCGATCCAGCCACAGCCGGACCGGAGCTGCCCGGTCCGGCTGCGGCACCTGCCGCAGCACCTTGGTCAGCACCTCCCGCAGGGCGGCCAAGCCGGCACCGGTGCGAGCGCTCACCGCCACCGCCGGCCAGTTCGGCAGGCCTGCGGCGGCCAACCGCCGACCCGCGTCGGCCTGCGCCCACTGCGGTGTCGCGCGATCGCACTTGGTCGTGACCAAAACGCCGTACCGCACGTTCAACGCGGCAAGCACCGCCAGGTGCTCGGACGACTGTGGCTGCCAGCCCTCGTCGGCGGCCACCACAAACATGACGACCGGACTGGTACCCACCCCGGCCAAGGTGTTCGCGAGGAACCGCCGGTGTCCCGGCACGTCGACGAAGCTGACCTCCCGACCGTCGTCGAGGTGGGTCCAGACGTGCCCCAGGTCCACGGTCCGACCCGTATCGCGCTCGACCGGTCGGCGGTCGGTCGACATTGTGGTCAGTGCCCGGAGCAGGCTGGACTTGCCGTGGTTGACGTGACCGGCAGTGGCGACGACGTGGCTCATCGCCGCTCGACCGCCATGGGTGTGGGCCGGCCTGGTTCGTCCGGCGACTGGCCAGCGGGTGACGTGGCCGCCCGCAGTACCGCCGCCGTCACGACTTCGTCCAGCTCCGCTGGCACAGAACGCATGTCGAGCAGCAGTCGGCCGTCGCGTACCCGGCCGACGACCGCGATCGGCTGTCGCCGCAGCGGCCGGGACAGGTGCTGTGGCACGCTGATCGCGCAGCTCGGCAGCCGTACCCCCGGCGCTCCACCACCCCCGATGGCGGCTGTCGTGTCCGTCACGGCCGCCGGCACATCGGCTGCGGTGAGTCGGCCGACGATCGTCTCGGCCCGGGCCCGCAGCTCGTCGACAGTCGTGCGCAGTGCCTGCTGGGTCGGGGTGGGTGGACAGCGGACGGTGGCCTCCAAGGCGGCGAGGGTCAGCTTGTCGACCCGTACCGCCCGGGCCATCGGATGGCGCCGCAGCTCGGCGATCACCTCGCGATGGCCCAGCAACAGGCCGGCCTGCGGGCCACCGAGCAACTTGTCGCCGCTCGCCGTCACCAGGGCCGCGCCGGCGCGCAGCGCGGTGTCCGCATCCGGCTCGTCCGGCAGCACCTGCTCCGGCCCCAGCAACCCGGAGCCGATGTCGACCACCACCGGTGCGCCGAGCCCGGCCAACGCGCCCACATCGACCTGGGAGGTGAAGCCGTCGATCCGGTAGTTGGACGGGTGAACCTTGAGGATGAATCCGGTCCCCGACCACACCGCGGCCGCGTAGTCGGCCAGCGAGGTGCGGTTGGTGGTGCCGACCTCGACAAGCCGGGCACCGGCGGCGGCGACCAGATCGGTCAGCCGGAAGCCCGCACCGATCTCCACCATCTCGCCACGGCTGATGACGACCTCGCGACCGCTGGCCAGGGCTGCCGAGGCCAGGATCAGTGCGGCCGCGTTGTTGTTCACGACGTGTACCGCACCGGCAGCCGGTACGGCCGCGGCCAACGCCTCCAGCGCGGCCCTACCGCGTCGGTCCCGCCGGCCGCTCTCGAGGTCGTACTCGATGTCGATGCAGCCCGCGGCCCGTTCAAGCGCCCGGCGGGCCGGCGCGGACAACACAGCACGGCCGAGATTGGTGTGCAACAGCACCCCGGTCGCGTTGATCACCGAACGGACGCCTTCGGCGCGCCGATCGACGAGATCGGCGGTGTGTCGGACGACCTGGTCCGGGGAGATCGCGCCGCGCCGCGCCTCCTGTTGCGCGTCGCGCAGCGCCTGGCGTACCGCCGGGCGGCCGTGCCGACGGACGGCCGCAGCCAGCCTCGGGTCGGTGAGGGCCCGATCGGTACGGATGATCCGGCGGCGGGCCGCCGCCGGGTCAGCGTCGGCGCTGGCGGCGGCCTCGTCGGCGTCGGCGAACGGTTCGATGGTGGTCGTCGCGATGCCGGTCGTCTTGATCATGTTCATCGTCCCTTGTCGTCGTCTATCGACCGGACCGTGCCGTCGTCATCGAGGAGCAGGGTGTGAATGCCCGGTGACAACCGGATCTCTGCGGCCCGGCGAACACCGCCGGACGTACGCCACTTCAGGGCGAAGGCCGTGTCAGCTCCGCTGCCCGTGCCGAAGAACAACTCCGGTGCGGACGATCCCGCGTGCCCGTTGCTCGGCTGCAACTCGGCATACAACTGCGCGCCACCGGGTGTGACGGCTCGCACCTGTGCTCCGATCGCCGGTGTCGCCCCGGTGCGCGGACCGGGCCGCAGCAGGCGAATGGTGGTGTGCGGCCATGCCGTACGGCTCCGGTTGAGCAGCACGACGGAGTCCTGCCACTGGTTGGCGATCACCGCGTCCGGCCGGCCGTCACCATCGATGTCGCCGATCGCGATGCCTCTGCTCACCCACGGTGAGCCCAGCCCGAGCCGTGGCGCGAGGTCGACGTAGCGGGGCGGCGAAAGGTCGGCGGCGTAGGTCCACAGCGGGTTGTGCTGATGGCCGGACAGGTCGTCGCCGGGCTGGAAGTTAGGCCATGCCCAGGGGTGGGCGAGCACCTGGTCGTTGGCCATCGCAAGTTCCTGTAACTCGGGCCAGCGCCACCGGTCGCCCTGCAGGTAGCCAGTCGCCTGCAGGATTTCGTCCGCACCGTCCGCATCGAAATCAACGGCCTTGATGTCCCAGGCCCAACCGCTGCGAGAAAGCCCGAGTTGCTCGCTTCGATCACGGTACGGGACCCGCCCCTGTAGCAGATCCTCGCCGGATCCCTCCGGCACGAACGCGAAGTTGCTCTCCTGCAGCCCCCAGGCAGTGGTGATGTTGCTGACCAGAACGGTCGGCAGCGGTTGCCCGCCGCGATAGGTGAACGCCACGCCCATGCCTTTGAACGAGTCGTGGCCGAGCACCTTCGACTTCGGCGTGGTGGCATCCCTGCGCCCCTCGACCCGTTCGAACACCGGACGTCCCGGAGTAGACCGATTGACCAGCAGATCGTCGGGGCCGAAGTCGTTGGCCACGTAGATCTCAGGTAGCAGGTCCCCGGTAAGGTCCTGCAGCCCGAACGCGAGCGTCCAGGATCGTGCCGACCGGTCCGGCAACGCCGTGCTGGCGTCGACAAACACAGGCGGGCGGCCAGGTCCGCCGGGGCGGGACAGCAGCAACCGGTTGATTCCGGCGTTGCCGGCCCGGGCCATCCCGGCCTGCATCTGGATCCGCTGGTCGTCGTCGGCTCGCCTGTCCAGGATCCGCGCACCGTCTGGAAAGTAGTTGCCGACCAGGACGTCCAGGTTGCCGTCGCCGTCGATGTCGGCGATCACGGTCGCGGTGGTGTTCCAGTGCTGGGCCGGCTCGACGAGGTCCCTGCCCTGGTAGCCCTCTCCCGCCCGGACAAACAGCACTGGGGAACGCCCCCAGTAGTAGACAAGGAAGTCCGTCATTCCGTCCCCGGTGAGGTCGGTCGGGACGCAGCCCATCGGCGCGACCGCCGGGTCGGGTTTTCCGGGAGGAGTGAGCCGCACGGCGGCGAAACGATCTCCGGTGCCGCGCACCGGGGCGACCCGTACCGAATTGTCGCGCGGATCGACCAGGCAGGTGTCGTCGGCACGGCCGTTGCCGTCGGCGTCGGTCAGCCCGACGGCGGCGCCGACGGCGGATATCCAGGACCGCAGATGTGCCAGCTCCGGAGCGACCGTCCGGTCACCGTGGGCCATCGGGGGCGCCGAATTCAGCGGGGTCACCACGAAGTCGAAGGGGGCGGCGAGCGCCGCGAGTTCCGCGGCGGAGGCGACCGGACGGGCGCTCAGCCCGCCGAGTACGGCGAGCAGGGTTGCAGCCATCGCCGGTGCTGTCAGACGGCGTGGATTCATGCCACGGTCCGTTCGCCGTCACCCGGGCCCGCCGGACGCCGGCTGAGCGGCCGGCCGGCGGCGTCACGTGGGTCGTGCAGCGGGGTCACCAACTGGCGGGTAATCACCCCGAGGACGGCCGCGATCGCCGCGTTGACCGCCGTGATCTGAGTGCACGACCAGCTCACGAGGCCGAACGCGCCGAGGAGGTTGAACACGGCCAGCAGTCCGGCCTGAATGATCACTGGCTCCCGTTTGAAGACCATCGTTACTTACCCTCCGTAGGTCGTTCGGGCGCGGCGCCGCGACGCGGACACGGTGCCGCGGTGGTCGTTGTGCCGGGCCACGCCACGCCAGTAGGTGAGCTGGCGGCTTCGATACGCGGCCAGATAGAACTCGCTGGAGTCCCGCCAGTGCCGCAGCTCATCAGCCGATACGAGGGCGGAGATCTCGTCCTCACGCCGCACCAGAGCTGTGCCGATCCGCTCGAAGCACTCGACCGCCATCGCCGTGCAGTCGGTCAGTTCGACGTCGTCGAACCCGGCTGACCGCAGCATCCGCACCGTGGCGGTGGGTCCCGGCAGCGGCCGCATGCCGTCCAGATCCCAGGCCCGTCCCCGGGTCTCGTCGGACATGCTGCTACCGGCGACGGTATCGGCCATCGCGAACACCCCACGCGGGTACGACGCCCGATGGGCGGTCCGCATCACCGCCTGCGGATCGGCGAGCAGACTCAGCGAGTCGATCGCCAGCACGAGGTCGTAGGCACCGTCCGGCTGCCATCGCTCGACGTCGCCCAGCACGTACCGCAGGTCCGGGTTTCCGGTCGCGAGCCGGCGGGCGTGATCGAGTTGTTTCTCGTTGATCTCCACGCCGGTGACCGCACAACCGCGACGCACATTCAGGTAGCGACTGACCGCTCCCGTTCCAGAGCAGCATTCGAGAACCCGATGGCGGGCGCCGAGTCGGAGCGGTTCGGTGATCTGGTCGAGCAACGCCGCCCCACCGACGTTGGTGAACTCCCAGCCGGCATGCACCGGCTGGTAGACGGCCAACTGCCAGATCGGCGCGGTAACACTGTCATAGATGTGGTTCTTGTCCGCGCCGTCCGACGGCGCCGTCGCGGCGGGCGGGCCGGGTCGCAGTAGTTGCGGCTCCACAGGCACTCCTCAGATTGGTTGGCGGTTCGTCCGGAGCTCACCCGACCGGATGAGCGATTCACATCCGTCATCTGCGTCGCGTGTCGACCGGGCTTCGGACCGGCCCCAGCGGTGCCTGCTCACTGATCGGCGTACCTCCCGCAGCCCGCGCGACCAGCGGACGCGCCAAGTCCGCGACCGGTGAATCCGCCGCCCAGACGTTTTCGGCGAGCCAGTACTCCACCGTGCGATGGGTGCGGGCGAACAGCACCATCCGGCCGTCGGCCGACGGCACCGGATAGCGGACACCTTGACCCGCCTCCGCGACGACCCGCCCCGTACCGTCGGGACACTGCTCGTACAGTTCCTCGCTGGTGCCGGCCACCAGCGTCGACAACAGGACGCCGTCGCGGGTGAGCCGTGGATTGTTCCGTTCCACGTAGTCCGGCCCCGCCAGCGTCTCGATTTCGCCGGTCGCCAGATCTTTGCGGTAAAAGCCCCAGGTCCAGTCGCCGCCGCGGGTCGACATGAAGACCACCGCGGCGCCGTCCGGCGTGTATGCCGCAGACTCGTCCCACCATGAGTCGTCGGTAACCGCACTGACCCCGCCGGTACGCAGGTCGAGTTCGTAGATGTTCGCGGCGAACGGTTCGGTTTCACTCTTGAACAGCAGCCGGTCGCCATCGGGTGACCAGCTCAGCGGACCATGCAGGCGGCGTAGCCCGACCACCCCCGATGTCCAGTCGTGGACCTCACCGGTCGCCACGTCCACCGTGCTGATCTGCCAGCGGTGCGCCAATCCGCGGCGCGAGCAGAACGCGATCCGCTCGCCGGCGGGCGACCAGGCGGGAAAGGACGCCTCTCCCACCGGCAGAGCCGTCACCACATGGTCGGACAGGTCCAAAATCTTGATGTTGGATCGTCCGGTACGTTCGCTGGCGTAGACGATCCGGCGCGCCGCTGGGTCGAACGACGCGTACCGCGGCCGTTCGTCCGCCCCGACGAGCTCCTGCACCTCGCCCGTGGCACGGTTCCACATGCCGATCGCGCGACCATCGTCGATGAGCCGGTGGAAGAACAGGCTCTGGCCATCGGCGGTCCACGTCGGCCACCGGTCGTCCGCTCCGGTGGTGACCAGGGGACGGCCGGATCCGTCGCCGAGGCGCTGCACCCAAATGACCGAGCGGCCCTCGTTGCTGCGGGAGAACGCGACGACCTGCCGGGTGGGACAGACGGTGGGCTTGTAGTCCCAAGCTGTCCCGTCGGTCACCGGGATCTCTTCGGCGCCTGCTGAGTCCTGCAGGAAGATCGCTCCGGCCCCCGCGTCGTAGGAATGGCACACCAGCCAACGGCCGTCCGGCGCCCAGGAACCAGCACCTGCCCTACCCGGTGGCCGGTCCACGACACGCGGAGCACCGCCACCGGCGGGCACGATGTAGAAATACCGGCGCCCCCAGGGGCCACCGACGTACAAGATGCGCTGGCCGTCCGGCGCGAAGGAAGGATACTCTTCCTCATGATCGCCGAACGTCAGTTGCTCAATGCGACCGGTGGCGACTTCGTACCACCAAATCTGTTTGTGTCCGCCCCTGGTAGAAGTGAAGACAATGCGCCGACCGTCGGGGGACCACTGCCCCTCGATGTCATCACCTGCTCCTCGGGTGGCCTGATGCCACCGGCCGCTATGTAGGTCGAATATCCAGAGGTTGACGGTTCCGGTCCGCTTCGATGAGGCCACGAAGAAGGCACCATCGGGCGAGATGGCACCGTCTCCGGAACCAGCCGGATCTGACGCTACCCGACGGAGCCGGAAGCCCTCGCCGCGTGGTTCGATAGCGGCCTGCCAGTCTGGTTGATGAGCACCCGAGGGTGGCGGCACGGCTGATCTCCTTGCCTCTCGGTTGATGGGCACGAGCATGACTGACGCTCGGTCAATTTCTAGCCCTTTGGCCCAGGGACAACCTTCTTCTAACTTGCGCTAAGGCAGCGCTCATCGATTAGCAAGATTTCGGAGGAGATCACTGCCTGCCGCTGTTGCGATAAACCAGTAAGCGATAGATCAAAGCACCGGTGGAGGCCTTGCTCATGCCACCCACGAGTCCACCTGATCAGACAGGGCTACACCCGCTCCTCGCGCCAGCCGACTCCGCACAGCGATTCACCACGGGGACGCTGAACACCGCGCAACTCGCAAGGCTGATCGAGGCCGCGCGCTGGACCCCGTCGAGTGGGAACCGGCAACCGTGGCGGTTCATGCTGGGCTGTCGTGGCGACACGACGTTCTCGCTGCTGCGCACCGCGTTGAACCCGGCCCACCAGAGCCACACGCGAGGGGCCGCCGCGTTGTTGCTAGCGCTGGCGCAGACCGCTGATCAGCAGGGCGTGCCGATGCTGGGCGCCGAATACGAGCTGGGAATGGCGGTGAGCCGAATCTGCGTACAAGCGCGGGCGCAGGACTGGCAGTGCCGCCAACTCGGGGACTTCGACCACCAGCGGCTGCGCCAGGAGTTGGGCGTGCCGGCTGGCTTCGAGCCGATCGTCGTCCTGGTGGTCGGTGGCAACGGGCCGGCCGGACCGGACGACCAGGCTGAGTACGGGACCAGACTGGCCCCGGAGGCAATCGCCTTCGCCCGCCGGTGGGGACGACCGGCGTGGACGTCGCTATGACGCGGTGGTCGATCTGGCGGCGGGAGCCGGTGCTGATTCAGTCGGCGGTGCTGGCGCTGCTCAACCTTCTCGCGACGTTTGACGTCGTGCCACTCACGGTGACGCAGATCGGTGCGGCGAACGCCGCAGTAGCAGCGCTGCTCGGGCTGGTCACGCGGCAGGTGGTGACACCGGTGACACCGCCGACGGCCGGATCCGATGACGAATCCGGCCGTCGACGGGCACCTGGTCTCGGCTGACTACGCGTTGACTGTTTCCACCGGGGCCAGCACCGAGGCCACCCCGATCGGATGTTCGCCGACCTCCACGGTCGCCACTGACTCGCCTCGCTCCAAGTCGACCACGGAGATCGAGTTGCCGCTCTGGCTGGTCACGAACGCCTGACGGCCGTCCGGCGACAGCGCCAACCCGTACGGACGGATGCCGACCTCGATCGTTGTGGTGACCGCGCCCCTGGCGACGTCGACGACGCTGACCGCGTCGGAACTGTAGGTCACCACGTAGGCGTTTTGGCCGTCCGGACTGAAGGCAACCTTCAGCGGCCAGTCACCTACGTCGATGTTTGCGACGCGTTTGTTGGTAGCGGTGTCGACTACCGTCACCTGGTCGTCGGCGATGCTCGTGACGTAGACCAGGCGACCGTCCGGGCTGACCGCCACCCCACCAGGACGTGCGCCGACGCGGGTACGGGCGACGACGGATGCCCGCGCCACGTCCACGGTGGCGACTTCGAAGGATATATTCGTCGGCACGTAGGCATACCGACCGTCCGGGGTGAAGGCGACGTCGACTGGGCGCTCCCCCACCTGGATGGTGGCGGTCACCGCGTTCGTGACCGAGTCGATCAGCGAGACCGTGTCGGAGAACTCGTTGGCGACCAGTATCCGGGTGCCGTCGGGCGACACCGCGATCCCATTGGGCTGGCGGCCGACGGCGATCGTGGTCAGCAACCGACGGCTGGGAAGGTCGATCACCGACACATTGTCGGAACCGAGGTTCGCGACGTACGCCCGTCGGCCATCCGGGGTCAGCGCCACCCCGCCTGGGCGGTCACCGCCGATGTCAATGGTCTTCAGCAGAGTCGAGGACCGGGCGTCGATTAGTGAAACGGTGGCCGAGTTCTCGTTGGTGACCAGCGCGACCGGCGCGAGGTCGGCACCCGCTGCGGTCTGGGTGCCGTTGAGCATCACGGTGATGCTGCCGGAGAGTGAGTTGCTGACCGCCAGGTCGACGAGGTTGTCCCCGTCGAAGTCCGCGGCAATGATCGCTGCGGGTGCCTCGCCTGCGGAGAAGGACTGGGCGGTGCTGAAGACTCCGTCACTGCGGCTGTTCGACAGCACGATGACGTCGGCCGCCTCAGGAGCGACGGCGGCGAGGTCGGTGGCGCGGTCGCCGTTGAAGTCGGCGGCGACGACGTCGCCCGGGCCACGCGCCGCGACGAACTCCTGCTTCCGTTCGAAAGACCCCTTGCCGTCACCGGCGAGCAGGGTCACCGTCTCACCGCCGTAGTTGCCCGTGGCCAGATCGAGGTTGCCGTCACCGGTGAAGTCACCGACGGCGACGCCGGACGGGGTGTCGCCAGCCGGCATCGCCTTGGCCGTGCCGAAGGTGCCCTCGCCCGTGCCGGTGAGCAGCGAGATGGTCTTGTCGCCGATGTCCGAGGTAAGGATGTCGAGCACCCCGTCACCGGTGACGTCGAGGACGGTGAGTCGGTTCGGGTCCTTGCCCACCGGATACTTGGCCGGCTCGGCGAACCCACCGGTGCCGTCGCCGAGCAGGATCGACACGGCGTTGTCCTGATAGTTGGCCACGGCCAGGTCGACGGAACCGTCCCGGTCGAGATCGGCGGCGCTCACCCGGATCGCGCCGCCGCCGGCTGGCAGTGACTTGGCCCCAGCGAATGCGCCCTTCCCATCGCCGAAGTACAGAGTCAGGTCGTTGGAGTTGAAGTTGGAGGTCACCATGTCGAGGCGGCCGTCGCCGTCGAGGTCGGCCAACGCCACGCCGTTGGGGTTGTCGCCGGTCCGGTAGGTCACCGGCGACGCGAATCTGCCCTTGCCCTCGCCGAGCAGCACAGCGGCGGTGTTCGAGTTGAAGTTGACGACGACGAGGTCCTGCTTGCCGTCGTCGTTGAGGTCGGCGGCCTCCAGGCCGGCCGGAGCGTCACCGACCGAAATCTCCGCCATCGCCGACATGGTGACTCTGTCTGCGTTGGCCCCCGCCGACTCCTGCGGCTCGTCGGGTGTCGTCTCCGTCACTCCGAGACACCCGGTAAGCAGGCAGAGGGCAAGTAGGGCACTGCCCCCTGCCGTCCACCGCGGCGGCTGGCGCCGAGCATCTCGGGTGGGCTCCTGACTCTGGTCAGTCATCGCATCTCCCCTTGGTCTCAGTTCAGCTGGTACCCGGCCGGGCCCGGCCGATTCGGTCAGGAAACGGTCGTCACGACCGGGACGGCGCGTACACCGAACACGCCACGGCCGTAGAACCGCAGCGGGATACTGGGGTTGAGGTGTAGATCAGCGAACCGTTCGACGAGCGCGGACAGCGCGACGCGGGCTTCGATACGGGCCAGTGGCGCGCCCAGACAGAAGTGTCCGCCGAAGCCGAAGGCGATGTGGTCGTTAGGAGTACGGTCGATGTCGAACCGGTCCGGGTCGGCAAAGACCCTCGGGTCCCGGTTCGCCGACACCAACCATGGCATCACGTACGAGTCGGCCGGTATCTGCACTCCGGCGAGCTCGGTATCGGTGGTGGTGACCCGGACGACCTGCGCGAAAGGCGACCGGTGCCGCAACACCTCCTCGACGGTCGAGGGGATCAGCGCCGAATCGTCGCGCAGCCGCTGCCACGTCGAGGGTTGCTCGGCAAGACTCAGCACTGCGTTGCCGAGCAGCAGCGTCGAGGTGATGTGACCGGCGGAAAGCAGTAGCGTGCAGAAGTTGACGGCCTCCTGATCGGTCAACCGTCGCGCGTCCACTTCGGCGGTGACCAGCGCGGTGATCAGATCATCGGCAGGCTTCCGCCGACGTTGCTGGCAGTGCTCCAGCAGGTACCCGGACAGGTCCCCCATGGCTGCGGTGAAGCGTTCCATCAGCGCCGGATCGTTCGGATCATCGGTGTGGATGCTCAACAGCCGGTCGGCGCAGGCCGCGAAGAACGCCCGGTCACCGACGGGCAGCCCGAGCAGTTCCGCGATCACGGTGACCGGCATAGGGTGGGCCAGCCGCTCTGCGAGGTCGAACTCACCGTCGAGATCTGAAATCATCTCACGGGTCACTGCGGCGATCCGTGGCTCGAGCTCGGCAACCGTACGCGGGGTGAACGCGGCGCTGACCAGCCGCCGTAATGACCGGTGCTCCGGCGGGTCAAGCATCGTGAGGTTACCTTGAGCGAGTTCGGCGGCTGCCGGATTCACCCGGCTCTGATCCGAGGAGTACGTCTCATGGTCGGCGCTCAGCCGCCGCACGTCCGCGTACCGGAAGACATGCCAGACTCCGTATCCGTCCTGCCAGACGGGCTTGTCCTCGAGCATCCGTCGCAACCATGGCAGCAGGACGGCCTCCCCCTGCTCGGGTGACGGCGCCATCAGATCCTGGCTGGGGGTATGGGTCATGGCGTACTCCAAGGGGTGCCGGCGATCAGGGGTCCGGGAGGCGTCGCCACGCCCGCCAACGATCTAGCGGGCGTGGCGACAGTGGAAGCGTCAGTGACGCCGATGAGTCGGCCAACCTCTGTTGGGCGGCAGCCGGACGGCAGTCAGCCGTCCTGTGGACGATCGGGCTCGCGAAGTGCCAGCACGGCGCCGGCAGGATCGCGGATCACCACGAATCGCGCTTCCGGCGCGGTGCCCTTGGGCCCGGCGACGACTTCGCCGCCCAACTCAACCACACGTTTGATGCTGGCATCGAGGTCGTCGACGCAGACATAGGACAACCACTGCGGTGGCAGGTCCGCGTTGCCCCCACGCGCGTGACACACTCCGGCGACGGGCGTCCCTGCCGGGCTCATCATGAAGTAGTCACTGTAACCACCCATGTCTAGCGGCATCGGGCTCCAGCCGATCACCTCGGCGTAGAAGTCCCGTACCCGGTCAGCGTCCTGCACCGTCAGGTCGAAGCCGACAACGGTGCCGAACGGTGGCTTGGTTGGGTCTGACACTGCGCTCCTCTCGATTGCACTGGTCAAACACGCCGAAGACGGGCGTGCATCTGGCTAAGACCTAGGCCGGCTCCCACAGCTCGAAGCGATTGCCCTCCGGGTCGAGCGCCCACGCGAAGCGGCCGATCGGCTCCGTGTGCACGTCGCCCACGATCGTCGTGCCGCTCGCCCGGAGCTGATCGAGCATCCTGTCAAGATCTTCGACCCTGAAGTTCACCATCGACGCCTGGTCACGGGCGCCGAAGTAGTCGGTGTCCTCAGGAAACGGAGCCCAGACCGTCGGCCCCGCAGCCTGAGTCCACACCTGGTCGCCACCGGGGCACGGATCGATTCCAAGGTTGTCCGAGTACCAACGGGCGAGAGCCTGTGGATCCCGGGACCGGAAGAAGTAGCCGCCGATCCCGGTCACGCGAGGGGACATGTCGACGCTCCTGGCTGATGTTGGACGGGCGATGACCGGAATCGCGTACTAACAATTCCTTGAAAGATCTTGACGCCGCATTGAGCGACCGAGCTGGATACTCACGGAGTGTACGACAGGCTTACCGCGCTGTCATGCAGCCACGGGCCGGAGATGCCGGTCGATGCACAATAGCCAAGAAGGCCCGTTGAAGTAGGGCGGACTACACAGGACCGCTCATTCGGCCCACGTGGAGGGGGCGACATGATCCTCGAAATACTCATGTTTCCGGCGAGGGTCCGCCTGACGCAGGGGCAGGCGCCGACGTCGAACGCCCGGCGCCTACCCCCGCCGTCGCTGGTCAACCCTGGTTGATGATCACCGATACACTGTCGGACAGCGAATTCGCGGTCGCAATGTCCGGCAGACCGTCACCGTTGAAATCGGCGACGAGCAACGCCGGTGGGCCGTCCTCCACCGTCACCGAGGCAGGTGCGGCGAATCCGCCCCGGCCGTCCCCAGCGAGCACCGTGATGTCGTCGGAGTCGAAGTTGACCGTCACCAGGTCGAGCTGACCGTCACCGTTGACGTCCACCGCGACGATGTCCGACGGCGCGTCACCGGCCTGGTACAGGGCAGGTACGGCGAACCTGCCGCCGCCCTGCCCGAACAGCACCGCGACAGTGTCGGCGTCGTAGTTCGCCGTGGCGATGTCGAGTATCCCGTCGCCGTTGAGGTCGCGCACCACGATCCCGGCTGCGGTGTCGTCGGCGGCGTACGCCACCGGCGCCGAGTAGCTACGCCGACCGTCACCGCGCATCACGGTGACATCGTCGGAGTTGTAGTTCGCGCTCGCCAGGTCCAGCAGTCCGTCTCCGTCCAGGTCGGCCACGGCGATCCGCAGCGGTCCGTCACCAGCCGGTACCGACACCGGAGCCTCGAAGGTCGCGTCGCCCGTTCCGTACAGGACGGTGACGTCATCGCCGTTGAGGTTGGGGGTGACGAGATCCAGCGCACCGTCCCGGTCGAGATCGATCGCGACGATCCGGGCGGGACCGTCGCCGGCCGGATGATGCACCGGTTCGGCGAACCGGCCGCCGCCCAGTCCTCGGTAGACGCTGACGTCGTCCGACCCGAGGTTTGCTGTGGCCAGATCGAGGTGGCCGTCCCCGTCGAGATCCCGAGCGAGTATCCCGTTCGGCGTGCGACCCGCGGCCATCGTCACCGGTGGCTCATAGCCGCCGCGGCCGTCGCCGATCAGGTAGACCAGATCGTGGCTGTTGTAGTTCGGTGTGGCGAGGTCGAGGACACCGTCGCCGTCGATGTCGGCCGCGACGATGTCGGCAGACGCGTCCCCGGCGGGGAAGGACCGTGCTTCCGCGAGCGTCACCGGGCTGGTCGGCGGCGGGATCGGCATTGGTCGTTGGGGCTGCGTCGGCGCAGGATTCAGCGGCGGCACCGACTCCGGCGGTGGCGACTGGTCCGTCGTGCATCCGGCGGCCAGCAGTACGGCGGCCACCGCGAATCCGGCCAGCATGCGGCTCGGGCCGCCAGGGCCGTGGCCCGTGGCCCGCCCGGCGGTTCTCATCATCGTCATTGACGCTTCCTCTTCGGCTGGATGGGCCGGCCAGCCTGTGCGTGTCCGACCGGCGGCGACGCGACGTGCGCTGCTAGTTCCTGGATACGGCCGGGCGGTTCTGGGGACCTCTCCCCGATTGCGATCGGCGTCAGCGACGGCGAACCAGGCAGGGCGATCCGGGCGGTCCACCCGATGGCCGGTACGGCCGGCGCGGATCAGCAAACGTTGAGAAGTTCGGCCGCCGTGTCCGATTCCACGATGGCGCTACCGGCTGCCCGGCACCCGCCCGCAGCCACCGCCAACCGGTACCTCAGGAGGTACACCATGACCAGCACCAGAACACTCGGCGCCGAAACGCGAGGGTTTCTGATCGGCCTGCTCGGCCAGTCGGACACCGATCCGGAGCGCGAGGCGCGCAACGAGGCGACTCTGCGTGAGCTGTACGCGCGGTTCAACCGCGACGACATCACCGCGATGGCCGAACTCCTGACCGAGGACTTCGCAGCGCATGACGTTGCGGCCGGAGAGGTCACCACCGGTCCGGAGCCATACCTAGCCCGGCAGCGAACCAACCGCCGGGCGATGCCGGACGCCCGGACGGAGATCACCGCGCTCATCGTGCGCGGCGACACCGCAGTCGCCGAAGTGATCAACCGGGGTACGCAGACCGGCCCGTTCGAGCTGCCCAACGGCGACGCGCTGCCACCGAGCGGACGGCCGGTGGAGGGTCTGAGCTGCGAGATCTACCAGTTCCGGGGCGGCCGGATCGCGAGCGGTCGGATCTACTACGACTTCCTCACCGTCGCACGGCAAATCGGTCTGCCGCTGTGACCCTGGCAGGCGGTGCGGTAATGACCCGTGGCTGCCAGCGGCGGTGATCATTGATCATGTAGACGTGCCGGGCGCGCGGGTCCGGTAACGGACCCGTGCCGACGCGACCGATCCGTCGTCCGCGATCATCGTCGCCTACCCACCGCATGCCATCGGGAGGCGCACCGCCTGCGGTCACCGCGACCGGCCGGCCGGAATGGCCACGGACTCTCAAACCGCTCGACGAACTACCGGCGACCATGAAATCACAAGAAAAAGCTATCGACGACTGAAGTCAGTCAACGTGCATAAACACGGGTGGAGCCGAGGGGACTCGAACCCCTGACCCCCACACTGCCAGTGTGGTGCGCTACCAGCTGCGCCACGGCCCCCGGTCGGCCCGGATCTCCCGGGCACCCGGCAATACTACACACGCCGCCCCGCGCGGTCATCTCGCGGGGTCGGCCGCCCGGGTCGCGGGGTCAGTTCATCGACGCGCGAGGGTCAGTTCATCGAGACGTCGGCCGGGAAGTGGGCCACGGCGGCCATCATGCCGCGCTGGCGGCGCAGCACCATCGGCCACAGGTCGTCCGGGCGGGCCATGAACGGATCGTCCGGCAGGCCCTCGAGCACGAACCAGGAGCCGGCGTTGATCTCCTCCTCCAGCTGCCCGGCCGACCAGCCCGAGTAGCCGGCGAAGACCCGGATCCCGGAGATCGACTCGGCGAGCGGCCCCGGGTCGGTCGACAGGTCGACCGTGCCGAGTGGGCCGGCGATGCGGTGGAAACCCTTCACCCGGCCGGTCTGGGTGCGGGTACGGGCCAGGCAGATCGCCGACTCTGGCTGCACCGGGCCGCCCTCGAACAGCACCGACGGCTCCCGGGCGAGACTGCTCCAGCCGCCCAGCACCTCGGCGACCGGCACCTCGGTGGCCCGGTTCAGCACCACCCCGAGCGCTCCCCCGGCCTCGTGGGCGACCAGCAGCACGACCGTACGGTCGAAGTTGGGATCCTTGAGCGTTGGCGTCGCGACCAGCAGTTGGCCGGTCATCGACGCCATCGACCGTCCCCCGATCCGCTGACCTTCACCGTGCACCTCGACCTCCCGTACCTGCCCACGCGGCGCAGTCACGACCCGCACGGTCCGCGCGGACGGCGCGGCGACGATCCGCCACGGGTGCCGTGAAAGCCATGCCTGGCACCATAGCTTGCTCGGCAGCGCCCGGTTAAGGTCTAACCGCGGGGGCGTGGCATCGGTGTTTCCGGCCACCCTGCCCGAAACGGGAGGGATCTGATGCAGGCGCAGGCAGAGCTCGCGGTGATCGGCGGATCCGGGCTGTACGCGTTGCTGGACAACGCGACGGAGCACCGGGTGCCGACGCCGTACGGTGAACCGTCCGATCCGATCACCGTCGCCGATGTCGGCGGGCGGCGGGTCGCGTTCCTGCCCCGACACGGCCGCGATCACCGGCATCCGCCACACCGGATCCCGTACCGGGCCAACCTGTGGGCACTGCGCTCGCTCGGCGTACGCCAGGTGCTGGCGCCGTGCGCGGTCGGCGGGCTGCGCCCGGAGCTCGGCCCGGGCACGTTCGTGGTGCCCGACCAGTTGATCGACCGGACCAGTGCGCGGGTGCAGACCTTCTACGACCAGGGTGCGGTGCACGTCAGCTTCGCTGACCCGTACTGCCCGACCGGGCGGTCGGTGCTGCTGCGGGTCGGCGCCGAGCAGGGCCTGCAGCCACGTGACGGCGGTGCGGTGGTGGTGGTCGAGGGGCCACGGTTCTCCACTAGGGCGGAGTCCCGGTGGTTCACCGCGATCGGCGGCGCGGTGGTCAACATGACCGGCCACCCGGAGGCGATCCTCGCCCGGGAGCTGGCGCTGTGCTACACGTCGATCGCCCTGGTGACCGATTTGGACGCGGGCGTCGAGGGTGGGCACGCGGTCACCCAGGAAGAGGTGTTCCGGGTGTTCGGCGAGAACACCGCTCGGCTACGCGCGCTGCTGCTGGCCGCGCTGGAGACCTGGCCGATGGATCGGGACTGCCCGTGCCCGCGGTCACTCGACGGCATCACCCTGCCACTCGAGCTGCCCTGACGGTGCCAGCACCACAACCGCAGCGCTGATCCCGGCGACGTCGAGGCACATCCGGATCCGGTTGCCGGTCGCCGCGTCACCGGCCAGGATCACCGCCTCCCCGGCGGGCAGGTTCCAGGCTCCAGCCGGTTGGCGCTGCCCGGGCAGCCCTCGGTCGAGCAGTTGGGACATGGTCACGGCGGTGTCATCCGGTTCCTGACCCGGGCCGTACGGCTGCGGCATGGCTCAGCCGCCCGCAGCGACGTGCAGTGGGCGACCGGTGAGCGCGTCCAGCACCGTACGGTCACCGAGCGCCTCGTCGAGGGTCACGGTGACCGGATGGAACAGCAGTTGGTCGGTGCACTCCTGCGCAGTGCGGGTCACACCGCCGGCGACCACCACTGCGTCCGCGTACTCCTGGACGAACGGGGTGATGTCGCTGTCGCAGGCTCCGACGCCGAGTCGGTACGCCAACTCGGTGCCGTCGACGCCGGTGAGGTCCTGTGCGGTGACGAACGTGGTGAGGCCGGTCGCGTCCGGCACCTGCGGGTCGGGTGCCGGTACGGCGACCGATTCGGCGACGGCGACCCGGGCGACCGGCCCGTCGAGTTCGGCGACGTCGAACAGCCAGGCGGGCACCTGCGCCGTGCCCCGGCTGGTCAGCAGCTCGACGGTGCCGAGCGTGGCGGCCGTGACGGTCAGCGCCTGGCAGCCGAGCTCACCGGAGTCAGTGACACCGTCGTCCGGGCCAGGTGTGCCGCCCAGGTCGGTGGCGCTGCTGGTCGGGTCGGGGCCAGGTCGGGCCGCGTCGCACTGGGGCGGGTCGCCCTGGCGTAGTTCCGCGTACGCGTCGGCGGCGCTGACCAGCGGTACGCTCAGCGTCCCGTCGGGGAAGTCGACCGTGCCGTCGGCGGGTGTCTCGGTCGACACGGTCAGCTCGGCCCGGTACCACCCGGCGTGGAACGCCTGCTCGGTCTCCGGGGTGAACCCGGGCTCGGCGGGGAGCACGGTACGGCTCTGCAGGGGTGCGTAGCCGGCCAGCCACTCCTGCCGCCCGCTCGCGGTGCGCCACGCCTCGGCGACCTCGTCGGCACGCTGCTGGAAGGTCTCCCAGCGTTCGTCGGCGGACCCGCCTGGCCCGCCGGGTCCGGTCCCGTCGGTCCGCGCGCAACCTGCGATCAGGATCAGTGTTATGCCCAACAGGGCGGTGAAACGGCGCATGTCGGGTCAGACGCACCAGGTTGGCAGCGGGTTCCCGGACCAACTGGGCGGTGGGCTACACATGGTGAGTTCGGCCCGACAATGCAGCCGGCCCACCGCCTGGCGGCGGTGGGCCGGCTGTCGTCCGTGGAGGTGCCGGGAATCGAACCCGGGTCCTTCGGCGTCTTGCCAGGGCTTCTCCGAGCGCAGCTCGCTGTGCCTCTACTCGGCCCCATCGATCACGCGAGCGAGTCGATGTGACGGGCCCAGTCGCGTTTGATCTCGCCGCACGAACCCCGCGACCGGGTTCGCTAGGCCAGCCCTCTCACTGATGCCGGTTACTGGGCCGAAGGCAGTCCCAGACCGACAGACTTGCTACTCGCCTCAGGCGGCGAGAGCGAAGTCAGCGCGCTTGGAGTTGGCGCTTATTGGTTTCCGACGACCGATTCACGAGACGACGTCGGCTTCCTCGGCTCGCTTCCCCTGCCGCAACGTACGAAGTCGAAACCAGTCACCCCCTGGTGTGCGGCGCGGCCCGGAGGTGGTCCGCGTCCTAACCGATCCTAACGCCTCCGGCCCCCGGCTTCATCCCGATTACGGCCGGAAGACTTGAGCCGGCTACGGACAGAAGGTGCTGCTCGGTCAGCCCATCCCCTTGCCACGCCGGCCGACCGCCCGCTGGATCTCCCGGTCGGCGTCCCGCTTGGCCAGGTCCTGCCGCTTGTCGTAGGACTTCTTGCCCCGGGCGAGTGCCAGCTCGACCTTGGCCCAGCCGTCGGAGAAGTAGACCGAGAGCGGGACCAGGGTCAGCCCGCCCTCCCGCAGCTTGCCGAGCAGCCGGTCGATCTCGGTGCGGTGCAGCAGCAGCTTGCGGGTCCGGCGGGGCTCATGGTTGGTCCAGGTGCCCTGGTCGTACTCCGGGATGTGCATGCCGTACAGGAAGATCTCGCCCTGCCGTTCCTGGGCGAAGGCGTCCACCAGTGAGGCCCGGCCGGAGCGCAGCGACTTGACCTCGGTGCCGGTCAGCGCCATGCCGGCCTCGTACACGTCGGTGATGGCGTAGTCGTGCCGAGCCTTGCGGTTCGAGGCGACGACCTTGCGCCCTTTCTCCCGCGGCATGGCTGCCTCCTCTCCGGACCCGGGCGCCGCTGCGCAGACGCGGCGCCGACGGACAACCGCGCCATGTTACCCCGCGACGACGCGCCGGCCGGTACCAGCTTTCCGGTGACCAACCGGCGCGCGGCGGCAGGTGGAATCGGATCGGGTCGAGGTCGAACCCGCAGGTAGGGGCGTCAGACCCGCAGGTAGAAGCGCAGCGTCACCCAGGCGGTGATCGCGCTGACCAGGCCGCCGACGCCGGCCATCACCGGGAACATCAGCAGTACGCTGCTCCACTCGATGGGGGTCAGCAGCTCGGTGAGGTCGCGCAGCGAGCCGTCGAGCAGGAACATCTTGCCCAGCACCAGGGCACCGAAGCCGAGCAGCGAGCCGAACAGGCCGGCGACGACGGCTTCGAGTACGAACGGGGCCTGGATGAACCAGTTGGAGGCGCCGACCAGTCGCATCACGGCGACCTCGCGCCGCTTGCTGTACGCCGCGACCTGGATCGTGTTGCCGACCAGCAGCAACGCCGCCACGGCCATGATCGACGCGGCGATCAGCGCCATGCTCTGCACCGAGCCGAGGATGTTGAAGATCTTGTCGAGCAGTCTGCGCTGGTCGACGATCTCGTCGATGCCCTCGGTGCCGTTGTACTTGTCGAAGATCGCCTGGTACTCCTCCGGATCGATCAACTTGATCCGGAACGACTCGGGCAGTTGGTCCGGCTCGACCGCGTTGACCAGATCCGGAGCGTCGGCGTAGAGCGTCTGGAAGCGGTTGTACGCCTCTTCCTTGGACTCGTACGTCACGTTGGAGATCAACGGGTCGGCGTCGAGCGAGCTCTGCAGACTGTCGCGTTGCTCCTCGGAGACGTCGGACACCAGGAAGATCGAGACCTCGATCTGGTCGTAGTAGAAGTCCTTCATCGAGTTGACCTGCAGGTACATCAGACCACTCGCGCCCAGCATGGTGAGCGACACCGCCATGGTGATGATCATGGCGACGGTCATCGTCACGTTGCGCCACAGCCCGACCATCACCTCGGACAGGACGTATTTCGCGCGCATCGGGTTCCTCTTCCGGATCTGCCGCTGGATGGTGGTACCAGGCCGCCACGTGCCGGTGCCGGCCGACACAGGCCCCGGTGGAGCCGTGGTGGCTGGTTAGCCGTAGACGCCGCGAGCCTGGTCGCGGACGATCCGGCCGGCCTCGATTTCGATGACCCGACGCCGCATCTGGTTGACGATGTTCGAGTCGTGGGTGACCATCACGACCGTGGTACCGGTGCGGTTGATCCGGTCCAGCAGCCGCATGATCTCGATCGAGGTGTCCGGGTCGAGGTTTCCGGTCGGCTCGTCGGCGAGCAGCACCAGCGGCCGGTTGACGAACGCCCGGGCCACCGCGACGCGCTGCTGCTCACCACCGGAAAGTTCGTGCGGGTAGCGGTGCTCCTTGCCGCCCAGGCCGACCAGCTCCAGCACCTCAGGGACGACCCGCCGGGCGACCGCCTTGGTCTTGCCGATCACCTCGAGGGCGAAGGCGACGTTCTCGTACGCGGTGCGGTTGGGCAGCAGCCGGAAGTCCTGGAACACGCAACCGATGGAGCGCCGGAAGTTGGGGATCTTCCAGGAGCGCATGGTCGTGACGTCCTTGCTGTTGACGATGACCTTGCCCTGGTTGGGGGTCACCTCGTGCAGCAGCAGCTTGATGATCGTGGACTTGCCGGAGCCGGACGGACCGATGAAGAAGACGAACTCGCCCTTCTCGATCGCGACCGACACGTTGTCCAGCGAGGGCCGGGACGCCTTCGGGTACGTCTTCGTCACTTGCTCGAGCGCAATCACGGGTGGTGAGTCTACGCGGTGTAACGGCTACGCCAAGTCCAGCCTGATGGCGGATGTCTCCTATGTCGGTAATGCGCGAGGTTTCGTACCAGCAAATCCCCGCGAAACCCAGGAAATCAGCCGTCCGGACCGGACCGACACCACCCGAAATGATGGGCTCAGTCACAGGCCGTACATGAGACTTGAGGACGAATAGTAGTTAGACGACTGCTACCGGTATCAGTCCTCGGCAAGTTCCTGTTGCTTGCGCCAGCGGATGCCAGCCTCGATGAAGGCGTCCAGGTCACCGTCGAGCACCGCGGTCGGGTTGCCGGTCTCCTGCTCGGTCCGTAGATCCTTCACCATCTGGTATGGGTGCAGCACGTACGACCGCATCTGGTCGCCCCACGAGCCGGCGGCGTCGGTCTTGAGCCCGGCCATCTTGGCCTGCTCCTCCTGTCGCTTGCGCTCCAGCAGCCGGGCCTGCAGCACGCGCAGCGCGGCGGCCTTGTTCTGCAGCTGGGACTTCTCGTTCTGACAGGTGACCACGATGCCGGTGGGGGTGTGGGTGAGCCGTACGGCCGAGTCGGTGGTGTTCACGCTCTGCCCGCCCGGCCCCGACGACCGGTAGACGTCCACCCGGATCTCGTTCTCCGGGATGTCGATGTGATCGGTCTGCTCGACCACCGGCAGCACCTCGACGCCGGCGAAGCTGGTCTGCCGCCGGCCCTGGTTGTCGAATGGGCTGATCCGCACCAAACGGTGCGTTCCGGACTCAACACTCAGAGTGCCGAACGCATACGGCGCCTTGACCGTGAAGGTGGCCGACTTGAGACCGGCCTCCTCCGCGTACGACGTCTCGTAAACCTCGGTGGGGTAGCCGTGCCGCTCCGCCCACCGCAGGTACATGCGCAGCAGCATCTCGGCGAAGTCGGCGGCGTCGACACCGCCGGCCCCGGCCCGGATCGCCACCAGCGCCTCCCGGGAGTCGTACTCCCCGGAGAGCAGCGTGCGCACCTCCAACTCCTCGATCGCCTTGTGCAACCCGGCCAGCTCGGTGCCGACTTCAGCGACCGTGCCGGCGTCCTCCTCCGCCTGCGCCATCTCCAGCAGCAAGGCCGCGTCGTCCAGCCGGGTGCGCAACGACTCCAGCTTGGCGATCTCCGCGTTCGCGTACGACAGCCGAGAGGTGACCTGCTGTGCCCTCGCCTGGTCGTTCCAGAGGTCGGGGGCAGAGGCAGCCTCCTCCAGCTCCGCCCGGTCGCGGCGCAGTCGATCGATGTCGATGACCGCCTCGATCCGGCGAAGCGTGGCGTCAAGATCTTTGAGCTGGTCGGCATAGTCGGCAGTGGTCACAACCGACAACAATACGTCGTGACCACCGACGACCGGCGCCGGTGGTCAGCCCACCGGTGCGGTCTTCAGCCAGGAGAGTGCGGCCTTGTGGTAGGCGACGGCGAACTCGAGCGCGGCGGCCCCGAAGGTGTCGCCGTTCTTCTTCGCCTCGCGTGCCTGCTCGCGGGCCGCGGCCAACGCCTCGGTGTGATGCTCGCTCGCGTCCGCGTAGACCGTCTTGAGCTGGTCGGCCGTGTGGTGTTCGCCGAACGCCACCCGCAACGCGATCGGGTTACGCACCGAGTCGCGACCCGGGGCGTCGGCCAACCACTTGAGGAACGCGCGCTTGCCGGCCGCGGTGATCGCGTACGGCTGGCTGGACCGCGGCCCGGGCTTGCCGAGCCGGACCAGGCCCTGCTCGGCGAGCACCGGTAGCTCCCGGTACACCTGACTTCTGGTCATCGACCAGTAAGCGCCGAGTCGACGGTCAGCTTCAGCCATCAGCTGCCCGCCTGTCATGGGTCCTTCATGGAGCAGGCCGAGAAGGGCTGCCGCCGTGGGATTGATTCGTACATCCGCCATGCCCTCTACGCTGCCACTTTGTCGCCTCTACGTCCAGGATTTGGCGCGATCCGCGACCAACCGTGTTCTATAGTGCACTGTCTGTGGACGACGGTCCGGTAAGGAAGATCAATATTTACCATCAGGCAGCAAAACGGACAAAGAATATGTTACCCGCAGCAACATGCCCGCGTGTAGGAATCATTAGCGAAGTTTGAAGCATGAAGTCTACTTCGTCTGACTAGTTCGGAGTGTCCGGTCCGGCCACCCCGGACATCGGCCACTGTGGCACCGGGTCCCCGATCCGGAGCCCCAGCTCACCGGGCATATCCTCCGTAAAGCCTGGTGGCTGTCCCGAGTCGGACGGGTGCGGCGTCCCGATGGCCACACCAGACCCAGCCATCCCGCTCGAACCTACCTGGCCGGTGGGACCAACCGAGCTTCCCGACGACGCCCCACCCTCCGGTTCCCCCGGGGACACCGACACCGGCGATGACTTCGCAGCCGGCGGAACCGACGCGCCGACCGGGCCGATCGGCCCGCTGAGCCGACCCGGCTGCGGACCGGTCCCCTGCCCGGCCGCCAGGGTGAGACCCGCCACCACCGCCGACAACGCGAGCCCCGCACCGGCCAACACGCCGAACTGCAGTGCCCGGCGTCGGGGCCGCGCTCCCACCGCAGCCCCAGCGGTGGCCGGAACGTCGCGGGGCCACCAGGTGACCGTATCCGCCGGCAACGCCGGCAACGCCGGCCAGCCGTCGAGCGCCGGCTCCAGACCACGTAACCGGGCGACGAGCGACCGGGCGGTCGGCCGGTCCGCCGGTCGCGCTGCCAGGCACTGCTCGATCACCGGCCACACCGCCGGTGGCAGCCCCGCCGGTGGTACGGGCGCACACCGCCGGTGCCGGGCGAGGACCTCGTCGGCGCTCCCGCCCCGGTACGGCGTACGGCCGCACAGCAACTCGAACAGCACGATGCCGAGCGCATAGACGTCCGACGACCAGGTCGGCGGACCGCCACAGGCGATCTCCGGCGCGGCGTACTCAGGGGTGGCCAGGGTGGCCTGATCCGGAGCCGCCGCATGCCCGGCCCGGGCGGCGCCGAAGTCGATCAGCCGCACCCGGCCCCCGTCCGCCGGTGCCAGCAGGTTCGCCGGTTTGACGTCGCCGTGCGCGATGTCACGTTCGTGCAGGTACGACAGAGCAGTGGCGACCTGCGCGGCGACGGCGACCGCGACAGCCGGTGGCAGCGGACCGTCCCGGCGGACCCGGTGGCGCAGGTCGTCGCCGTCGACCAGGTCCAGAACCAGGGCGGGCAGGTCGCCCACGGCGGTCCGGGCCCGGAGCCGGATCACGTTCGGATGGTTCAGCCGGGACAGCAGAGCGGCCTCGGTGTGGAAGCCCTCCACCAAATCGGGATGCTCGGCGGCCTCCGACCGGAGCACCTTCACCGCCACCGGCACGTCGTCATGCAGATCGTGCCCGCGGTGCACCGCGCCGACCGCCCCACGGGAGAACTCTGCCCCCAGCCGGTACCGCCCATCGAGCGCCTGTCGCGTGCTGTCCTGCCCGTCCACTCGCTCGACGGTAGGTGTGCGGCCGAGGAGCGACGGTCGCCGAACTGACGCTTGGCACGAACCTGGGAGGGATCCGCGTCACTGTGACGGAAAGTTGTCCGACCAGGTACGTCAGCGGATGCCCGCCGAGCCCACCGCCGGCTCGGAATCCCCGGCCGGCTCGGAACCCGCAGCCGGCTCCGCAGCCGGCTGGCCGGGCAACGTCCGGCCGAGGCAGATCAACGCGGTGAACGCCGCGGTGAACAGGACGATCAACGCCGAGTTGATTCGGGCCCCGTCGGCCATGGTCTGGAAGGCCTGGTCGCTTTCGCTGAACGACCGGGCCAGATCGAGCAGTTGGGCACCGCCGACCCGGGTGACCACCTCGGCGATCACCAACAGCAGGCCGGGACCGGCCCCGGCGACCAGGTATCCAGGCCAGGGCAGCGACCGGCCGGACCGGCGTACCGCCCGGTGCAGGTAGCCGAAGATCACCAGCCCGGCGAGGGCACCGGCCAGCAGGGCGGTGACCCAGACCAGTCGGGACTGCGCGGCCAGCACGGATCCGGCGGTGTCGGCGGCTCCGAACAGCTCCAGCAGCGGCCCCTTGGCAAGTTCCCGGGCGGTCGTCGTGCCGGCGACCGCCAGCGCGCCGGCGGCGGCCGCCGCCGTCAGCAGGCCGGCACGACGGTGCAGACCCGTCAACGCACCACCGACCGTGGCGCCGGCGAACAGCGCCCAGCCGAGGATCTCGACGGCCGACCCGCCCCGGCCGTCGCCGAACACGACAGCGGCGGCGGCACCGACGCCGGTCGACGCTCCGCAGCCGAGGGCGACAAACAGTCTCGGCACCGCCGCCGCGCCCAGCCACCGGTGCGCCAGCCGGCGGACCGCCTGTCCGACACCCGCTCCGGCGATCAGCGCCGCGAAGATCACCGCCGGGAGCCCGTACGCGGTCTCGGTCACCGCGAGCACCCCGTCGGTGGACGACCCCAGGGTACTCAGCACGGAGACGATCAGCAGGGTCAACCAGGCGAGGCTGAGCCAACCGAGCAGGACCGCCGCGCCGACCGAGCCGTCCGGGCCGTCGTGCGGGACCATCGCGGCGTCCGAGCCGTCCGGGCCCACCTCGGCATCGGAGGCGGCTGCGGGTTGGCTGCTCATCGCTGGTGCCCTCCTGGTCGTCGGACGCGCTGTCGCCCGGTGCCGACCAGGGTACGCGGATCGGCGTGCGGGTCAGCTGGGCGTGCGACGATGGGACCCGGACCGCGTCGCCGTGGCCGCCCCACCGGGTGCCCCGACGGGTCCGTCTTTCGCCGACGTTGTCGAGATCACGCCAGGAGCCTGTGATGGACGCCGTTTCCGCCACCCCCGACCCCCGCAACGAACCGATCCGCGACTACGCGCCGGGCAGTGCCGAGCGGGCCGACCTGAGCCGCCGGCTCGCCGAGTTGTCAGCCGACCGGATCGAACTGCCGATGACGATCGGCGGCCGGCAGCGGATGGCGGCGGGCGCGCCGATCGAGGTGGTGATGCCGCACCGGCGCCGGCACGTCCTCGGGGTCACCGGCAACGCCGAGCCGGCCGACGCCGAGGCCGCGGTGGCAGCGGCCAAGCAGGCGGCGCCGGGCTGGCGCAACCTGCCGTACGCCGAACGGGCCGCGGTCTTCCTGCGCGCCGCCGACCTGCTGGCCGGCCCGTGGCGGGACACGGTGAACGCGGCCACGATGCTCGGTCAGTCCAAGACCGCCTACCAGGCGGAGATCGACTCGGCCTGCGAGCTGATCGACTTCCTACGGTTCAACGTGCACTTCGGTCATCAGGTGCTGGCCGAGCAGCCCTGGTCCGCGCCGGGGGTGTGGAACCGGTTCGACCACCGCCCGTTGGAGGGCTTCGTCTACGCGGTCACCCCGTTCAACTTCACCGCGATCGCCGGCAACCTGCCGTCCGCGCCGGCGTTGATGGGCAACACGGTGGTCTGGAAGCCGTCGCCGACGCAGCAGTTCGCCGCCCACTTCACCATGCGGCTGTTCGAGGCCGCCGGGCTGCCGCCGGGGGTGATCAATCTGGTCACCGGGGACGGGCTGGCGGTGTCCGAGGTGACGCTGGCCGACCGGGATCTGGCCGGAATCCACTTCACCGGCTCCACTCGGGTGTTCCAGCAGCTGTGGCGGACCGTCGGGGAGAACATCGGCCGGTACCGTTCGTACCCTCGGCTGGTCGGTGAGACCGGCGGCAAGGACTTCATCGTGGCGCATTCCAGCGCCGACCCGGCGGCGCTGCACACCGCCCTGGTCCGGGGCGCGTACGAGTACCAGGGGCAGAAGTGCTCGGCGGCGTCCCGGGCGTACCTGCCGAAGTCGCTGTGGACGGCCGGGCTGCGGGACCGACTGGTCGCGACGGTCGAGTCACTGCCCTACGGCGACGTGGCCGACTTCACCAACTTCGGCGGCGCGGTCATCGACGACCGGGCGTTCGCCCGGCACGCGGCCGTGCTGGACCGGGTCCGCAACGACCCGTCGTGTCAGGTGCTGGCCGGTGGCACGGTCGACGACAGCGTCGGCTGGTTCGTCCGGCCCACCCTGTTGACCTGCACCGATCCCGGGCACGAGGTGTTCAGCACCGAGTACTTCGGCCCGATCCTGGCGGTGTCGGTCTACGACGACGACCAGTTCTGGGACGTGGTGGCCCAGGCCGAGGAGATCGCTCCGTACGCGTTGACCGGGTCGGTGTTCGCGACCGACCGGCGGGTGATCGACCGAGCCGGCGCCATGCTGCGGTACGCGGCCGGCAACTTCTACGTCAACGACAAGCCGACCGGTGCGGTCGTCGGGCAGCAGCCGTTCGGCGGCGCCCGGGGCAGCGGCACCAACGACAAGGCCGGGTCGAAGCACAACCTGCTGCGCTGGACGTCGCCGCGCACGATCAAGGAGACGTTCGTGCCGCCGGTCGGCCACCGCTACCCGCACATGGGCTGAGCCGGGCGAGCCGGCCCGGTCACAGCAGCGTATCCAGCTCGGACACGTCGTACCACTCCAGTTCGTGGTCCTCGGCACCGTCCACGACGAACTGGGCGTCGGGGTCGCCGGCGGCGGCCTGCGACACGGCGTCCACCGCCGCCGACACGTCGTCGACCGCCTCGTCGCCGTCGACGTGCACCGCGGCGACCGAGGCGAAGGCGATCGGGCCGGCCAGCGTCACGGTGCTGGAGCCAAGCTCGGCGACGGACCGTTTCAACGCGTCCGCCGGCAGGTCGACGGCGATCACCACCCGCCGTCGCGGGGCGGCCGGATCGTCGCGCAGGTGGCGCAGTGACTCCTGGGCGGCGCGGGTGAACGCGACGTACTCCAACTCTTCTTCGTCACCCTCGACGTACCACTCCCGCAGCGCGGGGGTCACGGTGTGCGCGACGTCGGAAGCCAGTTGGCCGGTGCCGCGGAGCCCGGCGAGCGCCGGCAGGGTGGCCGGGACGTAGACCCGGAGCAGGTTGTTGGACACGCTCGCCCCCCACAGATGTCGTCGCTGATGCAATGTACGCCGCCGAGCGGGCCACCGGGGCCACGGTGGCACACTGAACCGACCGACGTAGACGAGCCGGGAGTCACCGTGGAGCCGAGGTTCCTGCAGTTGTCCGACGTCGCCGCCGAACTCAACGTATCCGACTCGCAGGTCTATCACATGGTTCGCAGTGGCGAGTTGCCCGCGATCAAGATCGGCGGCCGCGGACAGTGGCGGGTGGAACGCGCCCAGCTGGAGGAGTACATCCAGCGCAAGTACGCCGAGACGGCGCAGTGGGTGCAGAGCAACCCGCTGATCGAGCGCGAGCCGGAGTAGTCCGGCGACTACTGGTTGTCCGAACACCGTCATCGACAGACGTTGACGGACGGTGTCATGCTGGCTTCAAATCGGTCTGCCGAAGGCAAACGAAGGCAAACGCAAGATCAACAGGAGCTCGGATGACTGTCGCGACCCGGATCCGACGTCCCCCCGTCCGACTGCGGCCCGCCCCGCCGCTGGACCCGCCGTTCACCGACGAGCCGGCTCAGTTCGACCTGCGTCCCGGCCCCCATCCCGGTGTACAGCTGGCGCTCGACCTGGCCCAGGCGACACCCGGCGCCGTGGTCACCGATCGGTCGGCGACCACCGCCGGCCCACCGGCCGACGGCCGGCGCGGGCTGGCGCCGGATGCGCTCGCCGGTGCGTCACCGGAGGCCCGGCGGGCCGCGCACCGGTTTCTGGCCGCGAGCCTGGAGATCATCAACGGGTTCCGCCCGGCCGGTCACATCCGCCGGCTCGCCGACCCGGCGCAGGCGCTCGCGGTCGGCGCGCAGCTGGCCGCCGCCGTCGACCGGGCCCGGAGACCGGACGACCCGGGCCGGGTCCGACGCGGGCCGGCATCGCCGCAGCCAACGCCGGTCACCCGGGGTAAGCGGCGCACGGCCGAGCTGCTCCGGGTCCGTCAACTGCGGGTCTGCGAGCCGGCCAGCGGCGTCGCGGAGGCCGTCGCGGTGCTCGGCACCACCGAGCGCAGCTGGGCGCTCGCCTTCCGGCTGGAGCGCCGGCCCACCGGCTGGTTGACCGTCACAGTCGACGTCGTGTGACCGGGCACACTCGCCGGGGATCAGGCCCCGGGAGCGCCGTGGCAGCGCTTGTACTTCTTGCCGGACCCGCACGGGCAGGGCGCGTTGCGCGACGGCCCGTTGCTGCTGACGGCCTGGCCGGGCGTGGCTCGACGGCCAGCCGCCGCCGGCACCGGCGGACCGGCCGCCGGTCGGCTGGCGGCGGGTGGACGGCCCTGGCCGCCCTGGCCCGGACGCCCGGCCGGCGGGCCACCGACGCCCAACGCCGGCGCCTGCTGCACCTGCACCCCGCCGTCGGCACCGGCCGCCCCGTCGATGGTGGGCGAGACGTACTGCAGACCCTGCGGGCGCGGTGCCGCGCCGAGGCCCTTGGCGCTCACCTGGACTCCGGCGCCACCGTCGGGCACCGGAATCCGCGGGCCGGGCCGCTCCCCCGCCGGTGCGCCGGCACCGTCAGCCGGAGCGCCCGGCTGCTGTACCTGCACCTCGACGTTGAACAGGAAGCCGACCGTCTCCTCCTTGATGCCGTCCATCATGGTGGCGAACATCGCGTAGCCCTCGCGCTGGTACTCGACCAGCGGGTCACGCTGGGCGTAGGCCCGCAGGCTGATGCCTTCCTTGAGGTAGTCCATCTCGTAGAGGTGCTCACGCCACTTGCGGTCGATCACCTGCAGCAGGACCATCCGCTCCAGCTGCCGCAACGCGTCGGTGCCGAGCTCCTCCTCGCGGCGCTGGTACGCCGCGTGGGCGTCGTCCAGCACCTGCACCCGGAGGAAGTCGGCGTCCACCGCGCTGCGTTCGCCGCCGGCCTCCTCGATCAGCTCGTCGACGGTGATCCCCACCGGGTAGAGCTGCTTGAGGCTGGACCAGAGCTGGTCGAAGTCCCAGTCCTCGGCATAGCCCTCGACCGTAGCCCCGTCGACGTACGCACCGACCACGTCGTCGATCATCTTGGTGACCTGGTCGTGCAGGTCTTCGCCGTTGAGCACCCGCAGCCGCTCGGCGTAGATCACCTGACGCTGCTTGTTGAGCACCTCGTCGTACTTGAGGACGTTCTTGCGGGTCTCGGCGTTCTGGCCCTCGATCTGCGCCTGGGCGTTCTTGATCTGCCGGGTCACCATCTTGGACTCGATCGGCACGTCCTCGGGGATGTTGAAGCGCTCCATCACCGCTTCGACCGCCCCGGCCCGGAACCGCCGCATCAGCTCGTCCTGCAGCGACAGGTAGAACCGGGACTCACCCGGGTCGCCCTGCCGGCCGGAGCGACCGCGCAGCTGGTTGTCGATCCGGCGGGACTCGTGCCGCTCGGTACCGAGCACGTAGAGACCGCCGACCGCGGAGACCTCCTCGGCCTCGGCGGCGCAGGCCTGCTTGACCTGCGGCATGATGTCTTCCAGCGCCTTGGCGTACTCCTCGGCGTGCTCGACCGGGTCGAGCCCACGCTGGCGCAGCTGGGCCGCGGCGAGGTAGTCCGGGTTGCCGCCGAGCAGGATGTCCGTGCCGCGGCCGGCCATGTTGGTCGCCACGGTGACCGCGCCCTTACGGCCGGCCTGCGCGATGATCTCGGCTTCCTTGGCGTGGAACTTCGCGTTGAGCACCGCGTGCGGGATGCCCCGGCGACGCAGCAGCTGGGAGAGGATCTCCGAATTCTCCACCGACACCGTGCCGACCAGCACCGGCTGGCCCACCGCGTGCCGCTCGGCGATGTCCTCGACGGCGGCGTTGAACTTGGCCTTCTCCGTCTTGTAGATGACGTCCGCCCGGTCCATCCGGACCATTTCCCGGTGGGTCGGGATGGTCACCACGCCGACGTCGTAGACCTTGTTGAACTCGCCGGCCTCGGTCTGCGCCGTACCGGTCATCCCGGCCAGCTTGCCGTAGAGCCGGAAGTAGTTCTGCAGGGTGATGGTGGCGAGGGTCTGGTTCTCCTGCTTGATCTCGACGCCTTCCTTGGCCTCGATCGCCTGGTGCATGCCCTCGTTGTAGCGGCGGCCGTGCAGGATGCGGCCGGTGAACTCGTCGACGATCAGGACCTCGCCGTCGTTGACGATGTAGTCCTTGTCCCGCTTGTAGAGCTCCTTCGCCTTGATGGCGTTGTTCAGATAGCCGACCAACGGGGTGTTCACCGACTCGTACAGGTTGTCGATGCCCAGCCGGTCCTCGACCTTGGCGACGCCCCGCTCGGTCACCGCGACGGTGCGCTTGGCGTAGTCGATCTCGTAGTCGCCCTCGCCGTCCTTGCCGGCCTGCATCCGCTTGACCACGGCGGCGAACTCGCCGTACCAGCGGGCGGAATGCTCGGCCGGGCCGGAGATGATCAGCGGTGTCCGCGCCTCGTCGATCAGGATCGAGTCGACCTCGTCGACGATGGCGAAGTTGTGCCCGCGCTGCACCAGGTCGTCCTTTGACCAGGCCATGTTGTCGCGCAGGTAGTCGAAGCCGAACTCGTTGTTGGTGCCGTAGGTGATGTCCGCCTGGTACGCGGCCCGGTGGTCGGCCGAGGGCCGGTTGGGCAGGATCACGCCGACGGTGAGCCCGAGGAACTCGTGCACCCGGCCCATCCAGGCGGCGTCCCGCTCGGCCAGGTAGTCGTTGACGGTTACGATGTGCACACCTTTACCGGACAACGCGTTGAGGTACGCCGGCAGTACCGAGGTGAGCGTCTTGCCCTCACCGGTCTTCATCTCGGCGATGTTGCCGAAGTGCAGCGCCGCGCCGCCCATGATCTGCACGTCGTAGTGCCGCTGGCCGAGCACCCGGGCGGCGGCTTCCCGGGCGGTGGCGAACGCCTCCGGAAGCAGGTCGTCGAGGGACTCGCCGTCGGCGTACCGCTGGCGGTACTGGTCGGTCAGCTCCCGCAGCTCCGCGTCGGTGAGGTCGACGTAGTCGTCCTCGATCGAGTTGACGGCCGTGGCGACCGCCTTGAGCCGACGCAACATGCGGCCCTCGCCGGCGCGGAGGACCTTCTCAAGAATCGACACGGATCAACGCTCCCCTAGACGGTGTGCCTCACCATCGTAGGCGCATCTATCGGTACGGCGGCAGTCGCAGCCCGCATCCAGCACCGGATATTCCGACATAACGGACCATGCCGGCGGGGTGCGTGCAGCATATGCGTTATGCCCTGCGCGAAAGCTGCGTCAGGATGGGCCGGTGGAACCCGTCGAACTCACCGAGGGCGGCGTCCGGCTTCGGATGTTTCTGCCCGACGACGCCCCTGCGGTCGCCGAGGCCTGCGGCGATCCGATCACCCAGCGGTTCATCCCCGACCTGCCCCGGCCATACACGGTCGTCGATGCACTGCGCTGGATCACCAAGGGGTCCACCGCCGCCTGGGCCGGCGGCGGCGCGGCCTGGGCGATCGCCGACCCGGGCAGCGACGAACTGCTCGGCTGCGTCGGGCTCAGCCGGGCGGTACCCGAGCGGGCCCAGATCGAGGTCGGCTACTGGATCACACCCCGGGCCCGGGGCAAGGGGGCAGCCACCGCCGCCACCATCGCCGCCACCGGCCATGCGGTGCGCTCCGGGTTCGGTCGGGTCGAACTGCTCACCGACGCCGCCAACGCGGTCAGCCAGCGGGTGGCGCTGGCCGCCGGGTTCAGCTTCGAGGGGGTACGCCGGGGCGCCGCCAGCCAGCCCGGCCGAGGGCCGACCGCCGACCGGGAGGACCTGGTGGTCTGGACCCGGCTGGCCGGCGACCCACCGGGCCCGACCCCACGCACCCTGCCGGACCTGCCCGGCGACGGGTTGACGGACGGGGTGGTCCGGCTGCGCCCGCTCGGCCCGGCCGACGTCGACTTCGCGTACCACCTGGAGTCGCTGCCCGACGTCGCCGCGACTTCGGTCCCACCGGTGGTGCCGACCCGCGCCCTGATCGAGGCGCAGTGCGCCAAGGCACCGGGCAGGTGGCTGGCCGGCCAGCGGATCGACGTGGTCGTCTGCGACGCGGCCAGCGGTACGCCGGCCGGGCGGATCGGGCTCGCCTATCTGAGTCCGGAACTCGGCGAGGCGATGATCGGCTATTCGCTGCTGCCCCAGTGGCGCGGGCGCGGCTACACCGCTCGGGCGGTACGGCTGCTCGCCCGGTGGATCTTCGCGAGTACGGCCGTCGCCCGGTTGGCCGCCGGTGCGCTGCCCAGCAACGTCGCGTCCCAGCGGGTGCTGGAGCGGGCCGGATTTCAGCGCGAAGGGCGGAACCGGGCCCAGTTGCCCGGCGCGGACGCCAGCCGCCACGACAGCGTCCAGTACTCGCTGCTACCGGCCGACCTCGACGAAGCGTGAGCCGCGCCGGCCGGTCGGATACCATCGACGACCGCCCGTTTGGCGGCGATGGGCAACGGTATCCGACCGGCCGACCACGAATTGCCGAAATGGTGGTCGATCAGGCGGTGACGGTCGGTTCAGCCAGCGCGATGACACCGTAGTCGTAGCCTTTGCGGCGGTAGACCACGCTCGGCCGGCCTGACTCCTTGTCCAGGAACAGATAGAAGTCGTGCCCGACCAGTTCCATCTGGAACAAGGCGTCGTCGACCGTCATCGGATCGCCCGGGTGTTCCTTCTCCCGGACGATATGCCAGGGCTGGTCGTCGTACTCGTCGACAACGTCGTCGTACCCATCGTCGGTGAAATCCTGCGCGGTGCGGTCGAGTACCGCGACCGATGCCGCCGGCTCCTCGGTCGGCTGGGACGGCGGTAACGGGGCGAAGCCGTTCAGTCCGGCGGTCGGCAGCCCGGAGGTCGCCTCGGCCACCGAAACCGGCGCGTGCCGGCCGCGGTGCACCCGGCGCCGGTCGGCGGCGCGGCGCAGCCGGGTGTCCAGCTTGCTGATGGCGGCGTCGAGGGCGCGGTAGAAATCCTTGGCGCACGCTTCCGCCCGGATCACCGGCCCGCGCGAGACACAGGTGAGTTCGACCCGCTGGCAGTGGTCCGACTGACGGGGATTGCGCTCGTGAAACAACTCGACGTCGACGCGCATCAGCTTGTGGTCGTACCGTTCGACCTTGGCCAACTTCTCGGCTACATGGGCTCGGTAGTGGTCGGGGACCTCTACGTTGCGGCCTTTCACCACGATGTCCACGCGTGACCTCCTGAAACGATCTGAACGATCGGTGTCGCTGCGAAATAATGCAGGACCGGTCAGCGGACCGAGAGCGGTCGGCGTCGACCGGCCGGGTAGCGGAATACACCTCCCTCCGGGACACCTCAGGCGGTTGTTCAACCACCGGCCATACCCCTGATGCGCCTACGCTAACCCGCCGACGGCGGCGCGTCATCAGTTCGGCGGGGACCGGTGCGCGAAGATTCCCAGATCATGAACAAACCCCGACAAAGGACACCACACCCTGGTTACCGCAGGTGACGGCGTCGCGTCGCTGCGAGCACCACTGCGGCATACGCCGGCAGCCCCTGCGCGACGAGCAGCCGGTGCACGGCGGCCAGCGTCGCACCGGTGGTGACGATGTCGTCCACCACGATCACCCGCAGTCGCGGATCCGCCCGCAGCGAGGTGTCAAGTCCGACCCGCCGGGGCCGAAACGCCGTCCGCGCGGACGCCAGCCGCGCCGCGCTGTCCATCCCGGCCGAGTCCGGGCGGGTCCGGGCCCGCAGCGGCCGCGCCACCGTGACCCGCCGGCCGTCGACCCGTAACCGGGCCGCCGCGTACCGGGTCAGCCGGGCGAGATGATCACCGTGCCGGGCCCGCGCCGCCGCAGCGGTGCTCGGCACCGGAACCAGCAGCACCGGCCGGTCCGCACCGGTGCCGACCGCGGCGGCGACCGCGTCGCCGAGCAGCCGGCCCAGCGGCCGGCCCAGCCCGTGCCGCCCCCGTTCCTTGTACGCCAGCAGCAACTCCCGCAGCACCCCCGCGTACTCACCCAACGCCACGCAGGGCGGCAGGTCCGGCGGGGCCGGCTCGGGGCGTACCGGCCGGGGACGCAGCCGCTGCACCTCGTCGGCGCACCGGCCGCACACACCGAACCGCAGCCGGCCGCCGGTGCGGCGGCAACCGGCGCACTCCGCCGGCAGCACCAGGTCGGCCAGCGCCGACCAGACGTCGCCCACCACCGCCGCAGGTCAGTACAGGAAGAACGGGGCGGTCGGATTGGCGGTCGAGTTCTCCGGCTCCTCGGTCCCGCTCGGCTCCACCCCTTCGATCTCCTCCGGCCGGATCTGCTCGCTCGGCTCGAACAGGTCGTACGGCACACCGTTGGCGACGTACATCCGGGCACCGACCGTGCCGCCGCCGACCGGGTTCGCTGGATAGCCGGCCAGGTGGGTCACGCTCGCCCCGCCGAGGTCCCGCAGCGAACTGGTCTCGATCGCGCCGTCCACCGTCACGTCGTACAGGCTGACCCGCCCGTCAGGGTTCGTGCCGGCCGCCACCAGCAGCGTCTCGGCCACCCAGTCGACCTGGGTGAGGTCGGACAGTGAGGTCGGCACCCGGCGGGGTGGCAGCACCTCGAGCTTGCCGCCCCGGCTCAGCGCGGCCACGTACAGCCGGCCGTCGACCACCAACGCGATCCGGTGACCGTCCGGGGCCGCCCCGACCGACTGCACCTCGCCCGTCACCCCGGGCAGCGTGACCTGTTCGACCGCACCGCTGCCGACCCTGAACGAGAACAGCCCGCCGTCCGCGACGACGAGACCCGCGTCACCTGGTGCCTTGAGCCAGACCGGCCGGCCGATGTCGTCGAAGGTCCGGGTGCTGGCGTCGAAGCTGGTACCGGCCCCGGTCGCCGCGCCGACGATCAGCCGCTGGGCACCGCCGTCGGCCACCGCGAGAGCCGCGTACGTGCCACCACCGGCCTGGGTGAAACCGGCGGTGACCACGTTCTGGTTGACCTCCTCGGTGAGCACCGGGATCGGCTCGCCGGAGCGCGCCGAGCTGCGCAGCCGGTGCACCCGGCCCTGGTAGACGGTGAACCGTTCGGGCGTCTCGGGCAGCGCCTGGGTGCCGTTCATCGCCAGCAGGTCGGCACCCGGGTAGACCTTCGGGGTCTGTCCCTGGATGGTCAGCTCCAGGTCGTTGTCGAACTCCGGCCACAGCGACCACATCAGCTGGCCGGCCAGTCGGTCGAGTTCGCGTTCGTCGGCGAACGGGGTCGCGTCGGCGATCAACGTGACCTTCAGCCGGTCCCCGGTGTCGGGCACGTTGCCGCCCGAGCGGATACCGCTCGGCAGCGCCTGCACCGCCGAGGCTAGCCAGCTCGACGGCCCGCCGATCAGCATGTCCAGCAGGACGGTGCGCTGGCGTTCCAACGGCACCGCCACCGGCAGGTAGCGCAGATCCGGCACCAGCGCCCGTTCGCTGGTGTCCCAGAAGTAGATGGTGCGCTGCAGGTAGAACGTGTTCAACGCATCCACGCTGAGCAGCAACGCCGCCGGCGGGTTGAGGACGAACTTGCCCGTCTCACCGGCGACCGACCCGACCTGGAAGGTGTACTCGGTGAACTCCGGCTCCTGGGCGGGCAGCGGCTCCAACGCCCCGTTCGGCCGCAGCAGGCCCAGCTGCTGGACGTCGAGCGCCACCTCCTCCACCCCGGCCTCGGCCCGGGTGATCTGCGGACGTTCCCGCAGTCGGACCACGGTCAGCGCGACCTCAGGGTTGGGATCGCGGATGTCCGCGCGGTCCTGTGGCGCGACGTACTCACGTACCTGTTCCACTGCCCGTTCCGCCTCCACGGCGGCGGCCTGCAGGAAGTTGACGACGAACGCCTCGGTGTTGTTGCGTTCGTCGAGCCGCGACGCCGGCGTCTGGGCCCCGCCGCCACCGGTCGGCAGGCCGGGTGCCGGACCCTGTCCGTCGACCCGAACGTCGGTGTTCTCCGGAATGCCGCACCCGGCGAGCAGCACCCCGGCGAGCACCGGCAGCAGCGCCAGTCGACGCCACCGGCGGGTCACGGTGCCGCTCCGGTCGCGGCCACGCCGCCACTGGCCCGGTCGTCGGAGCCGACGCTCTGCTCCGGGAGGACCACCATCGTGCCGACCGGTTCGGCGCCGGGCGGAGCGGGCTGCGTCGGCGCCCGCCACGGCTCGTCCGGATCGGCACCGTCCGACCCGCCGTCCGACGGCCGGCGGTCCTCCGGAACCAGCCGCAGCGGTGACGAGGCGAGCCGGTCACCGGCCCGGGCCGGCAGGGTGAGCCGGAACTGCGCACCCTCGCCAGGCGCGCCCCACGCTTCCAGCCAGCCGCCGTGCAGCCGGGCGTCCTCCACGCTGATCGACAGGCCGAGGCCGGTCCCACCGGTCTGCCGGGCACGGGACGGATCCGCCCGCCAGAAGCGGTTGAACACCAACTTGTCCTCCCCGGCGCGCAGGCCGACCCCATGATCGCGTACGGTCACCGCGACTGCCGCGTCATCGACGCCGAGAGTGACCACCACCGGCCGGCCCTCGCCGTGCTCGACGGCGTTGCCGACCAGGTTGCGCAGCACCCGCTCGACCCGACGGGGATCCACCTCGGCGATCACCGGCGTCGCGGGCAGTCGCAGCTCGATCCGCACGCCGAGCCGTGCGGCCAGCCCGTCGAGCCGGTCGGCGACCCGGCGGACCACCGACACCAGATCGGTCGGCTCGGCGTCCAGCACGGCGAACCCGGCATCGAACCGGCTGATCTCCAGCAAATCGGTGAGCAGGCTCTCGAACCGGTCCAGCTCGGTCTGCAGCAGCTCGGCGCTGCGGGCCGCCGCCGGGTCGAAGCCGTCCCGCTCGGCGAAGAGCAGATCGGCGGCCATCCGTACGGTGGTCAGCGGGGTGCGCAGCTCGTGCGACACGTCGGAGGTGAACCGACGCTGCAGCCGGGACATCTCCTCCAGCCGGGTGATCTGCCGCTGCAGGTTGGTCGCCATCTGGTTGAACGAGGCGGCCAGCATGGCCAGGTCGTCCTCGCCGTCGACCACCATCCGTTGGTCCAGCAGCCCGGCGGAGAGTCGCTGCGCGGTGCGCGCGGCCACCCGTACCGGCGTGACGACCAGCCTGGTGACCAGCGCGGCCAGCAGGCCGAGCAGCATCACCAGGGCCAGTCCGGTGATGAGCACGGTCGCCCGGATCTGGTTGGCGGCCTGATCCTGGGTGGTCAGCGGCACCAGGTAGTAGAGCTCGACCTGACCGAACTTGGTCGGCACCGGGGAGCCGTAGACCAGGTACTTGAGCCGCCCCTCGCCGAGGTCACCGGTGCGGATCTGATGCGCCTGGGCACCGGAGCCGACGTGCCGGGCCAGTTCGTCGCTGATCATGCCGGACGCGTCCACCGCCGGCGAGGTCGCCGACTGGATCAGTGGGTAGCCGCTCGCCGCCATCACCACGACCACCCCACCCACCTGGTCGGGGTCGCCGCCGGCCAGGGTGCTGACGGTCAGCTCGAAGGTCACCCGGACCTGCGGGTCGAAGTACTGCGGATGCACGCTCATCTGCTCGGCGGCGTAGTCCCGCCCGTGGGTGAGCCGCCGCTGCACGTCCTCCCGGGCCCGGTCCAGCAGGATGTTGGTGCTCTGCGACGCCACCATGTACGCGAACCCGCCGACCAGCAGGCCGGACGCGACCAGGGTGATGGTCACCACCCGCAGCTGCAGGGACCTGCGCCACATCCGCTGGGCTCCGCTGGTCACCGGCCGGGTCCGGGCCAGCAGCAGATCCCGCGCCGGGCGCAGTGCGCCACTGACACGGGAGGACAGGTCGGACACGGTGCGGGATCGGCCAGCCACAGTACGGACCAGGCTAGCCGGTGCCCGCCTTGTAGCCCACGCCCCGAACGGTGAGGATGATTTCGGGTCGCTCCGGATCCGGCTCGATCTTGGCGCGCAGCCGCTGCACGTGCACGTTCACCAGCCGGGTGTCGGCCGCGTGCCGGTAACCCCAGACCTGCTCCAGAAGCACCTCACGGGTGAACACCTGGCGCGGTTTGCGGGCCAGCGCGACCAGCAGGTCGAACTCCAGTGGGGTCAGCTTCACCTCCGCACCGTCGCGGCTGACGGTGTGCGCCGGCACGTCGATGGTGATCTGGTTCCCCGGTGGCCCGATGGTGAGCAGTTCGGGCGCGACGTCCTCGCCCCGGCGCAGCCGGGCCCGCATCCGGGCGACCAGCTCCTTGGGCTTGAACGGCTTCACCACGTAGTCGTCGGCGCCGGACTCCAGGCCGAGCACGACGTCGACGGTGTCGCTCTTGGCGGTGAGCATGACGATCGGGATGCCCGATTCGGAGCGGATCGCCCGACAGACGTCGATCCCGCTCATCCCGGGCAGCATCAGGTCGAGCAGCACGATGTCCGGCCGGTTGTCCCGGAACGCGGCGAGCGCCCGCTCACCGTCGGCAACGAACGACGGCAGGAAGCCCTCGCTGCGCAGCACGATACCCATCATCTCCGCCAGGGCGGGATCGTCATCGACAACCAGCACGCGGGCTCTCATGTGACCAATATTCCATCCCGGTTCCAGCGGTGGGGGACCGCCACCCGGCCGGGCTGGTGGCAGCGCCACCGGCCCGGTCGTGACATCCCCCCATAGTCGCGACATTCCGGACGCCGCGCCGCCCTACAGCGGCTGACGGCGATCCGCGTGCCACGATGGTAGGCCAGCGTCCCGTCCGAACCATCGACCACCTCGTCACCAGGAGTCCGCGTGGATCACGCCGGCCCGCCCGACGTGCTGCCGCTGCGCCCGCTCACCACGGGCGAACTGCTGGACGCAGCCGTGGGTCTGCTCCGCGGCCACGCGCCCGTCCTGTTGACCGTCGGCGCCGTACTCGCTCTCGGTGAGCAACTGCTGCTGCTCCCACTGCGCGAGGCGGCCGGAGCCACCGCCCCCGGGTACCTGCCGAGCTGGAACCGGCTCGGCCTCTACTGGCTGCTGCTCGCCGCCGGGGCAGCCCTCGAAGTGACGGCGATCGCCCTGCTCAGCGGCCTCACCTCGCGGGCTGCCGGAGCGGCGCTGTCCGGTCGGCGCAGCACCGGGGCCCGGCTGCTCGACCCGCGCGGCGGCCGGTTCGCCGCAGTCGTGCTGGTCGCCTGGGCGGCCGGCACCATCATGTTCACCGCCGCGCTCGCCGGACCGGTCTGGTTCATCGGATACGCGGTCCTCGGGCTGGCGGTCCCGGCCGTGGTGCTGGACCGGGTGCCGGTCTGGCAGTCGCTGGCCCGGTCCGCCGCGCTCGCCACCCGCGCCGGGCTGCGCGCCGGGCTGATCCGCGTCCTGGGCTACCTGATCTGGTTCGTCATCCGCGCCGGCCTGGCGATCGGCGCGGTGAACCTGGTCGACCGGGACGCGGCGTGGCTCGCCGTCGCGACCGTCGCCGGCTGGACCCTTCTCAACGCGGTCGGCTACCCGGCACTCGCCTGCCTGGACGCCGTCCTGCACGTGGAGACGCGGATGCGTACCGAAGGACTGGACATCCGCCTGCGGCGAGCGTCGACCCCGACGAGCACCTTCCGGGCCGCAGCGTCGGTGAGACCGGACGCCGGTTTGCCGGTTGCTGGCGGGTGATCGCGACCGTGAGCCGCTGGTGGACCGAGTTCGTCGCCGCCGTCGGCGACGTCGTCCCGCTGCCCCTTGCCACAGTGCTGCTGATGGCCGGCGCCGCGTTGGTCGCCCTCGGATGGTTCCACTGGCCCCGCTGGTGGCCACGGCGCCGGCCCGGTCCATGGGGCTGGCTGGGCCGGCCGGGCCTAACCGACCGGCTGCGCCGGCTGGGCCGCTGGCGGCCGGCACCGCCCGGCCTGCCCCGCTGGCTGGCCGCGTTCGATCCGCGCCGCTGGCTGGCCGCGTTCGATCCACGCCGCTGGCGGCGCCGGACGGCGACCGCCGGCGGCGATCGCCCCGGTGGTTCGCCGGTGCCGCCGCCCCGGTCGACCGACGTTCCGGCCGCACTCGCCGACCGGTACGCCGACCAGGGCCGGTACGCCGAGGCGGTCCGGGAACGGTTGCGCGCGATGGTCGTGGAGGTCACCGACCACGGGGTGCTCACCGACCGCCCCAGCTGGACCGTCACCGAACTCGCCGACGTGGCCGGGCGGACCGAGCCGGCCGCCCACCCCGTGCTGACCGAGGCCGGCGACATCTTCAGCGACGTGTGGTACGGAGAGCAGCCGGCACTGCCCGGCCACGACCGGCGGATGCGCGAACTCGCCGGCCAGCTGCGTCAGGCACTCGACCAGGACCGTCGGCCCGCCGGCCAGCGACCGGGCCGGCGACGGTGACCCGGCCCGGTGTCCGCCGCCCACGGCTGCAACAGCGGCGGTGGCGGTGGCTGCGGATCGCGATCCCGTTCACGGTGGTCGGCGTACTGCTCGTCGGCACCGCCGTGGCGTACCAGCTGACCCACCCGGACCCGACCCGGCCCGGCTTCCTCTCCCCGACCAACCACGGCCCGGACGGCGGCAGCGACCTCGCCGCCGCGTTGCGCGACGACGGTATCGCCGTCCACTCCGCCGACGGGACCGTCGACGCGATCCGCGCCGCGCTGACCGGGCCCACCACGCTGTTCGTTCCCGCGCCGACCCTGGTGCATCCGGACTACCTGCGGGCGCTCGGTCGGATGCCGGCCGGGACCCGGGTGCTGCTGGTCGACCCGCCGGCCCGGCTGCTGCGCGGCGAGCCGCTGCCGGTTGACAGCCGTACCCGGCGCTGGGCGGCCCGGGTCGACGGTCCGGACCATGACGGCCGGCCGTGCGCACTGCCCGAGGTGGCCGGCACCGGACCGGCGGCGGCCGTACGGCAGCGTTACGCTGCCCCGCCCGGAATCGACCCGGACCGGTTCGACCTGTGTTTCGATGCCGGCCTGGCCCGGCTCGACTGGGGGCAGGCCGAGCTGGTGGTGGTCGGGGCGAGCGACCCGTTCCGCAACGACCGGTTCGACGAGCACCGCAACGCGCGGTTCGCCGCCCAGCTGCTCGGCACCCGGGCGCAGGTGGTCTGGCTCGACCTCGCCCACCCGGACACCCCACCGGAGCCCGGGGAGCCGGTGCAGCAGCCGTCGATCCACCTCGGCGAGGACGATCCGAGCGCCGGCCCGCGGGTCAGCGCCCAGCCGACCGGGCAACCGCAGGGACCCGTGGCCAGCGAGGTCCGGCCGTCGCAGGACACCCTGCTGGACGCCTTTCCGCCGTGGTTCTGGGCGTCGCTCGCCCAGCTGGCCGTCGCCGCCCTGGTACTGGTGCTGTGGCGGGCCCGCCGGTTCGGTCCACCGGTGTATGAGGCGCTGCCGGTGACAGTTCCGGTTGCCGAGACGATGCTGGGCCGAGGGCAGCTCTACCGGCGGTCCCGGGAACGGGCCCCCACCACGGGTATCCTGCGTACCGCCGCGCTGGCCCGACTCGTCCCGATGCTGGATCTGCCGGATCAACCCCAACCGGCGGACGTCGTGGCGGCGGTCGCCGACCGGACCGGGGCGTCCGCCGAGCAGATCGACGCGTTGCTGTACGGGCCGCCGCCCACCACCGACGGCGACCTGCTGCACCTGGCCCGGCGGCTGGCCGCCCTGCCCACCGAGGTCGCCGGTCCGGCCAACCGCATCGAACCGGCAGCCGGGCCGGTCCGGACACCGTCCGACGGGCCGGTGGCTCCGGCACCCCGGTCCCCATCCGCGATCGAAGGAGAACCCTGGTGACCCGACCCAGCGTGACCGGTCCGGCGGACGCCGCACCCGCCGACCACGACGCGGCCCGTGACGCGCTACGCCGGCTGCGTGCCGAGGTCGCCAAGGCCGTGGTCGGGCAGGACGCCGTGGTCACCGGTCTGGTCATCGCGCTGCTCTGCCGTGGGCACGTGCTGCTGGAAGGCGTACCCGGCGTCGCCAAGACGCTGCTGGTACGCGCGTTCGCCGCAGCGCTGGATCTGGACGCCAAGCGGGTGCAGTTCACCCCGGACCTGATGCCGGGCGACGTCACCGGGTCACTCATCTTCGATCCACGGAGTGCCGCGTTCACCTTCCGGGAAGGCCCGGTCTTCACCAACCTGCTGCTCGCCGACGAGATCAACCGGACACCACCGAAGACGCAGTCGGCCCTGCTCGAGGTGATGGAGGAGCACCAGGTCTCGGTGGAAGGGGTCCGCCGGCCGCTGCCGGCACCGTTCATCGTGGCCGCCACCCAGAACCCGATCGAGTACGAGGGCACCTACCCGTTGCCGGAGGCGCAGCTCGACCGGTTCCTGCTCAAGCTGTCCGTACCGCTGCCCAGCCGGAACGAGGAACTGGGCGTGCTGCGGGCCCACCACGCCGGCTTCGATCCGGCGGACCTGGCCGCCGCCGGGGTGCGCCCGGTCGCCGGGGCGGCCGACCTGGCCGCGGCCCGCCGGGCCATCGGGCAGGTACGGGTCAGCGAAGAGGTGTTCGGCTACATCGTGGACCTGTGCCGGGCCACCCGGACGGCTCCCGCGCTGGCGCTCGGTGCCTCACCGCGGGGCACCACCGCGCTGCTCAACACTGCCAAGGCGTGGGGGTGGCTGGCCGGCCGCGACTACGTCACACCGGACGACGTGAAGGCGGTCACCCGGGCCACCCTGCGGCACCGGATCCGGCTCCGGCCGGAGGCGGAACTGGAGGGGGTCATCGAGGACGCCGTACTCGAATCGGTGCTCGGCGCCGTCCCGACGCCACGGTGACCGGGCCGGAGGTGCCGCCGGCCGGGGCCGGACGGCCGCCGTGCTGACCTGGCGGGCGGCGGTGCTGCTCGGGGCCGGCGCGGTGACTCTGCCGTGGTGGCCGCGGCCATGGCTGGGTCTGGTGGTCGTCACCGGATCGGTGGCCCTGCTCTCGCTGATCGACCTGGCGTGGGCCGCCCCACTGAGCGCCCTGGAACTGCGCCGCGACGGCGACCGGACCAGCTGGTTCGGCACTGCGGCGACAGTGACGTTGCGGCTGCGCAACGGCTCCCGACGGCGACTGCGGGCCGAGGTCCGCGACGCCTGGACCCCGTCGGCCGGCGCCGCCCCCGCCGAGAGCATCGTCGCCGATCCCGCCGGCACCGATCCGGCCGATCGCGCCTCCACCGCCGCTTACCCCGCCGGCACCATCGGCGGTGGGCCCGTCTGGCGGGTACGGCTGGCACCGGGAGCCATCGCCGCAATGCCCGCCGTACTCAGCCCGACCCGTTGCGGCGACCGGCGCGCCGTCGAGGTGACCGTCCGGTCCACCGGCCCACTCGGGCTGGCGTTCCGGCAGCGACGCCGGCGGCCGTCCACCCCGCAATGGACGCTGCGGGTGCTGCCCCGCTTCAACTCCCGGCGGCTGTTGCCGGAGAAGCTGGCCCGGCTGCGGGTGATCGACGGCATGCGGGCGACCCGGGGACGGGGGCAGGGCACCGAGTTCGACAACCTGCGCGAGTACGTGGTCGGCGACGACGTACGGTCGATCGACTGGCGGGCCAGCGCCCGGCGCTCCGACGTACTGGTCCGGACCTGGCGCCCGGAGCGGGACCGGCGGGTGGTGTTCGTCCTGGACACCGGGCGCACGTCGGCGGTCCGCGTCGGCGACCAGCCCCGGCTGGACGTGGCGGTCGACGCCGCGCTGCTGCTGGCCACGCTGGCGCACCGGGCCGGTGACCGGTTCGACCTGCTGGCGGTGGACACGAAGGTCCGGGCGCGCATCTGGGGTGCGAACCGGCAGACGCTGCTGCCCCGGTTGGTCGCCGAACTGGCGGCGCTGCAACCGACGCTGGTGGAGACGGACCACGAGCTGATGGTCGGTGAGGTGCTCCGCCGGGAGACCCGCCGGTCCCTGGTGGTGCTCTGCACCGCGCTGGAGCCGGCGGCGCTCGGCGACGGTCTGCTGCCGGTACTGCCCCGGCTCGTCGCCCGACACCAGGTCGTGGTGGCCGCAGTCGGGGATCCGGCGGTGCCGGCCGTCGCAGACGGGCCGGTACGCGATGTCGCCGACGCGTACCTGGCCGCCTCCGCGGCACAGACCAGGGCCGAGCGGGACCGGGTCGGTGGTGCGCTGCGTCGGCACGGTGTTCCGGTGCTGGACGCGGCCGCGCCGAGCTTCGCCGACCGGCTCGCAGACCTCTACCTTCAGCTGAAACTGCTCGGCCGGCTCTGAACCGGGCCCCCGTCGACGGTCCGGGTCGGGGCTTGATCGGCGTGGTGCCGGGCCGGGTCGGCGGGGTGCCGGGAGCCGAGGATGAGGACGTAGCCGAGGAAGGCGAGCCAGGCGGCGAACCCGATCGCGACCCGCAGCCAGGTCGGCAGCGGTGCCGGGGTGACGAAGGCCTCGATCAGCCCGGCCACCGCGAACAGCAGCACCAGCCCGAGCGCCACCAGTACGCCGGAGAGCCCGGCCTCGGCGACCGCCCGGCCCCGGGTCAGGTGCGCCGGCGGCGCGATCCACGCCCCGCCGATCCGCAGCCCCACGCCGGCAGCGATGAAGACGCCGGTCAACTCCAGCAGACCGTGCGGCGTGACCAGTCCGAAGAAGACATCCGCCCGGTCGTACGAGATCATCACCCCACCGGTGACCCCGAGATTCAGCGCGTTCACCCAGAGTAGGTAGAGCACCGGGACCACCAGTACGCCCGCGGCCAGGCACTGCGCGGCGAGCCAGGCGTTGTGCGCCCACAACTGGGCGGCGAAGTTCGGTGCCGCGTACCGGGTGTAGTAGCCGGCGAAGCTCGACTCGGCGAGCTCAGCGGCGGCCTGGTCACCGATCAGCAGCCGGGCGCTGTCCGGATTGCCGGCCACCCACCACATCAGAAAACCGGTGAGCGTGCAGAAAGCGACCGCCACCGCCGCCCACCAGGGCGCCGCCTGGAACACCGCCCGGGGGAACCCGACGCTGAAGAACCGGCCGACCCGGGCCCAGGAGAATCCCCGGCCCCGGGTGAGCCGAGCGCGGGCCGCCAGCACCAGCCGGGACAGCCGGGCGACCAGCGCCGGGTCCGGCGAGCGGCTGCGGACCGCCGACAGGTGGGTGGCGGTCCGCTGGTAGAGCGCGACCAGCTCGTCCACCTCGGCGACGGTTAGTCGCCGGGCACGCACGAGCTGTTCCAGTCGTCGCCACTGGGGCCCGTGCTCCGCCACGTACGCGTCGAGGTCCACGGTCACCTCCCGTCCCATAGTGTTCACTGGCAGGGTGGCCATGCAGACAACCGGGGGCGGCAGGCTGGTCAGCGGCGAAGCTGTCGAGGTGGAGGTACGGCTGGCCCGGCTCGGCTCGCGGCTACTGGCCCTGCTCGTCGACCTCGCCGTGCAGGCGCTGATCGCGGTGGTGCTGGCGGTCCTGGCCGGGCTGCTGCTCGCGTCGATGCGCGCGTCCATCGAAGTCGACGAGGCGCTCGGGCAGGCGCTACTCACGGTCGGCGCCGTCCTGGTGCTGGTCGGCTACCCGGTGCTGTGCGAGACGCTGAACGCCGGCCGTACCGTCGGCAAACTGGCGGTCGGCATCCGGGTGGTACGCGACGACGGCAGCCCGCCACGTTTCCGACACTCGCTGGCCCGCGCTCTGGTCGGCGTGGCCGCGGAGTGGCCCGGACTGCTGCTGCCGCCGCTCACCTGGCTGGCCAGCCTGGTGACACTGGTGACCAACCGGGACGGCAAACGCATCGGGGACCTGGCCGCCGGCACGATCGTGGTGCACGACCGGGCACCGGCGGCCTGGGGGTGGGTGCCGGACATGCCGCCGGTGCTCGCCGGTTGGGCCCGTACCCTCGACCTGAGCCGCCTCGACGACGACCTCGCGCTGGACGTACGGCATCTGCTCGCCCGGGGCCACGGGTTCGCCGAACCGGCCCGCTCCGACCTGGTCCGGTTGGTGACCGAACAGGTCGCGGCAGTGGTCACTCCCCCGCCGCCGGCCGGTGTCCCGCACTGGGCCTACCTGGCGGCGGTTCTCGCCGAACGCCGTCGCCGGTCGGCGCAGCGGCTGGCCCGGACCAGGGCGGTGACCGCCGTGCTCTGGCCGGAACTCGCCGCGGTGAGTCCGGCGCGGACGAGCGCCCTGCGTCCGGCGGCGCCGGTCCGGACCGCTGCACCCGAGCCGGTCCGGACCGCTGCGCCCGGGCCGGTTGCGCCGGCGCAGCGGGACGGACCGGACTGGCCGCGCGGCAGCTGGCCGCGGCCGCCCTGGCTGGGCCCGACGGCGGAGCAGCCGGACTGGACCGGGGTACGCCGTCCACCGGTCGCCAGCACGCTGCGCGCCTCCGACGCGCCATCGGACCGAGAACGGCCGTCCGGATCCGCGCTGTCGTGAACCGGTTTGCGGCTGGCCAAGTGTGGCAGCATCGGTGCCGTGAAGGCATTCCTCCCGTGGTTGGTCGTCCTTGCCCTGGTGATCCTGTTGAACGCGGTCGGGTTACGCCCGTTGGCCACCGCGCTGGCACTCGGTTGGCTGGCGTACTGCATCTGGACCTGGGTACGACCGGGCAGCCGCTCCCAGGGTTGACCTCCGCCGACACGCCACGAATCGGTAATTTCCGGATTAGCTTGACAGCCTGGCTACTCACTGCAAATCTATGACTACGTCGCGTCACGATGATCGTCACGCTGACGCGCGGGGGAACCAAACCGGGGGGATGCGCGGGGCGGCTGTCGGTGAGCGGAGCGGACGCTCACCCGGCCGCCCCGCGTGCTTGTCCGCCAGCAGCCGGCTCGGCCGGCTAGCCGGCTGAGGCGACCGAGGCGACGAAGGCCGTACCAGCGCCGGAGACCACCAACGGCGTCCCGCCCGCCGGCCCCACCGCCGCCTGCCCTGCCCGGACCGGCACCGCCGCCACACCGTCGTCGACGGCGACCTCACCCGCGACGCAGAGCACCACCCGGGGACCTTCGACCGGCACCGACACCTGCCGCGCCCCCGCGTCGAGCACAACCCGGTGCAGCGCGAACTCGGTGGCCGGCGCCGGCCAGGTGACCACCCCGGTGTCCACCGGCCGGGCGCGTACCACCGGGTCGTCGAGCACCTCGAAGCGCAACACCCGCAGCAACTCCGCGACGTCAACGTGCTTGGGGGTCAACCCACCGCGCAGCACATTGTCGCTGGCCGCCATGATCTCCACGCCGGCACCCCGCAGGTACGCGTGCAGGTTGCCGGCCGGCATCCAGATCGCCTCCCCCGGAGCCAGGGTGACCTGGTTGAGCAGCAGCGCCACCAGCACCCCGGGGTCGGCCGGATAGTGTCCGGCCAACCGGCGCAGCAGCGCCGCGTCGGCGGCGTACCGCGTCGGCAGTCGGTCGGCACCCGCCACCGCCGCCGCGACCAGAGCCGGTCGTTGCGGCCGCGGCCACCGCAGCAGCCGCTCCAACGCCTCCGGCAGCCCGTCCGGGCCGACCCGCAACGCCTTGGTCACCGGCTCCAACTCGTCGACACCCAACGCCGCCAGCACCTCGGCGGAGAGCTGCGGCACCCGGAAGCCGCAGAGCGCATCGAACTCGCTGAGCGCCACCAGCAGCTCCGGCTTGTGGTGCGGGTCGACGTAGTTACGCCCCGCCGAGGTGGCCGGCAGCTTCGACTGCGCGGCGTACCCGGCGCGGGCCTGCGCCGCGTCCGGATGCGCCTGCAACGACAGCGGCGTCTCGGCGGCCAGCACCTTCATCAGGTACGGCAGCCGCCCGTCGAACCGGGTCGCGGTCGGCTCGCCCAGCCAGCCCACCGGATCCTGGTCGATCAGCTCCGGCAGCCCGACCAGCGCCGCGCCCCGTCGCACCTGGGACGGCGCGCCGGGGTGGGCACCCAGCCAGAGCTCCGCCTCCGGCCCGGGTGCCGGAGCCGGGCGCCCCTGCAGCTGCGCGATGACGGTCCGCGACCCCCAGGCATAGTCCCGGATCCGGCCGGTCAACAGTTCCACGACGCCCGCCTCAGGTGGTGGAGAGTTCCTTCATCTCGCTCACCGCCGGCACCGCCATCGGGTCCAGATGGTGCGCCAACGCCAGGTAGACGGAGGCGAAGTCGGGGACCGAGATCAACGAGGCAAGCCGTTCCAGCGCCGAACCGCCCTCCGCCGTGATCACGTCGCACCGCACACCGCGCCGGTCCGCCAGGGTCTGCACCGCCTCGGCCCGGCGCTCCTCGACCACGAAGGGTTCGTCGGCGTCGTCCTCCGGGTTCAGCCCACCGTCGCGCAGCAGCACCAGACGCAGCCGGGTCGGCGACTCGGACTGGTCATCGTCGTCGTCCGGGTCGGCGAAAATGTCCCGGGTCGACTCGCCCAGGCCGCCGAAGACCCCGTCGAGCAGCCCTACCCGACCCCGGCCGGCCTCGCCGAGCGCCCCGGTGACCACCGGGTAGCGGGCGTTCGTCGACAGCGTGTCGCCGAACCGGCGGGCGGCGACCGACGCCACCGGCGACGAGCCCCAGACGATCGGCACCGAACCGGCCAGCCCGAGAGCGAGGGCCTTCGCCGGGTTGACGAACGACTCGGCGGCCGGGCGACACCGTTCGGCGTCGGCGTCCAGCCGGGCCGCCGTCTCCGCCAGATCCGCCTCGTTGACCTTGACCAGGCCCAACGCCCGCGCTGCCAGCAGCACCGGCACGGTCAACGCCCAGAGGCTGGCCCGAGCCGGGGCCCGTCGCGGCACCGGGACGAACGGGGCGCGTACCCCTTCGGCGACCGACTGCAGCTGCGAGTCCGGCGGCCCGACGGCGACCAGCCGGGCACCGCGCCGGGCGGCGGCCTGAGCCGCACCCAGCGCCTCCGGGCTGCGCCCCGAAGCGCTGACCGCGATGACCACGTCGGCCGCGCCGACCCAGCCGGGCACGCCGGAGCTGCGGTGCGGAATCACCGGTACGGGACAGCGCGGTCCGGCCACCGTGGCCAGCACGTCACCGGTCCGCCCGGCGGTACCGATACCGGCGATGACGACCGCCCGGGGCCGCCCTTCGTCGCTGAGCATGCCGAGGTTGGCTTCGGCGGCCAGCGCCGCCGACTCGCGCACCTGGGCACCGGCCGACGCGGTGAACCGCAGCATGCCGCCGGGATCGGTCGAGTTGAGCCCGTCCACGTCGTCGAGCAGCGCCTCGTCGGCGACCCGCCGACCCACCACCCCGGACGTGCCGTCGATCGGAACCGCCATCAGCCGGCCTCGCCGGGCCGGCGGGCCTCGTCCAGCAACAGCACCGGAATCCCGTCCCGCACCTCGAAGATCCGCGAGCACTCCGGACAGGTGAGGGTCGCCGCGTCGGCGTCGTAGGTCAACGGCGTGTGGTGCGTGTCCGGGCAGGCGAGGATCTCCAGCAGCTGCTGATCCAGGGCCATCGGATGGCTCCTTCCACGTGTCTCGCCGGCGGACCCCGTCCCGGGGTGCGCCTTCCGGTGAAGATCCTAGCCGCGAACCAGCGCGAGCACCCCGTCGCGCAGTTCGGCCATCCGCTCGGTGGTCGGTGCCTCCACGTTGAGCCGCAGCAACGGCTCGGTGTTCGAGGCACGGATGTTGATCCAGGCACCGTCGTCGAAGCGGACGGTCAGCCCGTCCAGCTCGTCGGTGTCGGCGTCGGCGTACGCCGTCCTGATCTCGGCGAGCTTGGCCTGCTGGTCGGTGACCGTCGAGTTGATCTCACCGGAGGCGACGTACCGCTCGAACTCGTGGGCCAGCTCGGACAGCGGCTTGTCCTGCTCGCCGAGCGCGGCCAGCATGTGCATCGCGGCCAGCATCCCGGTGTCGGCGAACCAGAAGTCCCGGAAGTAGTAGTGCGCCGAGTGCTCACCGCCGAAGACCGCGTTGGTCCGGGCCATCTCGGCCTTGATGAACGAGTGACCGACCCGGGAGCGCACCGGCTCGCCGCCGTTCTCCCGGACGATCTCGGCCACCGCGTTGGAGGTGATCAGATTGTGGATGACCGTCTCACCGGGGTGTTTGGCCAGCTCCCGAGCGGCGACCAGGGCGGTGATCGCCGACGGCGAGACCGGCTCGCCACGCTCATCGACGACGAAGCAGCGGTCGGCGTCGCCATCGAACGCCAACCCCAGGTCGGCGTTGTGCTCCCGGACCGCCTTCTGCAGGTCGACGATGTTCTCCGGGTTGAGCGGGTTCGCCTCGTGGTTCGGGAACGAGCCGTCCAGCTCGAAGTACATCGGCACGATGGTCAGCGGCAGAGCCGGCAGCACCGTGTCACCGAGGACCGCCGGCACGGTGTAGCCGCCCATCCCGTTGCCGGCGTCGACGACCACCTTCAGCGGCCGGATCCCCGACAGGTCGACCAGGGTACGCAGATGCGCGGCGTAGTCGGCGAGCAGTTCGCGCCGCTCGACCCGGTCCCCGCCGGACGGCACCTCGCCGCTGTCGAGCAGCGCCTGGGCCCGGTCCCGGATGTCGGTCAGCCCGGAGTCCTGGCCGATCGGCGCCGCCCCGGCCCGGCACATCTTGATGCCGTTGTACTGGGCTGGATTGTGGCTGGCGGTGAACATCGCGCCGGGCAGCTCCAGCGCGCCGGAGGCGTAGTAGAGCAGGTCGGTGGAGGCCAGCCCGGCGTGCAGCACCTCGGCCCCGGCAGCGGTGGCCCCGGCGGCGAACGCGTCGGCCAGCGGTGGCGACGACTCACGCATGTCGTGGGCGATGACGATCCGGTCGGCTTTGTCGCCGCGCTCGGCCAGGACCTGTACGAACGCGGTACCGATGGCCCGGGCCACGGTCTCGTTCAACTGGTCGGGAGTGGTGCCACGGACGTCGTAGGCCTTGACGATTTTGGACAAGTCAGACAAGGTCTCGCTCCTCAGCCGTGCCGATGCCAACACGAGTGAGGGTAACGGAGCGGTGGGCAATGCCTTCGGCCAAGGCTGACGGTCCATCCTCCGGCAGCACGATGTTCATCCTCCGGCCGGATACGCCGCTGCAGGGAGCGCCCAGCCGCTGGTCAGCGCCGGATCCGGGGCAACAGCATGGTCGCCCCGCCGTCCCCACCGTCCCCACCGGGACCACCCGTACCGGGCGGGCCGTTGCGGCCGTCCAGGCCCGACCGGGCCGGGCGCAGCCTGCGGATCAGCAGCACCAGCAAGGCGATACCGACAGCGACCATGCCGATCCCGGCGGCCATCACCCCGGTGCCGATGCCGGGACCGTCGTCACCGGCCGGTCCGCCGGCCGAGCCGGCCGCAGCCAGCAGACTCTGGTCCGGCAGTACGGCCGGTGCGTCGCTCGGCTCCACGGCCGCGCTGTCGACCGTCGGTTCCGGGGTCGGTTCCAGGGTCGGCGACGGGGTCGGCGGACCCGGCTGGTACGTGCCGGCGAGCCGACCGCCGACCCGCTTCGCCCCGGCTTCCCGACCGAGCAGCACCCCACCGGCGGTGTACGCCTCACCGACGATGTGCGCGACTCCGGCCGGCGCACCGGCCCGGAACGCCATCCGGTAGCGGACCGAGCGGCTCTTGCCCTTGCACAGCTCGTCCTTTTCCGGCGCGGTGTGCTCGGTCAGCAGCAGCCCGTCGCCGTTGTCCCACAGCGGCACGGTTACCCAGTCGTCGTCGATCCGGGCCTGCACGCCGACCTGGTCGGGGGTGACACCGGGCAGCCGGATCGCCAGCGCGGTACGCACCGCCACGCACCCGTCGGTGCGTCTGGTCACCTTCACGGTCACCCCACCGGCCTTCTCGCCGGCGGTGAACTTGCTCGGCAGGCCGATCCGCACCCGCTCGTCCTGGCCGTACGCGGGGCCTGCGGCGAGTGCCGCTGTGCCGACGGTCAGCGCGAGCACCGTCGCCAGTCGAGCCGTGCCACGCCGTACCGACATCTCCGCCTCGCCTTCCGCGTCGCCGGCACCCGCGCTTCGGACGCCACCGCGCGACAGGCTACCGCGCGGTGGCTACGCGGCCGGACCGCGCAGCGCGCCGCCCCGGACATCGGCGACGAACCGCCCGAAGTCCGTCGCGGTGAAGGCGAGCACCGGGCTGGCCGGGTCCTTGGAGTCCCGTACGCCGACGGTCCCGCCGACGACGGCGACCTCGACGCAGCTGCCGTTGCCGCTGCTGTAGCTGCTCTTGCGCCAGCCCGCCCCGGTGAAATCTGCTGTGGACATGCGGTGCTCCTTGTCAGCGACGCGTCAGGTCAGCCCGTCGGCGACCTCGGCGATGAACGCCCGGGAGTCGTCGCAGCCGAGCGCATCCGCCCGCAGGTCGTCGAAGACAAGGTTATAGCGGGCGACGCCGGCCGGCTTCTCCACGTAGAGGTCGCCGGCCTCGTTCTCGACGTAGGCCACGTCGGCGTCGGCGGTCTCCGGGAAGGTCAGCACGGTGAACGGCCCGGTGTTGCAGGCATACGCGCCCTGAGCGAACGGCAGGACCTGCAGTCGTACGGTCGGCAAGGTGGACAGCTCGACCAGGTGACGCAGCTGCCGGTGCATCAGCTCCGGCCCACCGACCAACCGGCGCAGCACCGCCTCGTCGAGCACCGCCCACAGCCGCACCGGGTCGGTCTCGCGGGTCAGCACCCGCTGCCGGGCCATCCGGACGCCGACCTTCTCCTCGATGGTCTCGGCGCTGTGGCCGGGCAGGGTCTTGCGGATGACCGTCCGGGCGTACTCCTCGATCTGCACCAGACCGGGCAGCACGGACGGCTCGAACCAGCGCAGCTCGGCGGCGTCGTTCTCCAGCGCGATCAGCGTGGAGTATTCCCAGGTGAGACGTTCGCTGTACTCCTGCCACCAGCCGGTCTCCTGCGCCTGGCGGGCCAGGGCAACCAGCCGCTGCCGCTCGGGTCCCTCGATGCCGTAGACATCGAGCAGCTCGTGGACGGTGCCGGGCGAGATCCTGACCCGGGCCGTCTCGATCCGGCTGATCCGGGCGGTCGAGCAGCGCAGCTCGGTGGCGACCTGCTCGGCGAGCAGGCCGGATGTCTCCCGCAGGGCGCGCAACTCGCGACCGAGCTGCCGGCGTCGCACCGTCGGCGGCGATCCGACGACCATCAGGCACCTCCTTGACATTGATGCATGGACGCCAGTCTCGCTTACCGAAAGCGCGACGTCAGCTACCAGTAGTTCAGATGGTGCAATTCAATGCACTTGCATGGCTGGTGACCACAGAACACGATGACATCACCACACGTCACTGCGTACCGAATCGAGGACGACTGTGAGCGACCAGACCCGCACGGCAACCACCGCGATCCGTCTGGAGGCGGTCCTGCTCGACCGGGCACCGAAGGTGTTCGCCCTGTGCCGCTTCGACGACGACTACGACGAGTTGCCCGACGCGGACGAAACGGTCGACACCGGCGAAGCGGTCGACGACGTCGTCGGCTGGGCGTTCGCCATGCCGGACGGCAAGGTGCTGATCGTGCACAGCGACGGCAGCCGCGACGGAATGACCTGGTGCAACGACATCGAGTCGGCGAGTCGGTTCTGGGCACCGCTGATCGGCGCCGACCTGCTGGCCGTCGCCTAACCTGCGAGGTGCCAGGTCAGAGGTCGAGTCCGGTGAGGACCATCACCCGGGGATCGGTGTAGTCGTCCATCGCGCTGCGGACTCCTTCGCGGCCCACACCGCTGCCCTTGACCCCGCCGTACGGCATCTGGTCGGCCCGGTACGACGGCACGTCACCGACGATCACCCCGCCGACGGCGAGCGTGCGGTGCGCGGTGAACGCAGTCTGCAGGTTGTGGGTGAACACGCCGGCCTGCAGCCCGTACGCCGAGTCATTGACCGCCGCGAACCCGGCCTCGTCGTTCTCCACCCGGTCCACGACGAGCACCGGGCCGAAGACCTCCTCGGTCAGCACCTTCGCGCCGGCCGGCACCCCGGTCAGCACCGTCGGCGGGTACGTCGCGCCGTCGCGTCGGCCGCCGACCTCGATCGTCGCCCCGGCGGCCACCGCCTCCTCCACCCACGACTCGACGCGTATCGCGGCGTCCTCGCTGATCAGCGGCCCAACGTCGGTGGCGTCGTCGGCCGGGTCACCGGCCCGCAGCGCCTGTACGGCGGCGACGAGCCGGGGCAGGAAGCCGTCGTAGAGCCATTCGTGCACGTACACCCGTTGCACCGCGATGCAGCTCTGCCCGGCCTGATAGTTCGAGAAGGTGGCGATTCGCTGTGCCGCCCGGGTCAGCTCCTCGTCGCCGGTCCAGTCCTCGCAGATCACCGCTGCGGCGTTACCGCCCAGCTCCAGGGTGACGTGCTTGTCCGGCACTGATCGGCGGATCAGCGCGCCGACCGGCCCGGAGCCGGTGAACGACACCACCGGCAGGCGCGGGTCGGCGACCAGGTCGCCGGCCCTGTCGTTCGGCACCGGCAGCACCGAGACCATGCCGGCCGGCAGGCCGGTGCCTGATCCGGCGGGCGCTCCGGTGTGTGGGCCGTGCGGCTCGGTGACCTCGGCGATCAGTTCGCCGAGCAGCAGCGCGGTCAGCGGGGTCGCCGGGGCCGGCTTGACGATGATCGGGGCGCCGACCGCGATCGCCGGGGCGACCTTGTGCGCCACCAGGTTCAGCGGAAAATTGAACGGCGAGATGCCCAGCACCGGCCCGCGCGGCACCCGGCGGACCACCGCCATCCGGCCGGCGGCGGCCGGGTCGGTGTCCAGGCGCTGCAGGTCGCCGGAGAACCGCCGGGCCTCCTCGGCCGCCCAGCGGAATGTGGAGACGGCGCGCGCCACCTCGGCGCGCGCCCACTTGATCGGTTTGCCGTTCTCGGCGGTGATCAGCCGGGCGATCTCGTCGGCCCGCTGCGCGAGTCGGGCGCTGATGTGGTCCAGTGCGGCCGCCCTGCGGTACGCCGGCAGTGCGGCGGCCACCGGCGCGACCCGGTGCGCGGCGGCGACCGCCCGCTCGACCTGGTCGGGCGTGGCGTAGCTGGTTCGTCCGACGAGCCGACCGTCGTACGGGTGGTGCACGGCCAGTGGCGCGTCACCGTGCGCCGGTTCGCCAGCCAGCCAGAACGGCGTACGCGGGGTCGGGTCGGGGTGATCCATCCGGCCAGCCTAAAGCCAGTGACCGAGGCACTCGATGGCCTTGACAACGCACAACCGATCGGTTGTATATTGGCGTGGTGATCGAGGAGAGCGCGGACCGGGCGGACGCCATGTTCCACGCGCTCGCCGACCGCACCCGGCGCGACATCCTGCGCCGGGTGCTGGCCGGGGAGCACTCCGTCTCAGCGCTCGCCGCCAAGTACGACATGAGCTTCGCCGCCGTACAGAAACACGTCGCTGTGCTGGAGAAGGCCGGTTTACTGATCAAACGACGCAGTGGTCGCGAGCAGCTGGCCAGCGGAGACGTGCAGGCGGTGCGCTCGGTGGCAGCCATGCTCACCGAGCTCGAACACATCTGGCGTGGCCGCATCGCACGCATCGACGCGCTGCTCGCAGCCGACCCCGATGGGTCGCAGACGACCCCGACGAAAGGACCGAACAGTGCCCGTGACCGACGTCCAGCAGGACCTTGACAACCGGACCCTGACCATCACCGCGGACTTCGCCGCGCCGGTGGAGCGGGTCTGGCAGGTCTACGCCGACCCTCGCCAACTGGAGAAGGTGTGGGGACCGCCGACGTACCCGGCGACCGTGGTCGACCACGACCTCACGCCCGGCGGACGCGTCACCTACTTCATGACCGGCCCGGAGGGCGACAAGCATGCCGGATACTGGCTGATCACCGCCGTGGACGAGCCGACGAGTTTTTCCTTCGAGGATGGCTTCGCGGACATGGACTTCAAGCCGCTGTCGGAGATGCCGACCTCCCGCAACACGTACACATTCGCCGAGCACAACGGCGGCACCCGGGCGACCTACGTGGGCAAGTACGAGTCCGCCGAGGCCCTGCAACAGGTGCTGGACATGGGCATGGTGGAGGGCTCCACCTCGGCGATCAACCAGATCGACGAGCTACTCGCCCCCGCTCCTTGATCAAAAAGCGCTGCTGCGAGAAGCGCTCCGATTTCAGCATCCACGGCAATTCACCCGGTGGTCTACTTCCACGCTGGACTATCAGTCGGTGTCGTTAGAAGATGAACCTCGTTGAACCCGCTGCCACTTCTGGGTATTCGAGGTGATGATCATGAGTGAACTCACGACAGAGCTTCGGCGACTCCGACTGACCCGGCGCATGAACCAGACGCAGCTGGCAAAGGCGCTCCGCGTGTCGAAGTCGCTGATAGCCAGCTTCGAGACCGGTCGGCTGGTGCCGAAGGAGGACACCGCACAGGCGCTCGACGAGGTGCTGAACTCCGGTGACAAGATCCAGCAAACTGGCCGACGAGGCACGCGGAGACCGCCAGCCCTGGCTGCGTCCGTGGGCTGAGCACGAACGGCGGGCCGCGTTGCTGCGCTGCTGGGAGTTGTCGATCATCCCAGGGCTGCTGCAACGCGAGCCCTACATGCGTGAGCTGTTCGCCGCCTCACCCTGGAGCAAGAGCAAGGTCGACGATCTTATTCGGATCCGGCTCGGCCGGCAGGCGGCGGTGTTCACCCGTGACGAGCCGGTCGAGCTGTCCTGCCTGATCGGCGAAGCCGCTCTGCACCAGGGGTCCCGTGAGGTTCTCAAGGATCAGCTCGGCTACCTGGTCGACGCCAGCCACCAGTCGAACGTCCGGATACGGGTGGTGCCCGACCGCAACATCGGCCTCAACCCAGGTCTGAACGGACCACTTTCGCTGGCCACCCTGGGCGACGGCCGCCGGATCGCCTACCTGGACGACCAGCTGCGCGGCAGGATGGCGAGCACGGCAGCCGACGTCATCGAACTGGAATGGGTCTGGGAAGCCGTTAACGAGCTCTCGTTATCGACTACCCAGAGCCGGGACCTGATCCTAAGGTTGATTGATGAACACAACTGACCCTTCATGGCGGAAATCCACCAGGTCAAGCGGCGTGAGCAACTGTGTCGAGGTGGCCGACAACCTGCCCGGTCGGGTCCTGGTCCGGGACGCCAAGGACCGCGACGGCGGCACGCTGACCTTCGACGCCCCCGCCTGGCGTTCCTTCGTCGAACTGACGAAGCACCACCACTGACCCAGCCACCCACCCCGCAAGACACCGTCGAAGCGCCGGCCCTGCCAGCCAGGGCCGGCGCTTCATCTCGACCAAGCCGGCCCGGTCCCCCCTCGGCGGGGCGAGCCTGCACCCAGCGTCAGGCCGGCCGGTCACACCGATGACACTCCGATGACACGGACAGAAATCCTAGTTGCGGCAAATCGACCCAAAAGGTCTGGCAGCCTGCTCATCGACCGAGCCGGCGGTATCTTGAGGTGGTAGCCGATCGCCGGTCAGGAGGCGCGGATGACTGTCGAGATGGTCGCGCCGGCTTGGATGCACGAACAGGTCACGGCCGAGCAGTACGCGACGTGGACAGAAGAGCAGTGTGCGGGCATTGAGATCGTGGATGGGATGGTGCTCGTGAGTCCGAGTGCCTCTAAGCGGCACAATCGCCTGGCCAGGCTGCTGGCGAACGCTCTGGATGGTGCCGCCGGGCCGGATTGGAACGCTGACACCGACTTCGATGTTCGGCTCCAGGACGTGCCGCTGAACAACCGTCGTCCCGATGTGACGGTTTACCGGGCGGACACCATCGACGTCACCCCAACCCGCCCCGAGCATGTGCTGCTGGTGGTCGAGGTGGTCTCTCCCGGATCGGAAACGACCGACCGGATCGTCAAGGCTGACCAGTACGCCAGGGTTGGCATCCAGTTCTACTGGCGGGTCGAGCAGGCCGCCACTGGCGCACCGCTGGTCTACACGTACGTTCTTGACCCGGCGACTGGGCGCTACCGCGATGGCGAGATCTTCACCGGCGTCGTAAAACTGACCGCGCCCTTCTCCGTTGAAGTCGATCTCGGCCAACTCTGAACGCCACGCGGCGAGGTCGGGCGGGGTCAGGCGGCTGCCGGGGTGTCGACGTCGCCGACGTGGTCGAACCCCGCCCTGCGGTTGAGGTTGCCGCTCAGGCGCGCTGCCCGTTTGCGGCTCAGGAGGCGCGAGGCGAACGAGATGCCGCGATCGGACAGACCGCCGGGGAACGAGATCTCTTTGCCACGCGCGAAATCGTCGAGCGACTTCGCTGCGATGCGCTCGGGCGGGACGGCTCTGGTGTGCATCTTTGCGGTGGTTCCGTCGAAGAATCCGGTAGCGACAGGTCCGGGATGCACCGCCATCACCCGTACTGCGGTGTCGTGCAGTTCCTCGGCGAGGGCTTCGGTGAACGACAGCACGAACGCCTTGGTCGCGGCGTAGCTGGCCTGGAAAGGCATGGGTTGGAAGCCGGCCACCGAGGACACGTTGATGATGCCGCCGTGGCCACGCTCCAGCATGTGGCCTCCGATGCTGTGCACGAGGCCCACGAGTGCGGTGATGTTGAGCTCGACCGAGTCGACGTTCGGAGCCAACGGGCGGGTCAGGAACGGGCCGACCGCTCCCATGCCTGCGTTGTTGATCAGCAGGTCGATCTCGACACGCTGCCCGGCGAGGGCGTCGACGATGGCACGCGGCGCGGCGCGGTCGGACAGATCAGCGGCGAGTACGACGATCTGGGACTGGTGGGTCTGCCGCAGTGTCGCGGCGAGCTTCTCCGGCAAACGAGTGCATCAGGACGTACCTTCCGGGCCACCGGCCCCACCATGTTACTTCGAGTCTCGAATCAAATGCGGTCGGCCCCGCTAAGCGCCGTCGTCGCCATCGCGCAGGGAGCGGACCATCCGCCGCAGGATCCGCAACGCCTCCGACTGCTCGGTCTCGGTCAACCCGGCCAGCATCTTGACCTCGACCGACCGGACCGCGACGGTCGCCTTTTCGAGACTCTGCCGACCCAGAGGCGTGAGCCGCGTGGGCAGCACCTTCCCGACGGGCGCTTCCGCCGGTCTGGTCACGTAGCCCTCTCGCTCCAGCGCCTGGAGCAGCACGTTCATTGACTGCCGGGTCACGAAGGCGCCCCGCGCGAGCTCGGAGTTCGACAGGCCTGGCCGTTGCGCCAGCAACTCCAGGCACGAGTAACGCGTCACGCTCATCCCGAGTGGTCGCAGCACCTCCTCCATGGCCATCCGGAGCGCGCTCGACGCCTCCTTCAGCAGATAGCCCAGCGATGTCTCCAGGTCGACGCCCTGCCCACTGCCCCGCCCGCCTTGACTCATGTCAGCATCCTGACATACATTGCGCCATGTCAGGAACCTGACACGACCGGAGGAGACCATCATGCCCGTCACCGGCCCCGACTTCATCTCGCTGCAGGCACGCGACCTCGACGCCTCGCGGGCGTTCTACGAGCAGTACCTCGGGCTCGTACGCTCGCCGGCCGGGCCTGCGCACGCCGTCGTTTTCGAAACCAAGCCCATCGCGTTCGCGCTGCGCGAGATCGTCCCCGGCACCGACCTCGGATCCGTTGCTCAGCCGGGCATCGGTGCAGCCATCTGGCTCCACGCCACAGACGTGCAGGACATTCACGATGCTCTCGTCGCCGACGGTCACACCATCGTCTCCGCGCCGATCGACGGCCCCTTCGGTCGGACCTTCACCTTCGCCGACCCCGACGGCTACCAGGTCACTCTGCACGACCGCGCCTGACGAGCCCCGGACCCCATGATGCGTCCGACGACCTGATGCCTCAGGTGCATCTTGATGCACCTGAGGCATCAAGCTCAACGAGTACCCACCGGCTGACGTGCTCGATCCCGTCCTGCGGTATCAGCAGGTCGCCGCCGGTGTCGGGTCTGCGCCGATGACCGCCGCAACCTCGGCCGGCAACGGATAGACCCGCTCGGCCGGCAGTAGGGCACCAGCACCCGCGTCATCACCAGCGGAAAGCCGCTCCCGCACAGCATGTGCCAGCCCGGTCACCTCGGTGATGGCGACGGTCCACTCGTCGACGTAGCGGTCGACTGCTTCGCCGGACAGCCCCACCTGCAGCGACCGGTACGGCAGCGGCCCGAGCCGCAGCGACCGCTCAGGATCCCACTGCACCCGCACCGGTACATCATCCACAGGAACGACGGCTTGATCCACGTCATCCGGTCCCGCTTGAACGGGGCCACGAACCGCCCGTTCGCCAACGTCGGCACCGCGATCTCCGCCGGATACGCCTGGTACACGGTGACGGTGTCGGCGGTGTACCGAGCCCGGACCTGCCGATGACGACCCTCCACGCATGTGATCATCGCCGATGCAGCCGACGGTCATCCACCAGATTTCGCCCAGCATCCGCACGGCCGTAGAACGCTCCGCCTGCTAGGGGCTTACGCGCCGACGTCACTCAGAGCTGCGACAGCAGCGCTGCCGGTACGCACGTTTTACGCGTTGTACGCTGGTGTCGTGGTTGCGCGAGAGTACGGGTGGACTGAGGCCGGCAAGATCAGCGCGGCACGGCACGGCGTCTCCGAACGGGAGACGGTCGAAGCGCTCTACTCGCCGCAGCGGATCGAGAACCACATCGGGACACTCCTGCTGGCGGTAGCTGGCCTGGCTGACACAGCACGCGTGATCATGGTGCTGTGTGAGCGGGTGGGGAAGGTCAACAGCTACGCGATCCTGGCGGCTCGGCCTGCGACGCCGGAGGAGGTCAAGCAGTGGATGGAGGGGACACGATGAGTGCGAGCCGTGATCCGCGGACGATGAGCCGCGAAGAGCTGGTGGCGTATTTCGACCAGGGTGGCGACATCTCGGAGCTGCTACGCGACGCCTCCAGAGGCCCCGATCTTGGCCCTGCGCCGTCACCGGAGAGCGTACCCATGATCGTTACCGGAGTCCGCCTCTCCGCGACGGCCGTGCGGCGGCTGGACGAACTCGCCGGCAACGACAAGGGAGGCCGGTCGGGGCTCATTCGTCAGGCGATCGACGAGTTCCTCGCCCGACACGCCGACGAAGCGGCGTGAGACACGCTGACGAGGCGGCACGGTCCAGCAACGCACGCACGGAAACAGTTGCCGTACCTCTTGTCTGCTGCGATTTCGGTCGCGAAGATGGCTCCTAGCTGGCGGATACCTCATCCTGCCTGATCCAGGCCGAGCCGACGTGCAGGAGCCGAACGATGACCGACAAGCAGACGGTGCGCAACTTTGTCGACGGCGGCTACGTCGACCCGGTCGACGGCGGCTACCAGGACCTGGTCGACCCGTGCACCGGTGAGGTGTTCGCCCAATCACCAACGTCCAGCCCCGCCGACGTCGACCGGGCCATGTCGGCCGCCGCCACCGCCTTCGAAAGCTGGCGGGACACCACCCCGGCGCAGCGGCAGCTGGCCCTGCTCAAGCTGGCCGACGCGGTCGAGGCCCGCGCCGCCGACCTGGTCGACGCCGAGGTCCGCAACACCGGCAAGCCACGCCAGCTGACCGCCGACGAGGAGCTGCCGCCCAGCGTCGACCAGCTCCGGTTCTTCGCCGGGGCGGCCCGGGTGCTGGAGGGCAAATCGGCCGGCGAGTACCTGGCCGGGCACACCTCCTACGTACGCCGGGAGCCGATCGGGGTCTGCGCGCAGGTGACGCCCTGGAACTACCCGCTGATGATGGCGGTCTGGAAGATCGCCCCGGCGCTGGCCGCCGGCAACACGGTGGTGCTCAAACCGTCCGACACCACCCCGCTGTCCACGCTGCTGCTGGCCGAGATCGCCGCCGAGTTCCTGCCGCCGGGCGTGTTCAACGTGGTCTGCGGCGACCGGGACACCGGCCGGGCGTTGGTCGCCCACCCGACCCCGGAGTTCGTGTCGATCACCGGTTCCACCCGGGCCGGCATGGAGGTGGCGGCCGCCGCCGCACCCGACCTCAAGCGCACCCACCTGGAACTGGGCGGCAAGGCCCCGGTGGTGGTCTTCGACGACGCCGACGTGGCGGCGGCTGCCGAGGCGATCGCCGGTGCCGGCTACTTCAACGCCGGGCAGGACTGCACCGCGGCGACCCGGGTGTTGGCCGGACCGGGCGTGCACGACGACTTCGTCGCCGCCCTGGCCGAGCAGGCCCGGTCGACGAAAACCGGACTACCGGACGAGCCGGACGTGGCGTACGGGCCGTTGAACAACGCCGACCAGTTGGGCCGGGTCACCGGCTTCGTCGACCGGCTACCGGACCACGCGCAGCTGCACACCGGCGGCGCGCGCGTCGGTGACCGGGGCTACTTCTACGCCCCGACGGTGGTCGCCGGGGTGCGCCAGCCGGACGAGATCATCCAGGACGAGGTGTTCGGGCCGGTGATCACCGTGCAGCGCTTCACCGACGAGGACGAGGCGGTCCGGTGGGCCAACGGCGTCAGGTACGGCCTGTCCGCCTCCGTGTGGACCCGCGACCACGGCCGGGCGATGCGGATGACCCGCCGGCTCGACTTCGGCTGCGTCTGGGTCAACACCCATATCCCGATCGTGGCGGAGATGCCGCACGGCGGCTTCAAGCACTCCGGCCACGGCAAGGACCTGTCCATGTACGGGCTGGAGGACTACACCCGGCTCAAGCACGTCATGCACGCGATCGAGGACTGACCTGGCCCCGCCGCCGCCCGAGGGCACCGCCGAGCACCACCAGCAGCAGGGCGACCGCGAACATCGCCGTACCGACCACGTTGACCTGCGGCGGGATGCCACGCTGGGCGGCGCCCCAGACGTACATCGGGAAGGTGACGGTGGTGCCCGAGTTGAAGTTCGTGACGATGAAGTCGTCGAACGACAGCGAGAAGGCCAGCAGCGCGGCGGCCACGATACCGGGCAGCACCAGCGGCAGGGTGACCAGGCGGAACGTCTGCCATTCGGAGGCGTACAGGTCCATCGCCGCCTCCTCCAGACGGGTGTCCATGCCGGCCAGCCGCGCCTTCACGGTGACCACCACGAAGCTCAGGCAGAACATCACGTGGGCGGTCACCACGGTCCAGAAGCCGAGCGGCACCGCCCCGGCCACGAACAGGGTCAGCAGCGACGAGCCCATCACCAGCTCCGGCGTGGCCATCGGCAGGAAGATCAGCAGGTTGACCGCGGCCCGGCCACGGAACCGGTGCCGGACCAGCGCGAACGCCATCAGGGTGCCGAGGATCGTGGCCCCGGCGGTGGTCAGGAACCCGATCTGTACGCTGCGCAGCACCGCGTCGCACATGTCGCTGGTCGCGCACGGCTGCCGCCAGTTGTCCCACGTGAACTCGTTGAAGTCGTAGGACAGCCGGCTGGACGGCCGGTTGAATGACAACCCGGCGACCACCGCGACCGGCAGCAGCAGGTAGCCGAGCACCAGCAGGCCGACGCCGAACACCCAGCGGTCGACCAGCCACCGGCCGATCCGCGCACCGATCCCCGCGCCGGTTGGCGCACCTGGGCCCGTCACAGCACCTCCTCGGTGCCGGCGCGCCGGACGTAGACCGACACGATGATCAGGATCGCCGCCATCAGCAGGAAGGACAGCGCCGCCGCCTGCGGATAGTCCAGCCGCACCAGGAACGCCGAGTCGATCACGTTGCCGATCATGTACTCGTTGGGGGTGCCGAGCAGCCGGGCGTTGATGTAGTCACCGGAGGCCGGAATGAAGGTCAGCAGAGTGCCGGCGACCAGGCCAGGTGCCGACAGCGGCAGGGTCACCCGCCAGAAGGCCCGCGCCGGGCTCGCGTACAGGTCGCTGGCCGCCTCCAGCAGCCGGGGATCGAGCCGGTCCAGGCTCGCGTACAGCGGCAGCACCATGAACGGCAGGAAGTTGTACGTCAGCCCGAGCACCACCGCGACCGGGGTGAACAGCAGGCGGCCGTCCGGCGCGAGCAGGTGCAGATCCCGCAGTACGCCGACCAGCCAGCCGTTCTCCGACAGGATCGTCTTCCAGGCCAGGGTGCGGACCAGGAAACTGGTGAACATCGGGGCGACGACGCAGATCAGCATCAGGTTCTTCCACCGGCCGGCCCGCCGGGCGATCGCGTACGCCAGCGGGTAGCCGAGCAGCACCGCGATCACGGTGGCGATGCCGGCGAAGAGGAAGCCGCGACCGAACTGCGTCCAGTACGCCGACAGCGCGTCCGGGTAGTTGCCGAACGACCAGGTCATCGCGTACCCGGTGGCCAGCGAGCCGGTCGGGTCGTACAGGCTGGTCGCGGCGAGCTGCACCGCCGGCACCGCGAAGAACAGGGTCAGCCACGCCCCGCCCGGCAACAGCAGCAGGTACGGCAGCAGCCGGTCGCGCCGCCGGGCGGCCGGCACCGGGGCGGGGGGCTTGCCCGCTCCCCCGCCGACGTGGGCCAGGATGCTCATGACGCGGGTACGGCGTCGTCGAGCAGCGGGGCGGTCTGGTCGCCGGTGCCCGGCTCACGGGCCAGCAGGAAGGCGTGCGCCGGCTGCCAGTAGGCGACCACGTCGGCACCGACCGGCAGCAGAGCTCCGTCCCCGCTGTTCGGGCTGAACACGCTCAGCTCGGTGCCCCAGCCGGTGCGCACCTGGTACTGGGTGCTGACCCCGAGGTACGCCAGTTCGGTGACCACGCCGGTGACCGACTGCGCCCCGGCCGGTACGCCGTCCGCGTCCCGGGTCAGGGCGAGCTTTTCCGGGCGTACCCCCAGATGGACCGGACCGTCGACGGACCGGGACCGGGCCGCGGGCACGGTGAACCGCGAGCCGTACGCGGTGACCAGCACGTCGTCGCCGGATCGGCCGGTGGCCTCGCCGGCCAGCAGGTTCGACTGGCCGAGGAAGTTCGCCACGAACGCGGTCGCCGGAAACTCGTACATCTGCGCGGGTGGGCCGAGCTGCTCGATCCGGCCGGCGTTCATCACCGCGACCGTGTCGGCCATCGTCATGGCCTCCTCCTGGTCGTGGGTGACGTGCACGAAGGTGATGCCGACCTCGGTCTGGATGCGTTTCAGCTCGGCCTGCATCTGCCGGCGCAGTTTGAGGTCGAGCGCGCCGAGTGGTTCGTCGAGCAGCAGCACCTGCGGGTGGTTGATCAACGCGCGGGCCAGGGCGACCCGCTGCTGCTGCCCGCCGGAGAGCTGCTGCGGTCGGCGCGGGCCGAAGCCGTCGAGCTGCACCAGGGCGAGCATCCGATCGACCTGCGGGCGCACGTCGCGGATGCCGCGCCGCCGCAGCCCGAACGCGACGTTGTCGGCCACACTGAGGTGCGGAAACAGCGCATAGCTCTGGAAGACGGTGTTCACCGGCCGCCGGTACGGCCGCAGCCGGGTGATGTCCCGCCCGCCGAGCAGCAGCCGGCCGCTGGTGGGCTGCTCCAGCCCGGCGACCATCCGCAGCGTGGTGGTCTTGCCGCAGCCGGAGGCGCCGAGCAGGGCGAAGAACGCCCCCTGCGGGATCCTCAGGTCGAGTCCGTCCACGGCTGTGAACGGGCCGAACCGCTTGGTCAGGTCGGTCAGCTGCAGGTCACCGGCGGGTGGGTCGGCTGGGCGTGGGCCGCCGCCGAGTGGGTCGCCGCCGAGTGGGTCGGTCGCCATCGGTTGCCGCCTCAGGCCCCGATGACCTGCTGGAACTTCTGCTCGTACGTGCGTTCCTGTTCCTCGGTCAGCGCCATGAACACGGCCGACCGGGCGAGCAGCGCTTCGTCGGGGAAGATCAGCGGGTTGGCGGCCAGCTCCGGGTCGATGGCGGTCATCGCCTCCTGGGCACCGGCGACCGGGCAGATGAAGTTGACGTACGCGGCGACCTCGGCGGCGACCGCCGGATCGTAGTAGTGGTCCATCAGCTTCTCGGCGTTGGTCTTGTGGGCGGCCTGGTTCGGCACCTGCATGTTGTCGGAGAAGAGAATCAGCCCGGACTCGGGTGCCTGGAAGACGATGTTCGGGTCCTCGGCGGCGAGCTGGATCACGTCTCCGGACCAGCCGATGCAGGCGGCGACGTCGCCCCGGGCGAGGTCGGCGGCGTAGTCGTTGCCGGTGAACCGGCGGATCTGCCCGTCGGCGACCGCTTGGCGCAGCTTCTCCAGAGCGTCGTCGAACTGCGCGTCGGTGAACTCGGCCGGGTCGTGCCCGCTCGACTGCAGCAGCAGCCCCATGGTGTCGCGCATCTCGGTCAACGCGGTCACCCGGCCCTTGAGGTCGGCCCGGGTGAGCAGGTCGTCGATGGTGCGGACCTCGCCGGTGACGGTGCCGTTGTAGGCGATGCCGGTCAGCCCGGACTGCCACGGTACGGCGTACGAGTCGTCCGGGTCGAACGGCCTGGCCTTCAGCGACGGCAGCAGGTTGGCCGTGACGTTGGGCAGGTTCGCCTTGTCGAGGGACTGCACCCAGCCGAGCCGGATCATCCGGGCGGCCAGCCAGTCGGTGAGCACCATGATGTCGCGTCCGGTGGGCTGGCAGGCGGACAGCTGGTTCTGCACCTTGCCGAAGAACTCGTTGTTGTCGTTGATGTCCTCGGTGTAGGTGACCGTGATGCCGGAGGTCTGCTGGAACGCCTCCAGGGTGGGTCGGCGGCTCTCGTCGTCGGCGTCGACGTCGATGTACTGCGGCCAGTTCGAGAAGTTGATCACCTGTTCGCTGTCGGACAGGTCCTCGCTGACGCAGCTCTCCTCGGTCTGCTGGGCTGCCGGGGTGCCGCAGGCAGCGATCGCGCCGCCAGCGAGCAGCAGCCCACCGGAGGTGGCGGCGCCGCGTGCCAGAGTGCGTCGGGTAAGGGTACGGCGCATGCCGAGGGCCGCGAGCAGTGCGGCGGCCGGCGCGGACGGTGGGGGGCGGAGGCGACTGCGCATGGACGGCTCCTGAAGGGTGCGGGCCGGCGGGGCCGACCCGAAGGCAAGGCGTAGCTTGTGAACCAATCAGACGCCGATCCTGGCATGCAGATTCGCACTTCACAAGGGATTCCGTTGCGCAGCTCGCCGTTGGCCACGAAATACGCCAGACTCGGACTCTTAACGCCGACCCACTCGGCGACGTATCAGCGGTGCGGCACAATGCGCCGATTCTGACAGACGAGGAGACCCGGATGGGGACACGACAGCAGGGCGGCGACGGCTCCGGTCACGTCGTCCTCGACGACGTGGCGAAACAGATCATCGAACAGTTGCAGGAGGACGGGCGGCGCCCGTACGCGACGATCGGCAAGGCGGTCGGGCTCTCCGAGGCGGCGGTCCGCCAGCGGGTGCAGCGGCTGCTCGACGCCGGGGTGATGCAGATCGTCGCGGTCACCGATCCGCTGCAGCTCGGCTTCCCCCGCCAGGCGATGATCGGGCTGCGTACCGCCGGGGATCTGGAGACGGTCGCCGACCGGCTTGCGGAGCTGGACGAGGTCGACTACGTGGTGATCACCGCCGGGTCGTTCGACCTGCTCACCGAGGTGGTCTGCCGCAACGACGACCATCTGCTGGAGATCCTGCAGCGGATGCGTACGGTCGACGGGGTCGTCTCCACCGAGGCGTTCGTCTATTTGAAGCTGCGTAAACAGACCTACACCTGGGGCACGGCCTGACCCGCGTCGGCAGCGCCCCACCGGCGGGACCACGGGTGGGCGCCGGTGCGACATATGTCGATTGTTCACCGGGGTCCACAAGGGTCACCACTCGGTGCTACTTTGGAGCTACCCATGGTGACCAGACGGAGAGGCATCAGTCGTGCGCAATTATCTTCGCAGCGCCCTGGCGGCGACGCTACTGGCTGTGGCAACCACCATCGCGCTCACGGCCACCCCAGCGCAGAGCGCCCCACCCGACTACTACACCGTCATTTACTATTACTACTCGGACAGCAGCCACACCACCGAGGTCGGCATCGGCTACCGCTTCCGGTGCCCAGATGGCAACTACAAGTATCTGACGGGCGAAAGTACCGCGTACTTCACCTCGATCACGGTCCCGTACTGCTTCTAGCCCGACCAGGACGGCACGGTACGGCCACAAGCCGGTCGCGCCGGCAGCCGACCCCTGGGGTACGGCCGGACCAGTCGGATTGATTCGCTTCCCTACCCTGACGGCACACGTCGAGGGAAGTGGGGCAACGGATGCGTCGTCAGCTACGGGTGATCGCGGGTGTCGGTGCGCTGCTGGTGTTGACCGTGACCGGCTGCACCACGGTGAGCACCGAGTCGGACCAGGTGGCGCTGCACTATGACGCGGGCGCCTTCTCCAGCACCACCTACCAGGCCTGCGTCACCCAGAACAACCGCACCTGGGACGGGCCGGGCGAGCGGTACTACGTGTACCCGGCCGGCCAGCGGACGTTCGACTTCACCGGCAACGAGGGCTCCGAGTCCACGCCGTTCGTGGTGGTCTCCAAGGACAACCAGGAGCTGACCGTGTCCGGTGGGCTGACCTTCCACCTGGACACCTCGTGTGCCGACGAGGGTGGGATGCTGCGCGAGTTCCACGAGGAGATCGGGCTGAAGTTCCAGCCGGTGATGGACGGCGACGGGCGGACCACCAAACACTGGCTGGACCTGCTGCGGTTCTACATCGGGCAGCCGCTGCACAAGGCGATGACCACCGAGGCGCAGAAATACGACTGGCTGGCGCTGTACAACGATCCGGCCACCCGGGCCGCGTTCGAGACGGCGATCAACGAGGACCTGGGCGCGGCGGTGCAGGCCACCACCGGCGGACGGGCGTACTTCCTGCAGTTCAACCTGACCCTGCAGAAACCGACACCGCGTCAGGATCTGGTCGACGGTCTGGCCGCGGTGCAGGTGGCGATCACCGAGCGTCGGGCGATCGTCGAGCAGAACGCCACAGTCGAGGAGAAGCTCAAGCAGATCCGCCAACTCGTCGAGGTGCTCGGCCCGGAGGGCTACATCCTGTACGAGGTGTTCCAGCGCTGCCTGACCGACGAGACCGCGAAGGGCTGCCCGACGTTCCTACCGGTGCCGGCCGGCGGCAGCGTCGACCTCAACGCCGGGCGCCCGGCGAACACCGACTGACCGCTCGCGGGTGTTTGTCGGATCTTCACCGCCCCACATTCCGCCTACGAGTTGCTACGGTATAACTACCGAAAGTCGAGCATCCTGAAGGGACTCGTACCGTGCCGGCTGTCATCCGCAACGCCCTCGCCGCAGCCCTGCTCGCCGTGTCCACCACCCTCGTGGTCACCAGCGCCCCGGCCCAGGCAGCACCCCCCGACTACTACGTGATCGTCACCCACTACTACTCGGACAGCAGTCACACCAACCGGGTCGGCACCTGGTTGCGTGGCCCCTGCCCCGACCGGGACTGGGACCGCCTGTCCGGCGTACGCACCCCGTTCTCCACCAGCGGAATCCACCCCTGCCCGTAGGCACGGACAGGATTCTCCCGGGCCGGCCGGCGTCGGCGACAACCGACCCGGTCGGCTTCGTCGACTCCCCGGAACTGCTGATCACCGATGAGATCCAACGTGTCCCGGAACTGCTGCTGGCTATCAAAGCCGCCGTGGATGAGGATCCCCGACCAGGTCGATACCTTCTCACCGGCTCCGCGCGGTTGTTCGGCACGTCAGCCGCTCCCGACGCGCTGCCCGGCCGGATGGAGACCATCGAGCTCTGGCCGTTCTCCCAGGGTGAGCTGGAAGATGAGCCGGACGGCTTCGTCGACGCCATCTTCACGCTCGGCCCTGAGTTGCGCCACGAGTCCGCCGTGACCCGCGCCGACTACGCCGCCAGAATCGTGCGCGGCGGTCTGCCCGAAGCCACCTCCCGCGACGACCCCCGCCGTCGTCAACGCGATGCTCTCGCTGCGACGACGTTCCAGCTTCCCGTTCACCCGGGTATGTCCGAGGCGGCCCTAGGATGGGTCGCGGACCGCATCCGCGTCTTCGCCGAAGGGCAGCTCCCATGACGATCCGGCACAACACCGCGTCCGCTGTCGTCCTCGACGACGAGGATCGAGTCCTGCTCCTGCACCACAAACAAGATCGGCCTATGGCTCTACCCAGGCGGGCACATCGACCCCAACGAGGACCCGGCCCAGGCGGCGGTGCGTGAGGTGGCCGAGGAAACCGGGATCCAGGCCACCGTGCTCGGCGAGCCTGCGTTCACCCACCCGGCGGTCGCAAGCCATGCCGCCCCGTGGACGGTCATCGAGATGGACGTGACCGACTCCAAGATCGGCGCGCATCGGCACATCGACTTCGCGTACGTGTGCCGCGCCTCCGGTGGCGACCTGACCGCGCAGCTGGAGGAAGTCGCCAGCGCCCGCTGGGTGCCGGTCGCCGACCTCGCCGGGCTCCCCACCCCGGCCGAGCTGCCCGAACTGGTCGCTGCGGCCTCGCGGTGGGCCAAGACACACAGATAGATGGCGAGCGGTTCCACCGACTTGCGCCGAAGGGCGGACCGCAGCCCGGGTCCGCCCTTCGGCGTATTCGTGTGACGGCGTCACACGTGGTCGGGTGGACCGCGCAATGTCAGCGAACGGCCCTGACTGGCCGACTCACCCGTGATGCGGATTTCGTCGTTGTAGCTGGCTCGAGTTGCTCAAACCGTAGGTGAACGGCACTGTTGATCTCGTGAACCTTGCAGCGAGCGGCGCATCTGTGCGATAACCGTAGCCAGGACGGCGCTGTGCGAGCGCCGGTGCGACCGACGCGATGGGGCCACGACATGGGCAACCCGACCGACCACCTCTGGCTGCACTTCACCCGGATGTCCAGCTACCTGGACGCCCCGGTGCCGACAATCGTGCGCGGCGACGGCGCGTACGTCTGGGACAGCGAGGGACGCCGGCTGCTGGACGGGCTGGCCGGGCTGTTCGTGGTCAACGCCGGCCACGGGCGCACCGAGCTGGCCGAGGCCGCCGCGAAGCAGGCCAGCGAGCTGGCGTACTTCCCGCTCTGGTCGTACGCGCACCCGACGGCGATCGAGCTGGCCGAGCGGATCGCCGCGCTCGCCCCCGGCGACCTCAACCGGGTCTTCTTCACCACGGGCGGCTCCGAGGCGGTGGAGTCGGCGTGGAAGCTGGCCCGCGCCTACTTCAAGCGGGTCGGCAAACCCACCAAGCACAAGGTGGTCAGCCGGGACATCGCCTACCACGGGACCACGATGGGGGCGCTGGCGATCACCGGGCTGCCCGGCATCAAGGCCGACTTCGAGCCGCTGGTCCCGGGCGGGATCAAGGTGCCGAACACCAACTTCTACCGGGCGCCGGAGCACGGCGACGACCCGGTGGCGTTCGGCCGGTGGGCGGCCGACGAGATCGGCCGGGCGATCGAACGCGAAGGCCCGGAGACCGTCGCCGCCGTCTTCCTGGAGCCGGTGCAGAACGCCGGCGGCTGCTTCCCGCCGCCGCCGGGTTACTTCGAGCGGGTACGCGAGATCTGCGACGCGTACGACGTGCTGCTCGTCTCCGACGAGGTGATCTGCTCGTGGGGCCGGCTCGGCGAGTACTTCGGCGCCCAGCGGTACGGCTACCAGCCGGACATCATCACCACCGCCAAGGCACTCACCTCCGGCTACTCCCCGCTCGGCGCGATGATCGCGTCCGACCGGCTGATCGAGCCGTTCCTGCACGGCACCGAATCGTTCGGTCACGGGATCACCTTCGGCGGACATCCGGTCTCCTGCGCGGTGGCGCTGGCCAACCTGGAGATCTTCGCCCGGGAGGAGCTGACCGGGCACGTACGGGCCAACGAAAGCGCTTTCCGGGGCTCGCTGGAGAAGCTATACGACCTGCCGATCGTCGGTGACATCCGGGGCGACGGGTACTTCTACGGCATCGAGCTGGTCAAGGACAGGGCCACCCGGACGAGCTTCGACGACGCCGAATCGGAGCGGCTGCTGCGCGGGTTCCTCTCCGGCGCGCTGTTCGCCGCCGGGCTGTACTGCCGGGCCGACGACCGGGGAGATCCGGTGATCCAGCTCGCCCCGCCGCTGATCGCCGGCCAGGCCGAGTTCGACGAGATCGAACAGATCCTGCGGGCCGTGCTCACCGAGGCCTGGCAGCGAATGTAGCGCGGGCCGACGGCGGAAGGTGGTGGACCATGCGCGGTCACGGTGACTACCGGGACGTGTCGCACTGGATGGCCACCGTGGACGACGAGCTGGCGGCCCGGCCCGCGCTGGACGGCGACACGGTCGCCGACGTGGCGATCGTCGGCGCCGGCTACACCGGGCTGTGGACGGCGTACTACCTGACCCGCGCCGACCCGGCGCTGCGGATCGTGGTGCTGGAGAAGGAAATCGCCGGGTACGGCGCCTCCGGGCGCAACGGCGGCTGGTGCTCGGCGCTGCTGCCCAGCTCACCGACCGCGCTGGCCCGCCGGCACGGCCGGGACGCCGCCATCGCGATGCAACGCGCCATGTACGCCACGGTCGACGAGGTCGGCCGGGTCGCCGCCGCCGAGGGCATCGACTGCCACTGGAGCCACGGCGGCACGGTCACCCTGGCCCGTACCCCGGCGCAGCTGCGGCGGGCCGAAGCGGCGGTGGCCGAGGTCCACGCGTACGGCGGCACCGACGCCGACCTCACCCTGCTGGACGCTGACGCGGCAACCGCCCGGTGCGCCGCCGACGGCGTACTCGGTGGCACCTACACCCCGCACTGCGCGGCGATCCACCCGGCCCGGCTGGTCCGTGGCCTGGCCCGGGCCGTCGAACGGCGCGGGGTGACGATCCACGAACGGACCCCGGTCACCGGGTACGGCCCCGGGGCGGCCCGGACACCGACCGGCACGGTCCGCGCCCCGGTGGTGGTACGGGCGACCGAGGGCTACACCCCGGCGCTGCCCGGCGCCCGCCGCGCGGTGGCCCCGATCTACTCGCTGATGATCGCCACCGAGCCACTGCCGGACGAGACCTGGGCCCGGATCGGGCTGGCGCGGCGGGAGACGTTCAGCGACTACCGGCATCTGATCATCTACGGGCAGCGGACCGCCGACGGCCGGCTGGCGTTCGGCGGGCGGGGCGCGCCGTACCACTTCCGGTCCCGGATCCGGCCCGAGTACGACCGCGACCCACGGGTGTTCACCGCGCTGCGCCGGACGCTCGGCGAGCTGTTCCCGGTGCTCGGCGACGCGGTGCCGGTGACCCGGACCTGGGGCGGCCCGCTCGGCGTCGCCCGCGACTGGGCGGCGTCGGTGGGGTTGGACCGGGCCACCGGGCTGGCCTGGGCCGGCGGGTACGTCGGCGACGGAGTGGGCACCGCCAACCTGGCCGGCCGTACCCTCGCCGATCTGATCCTCGGCGTGGACAGCGAGCTGACCGCGCTGCCCTGGGTCGGGCACCGCTCGCCGCGCTGGGAGCCGGAGCCGCTGCGCTGGCTCGGCGTCAACGCGGGTCTACGGCTGGTGACCGCCGCCGACGCGGCCGAGAACCGAGGGGACCGGCCGTCCCGGCTGGCCGGGCTGCTGGGCCGACTGACCGGGCAGTGACGGCCGTACCGCCTGTGGCCGGGCTGGCGGAGCGGGGTCGGGGCGGGGCGCAGTCGGGGGCTGATCGGCCGGGCGTCAGGCCGGCGGGATCACCCGGAGGTGGCCGCGGCGGCCGGTCGACGGGTTGATGTCGATGTCGACGGCGTCCGGGGCGCCGGGGCGCGGTGGTGGGGCCGGTCGGGCTGCTTCCCGGACCGCCTCGGCGAGCGCCACCAAATCGTCGGTGGTCGGCGGGGGCGGGTCGAACTCACCCTCGTGCCGGACGACCTGCCAGCCACGGGGCGCGGTCAGGCTGCGGGCGTGCTGCTCGCAGAGGTCGTAGGTGTGCGGCTCGGCGAACGCGGCGAGCGGGCCGACCACGGCGGTCGACTCGTTGTAGACATAGGTCAACGTGGCGACGGCCTGGCGGGGGCAGCCGTTACGGGAGCAGCGCCGTGATGACCTCACGGCGGCACGTTATCTCTAATACCGGCTCCACGACCAGCTTGCCGACGCGACACGCCGGGACTCCTGATCCCCACGCCCGGAAAGGGCCGATCCGGACTACGCTGGGCAGGTGACCGGAGGATTCCAGTGACCATTCCCGTGCCCGGCAGCGCGCAGACGCCCCGCCGGGCGCGTCGGGATCGCCGGGACCGGCACGGGCGCGGGCTGCGTGGTCGGCTGGTGCCGGCGACGGTGCCGTTGGCCCGGACCAAGGCCGAGGTCTTCGACGAGCTGGTCCTGGACACGGTCGAGACGCTGGAGCGGCGCTTCGCGAAGGAGCTGGCCGGTGTCGAGTTCGCCGTCGAGGACGTCCCACCGGATCTGAACGTCTACGACTCCGACGTGCTGGAGGACGGCGAGGTGCCGTTGGCCCGGTTGCTGCCCGGCCGGCCGGGGCGTCAGGAGATGCCGCCACGGATCGTGCTCTACCGGCGTCCGCTGGAGTTCCGGGCGTTGAACCGGGAGGATCTCGCCGACCTGGTGCACGACGTGATCATCGAGCAGGTGGCAAATCTGCTCGGCGTCGACCCGGACGAGCTGGCCTGACTCGGCAACCCGCCCGGGCCGACGGCGGCAGGTCAGGCGACCCTGCGCTTGAGCTTGCGTCGTTCCCGCTCGGACAGTCCGCCCCAGATGCCGAACCGCTCGTCTTGACCGAGCGCGTACTCCAGGCACTCGGACTTCACCTCGCAACGAGAGCAGATCCGCTTTGCCTCGCGGGTGGATCCACCCTTCTCCGGGAAAAACGCCTCCGGATCGGTTTGCGAGCACAGCGCCCGCTCCTGCCACTCCGGGGCGTTACCGAGCAGGTCCGCGACCTCCAGCCGACCATCCATACGCGTGCCTCCTTTCGCGCGCCGCCCCACCCGGCCGGCGCAACCCCCCACGCGGAAGGCGTGTCCATCTTGCCCGTTCGATCCGGTTTTGATGCAGCCCGTCCGAGCGACCCCGTTGAAATTACACGCGTGTAATGCGTGCGTCGTCAAGACGAACCTGGTAAATGGGCTTGCTGTCGCGCACCGGTCACCCGCCCTCCCCGTCGTCATCCGGCCCGCAACCTGCCCTATCGATTCAGCCCCCCACCGGGTAACGCGGGACCGGCGAGTCGCACCACCCGCTCGGCCAGTCCCAGCGCCGACGACCCTGTCCGCAGACAACACCGAGCCGGTGCCGCTCACGCGGCACCGGCTCGGTCTCCGGTCGGTCGACCGGTCTACCTCACCTGCCCTACTTCCCTCCCCAGAGGTCAATCACGCCTACGGCCCAGAAGCCGATCGCGCCTAGCACGTCGATCTCGTCACACTGTCGTGCGGGAGTCCCGTCACCCTGCCTTGGGGATCAGCCGCCCAGCGGCGGCGTGCTGCGGCCAGACGAACTCGGTCACCGCCCCGCCGCTGATCGCCACCTGACCGGCGGGCACCTCGTCGGAGCGCCACACGGTGTAGGAGCCCGCCGGCAGATCGGTGTAGACGGCGCTGAAGAAGACTCCGTCGCGTACCTGCCGCTCCCGGACCGCCGCATGGGTACGCGGGGCCGGATCCGGCTGGTCCGGACCGGCGGTCGGGCTGATCTCGATCTCCCGGCCGTGGAACTCCTGTCCGGTGTAGATGATCAGGGCACCCATGTCGCCGCCGATGTCGAGGACGACGCCGCCGGTCTCCGACGGGGCCAGACTGTGCTCGTGCATGCTCCCCACCTTCTCTGGATGTGCCGGGGTCGGCCCGGACGGGACGTGCGGGCCGGTCAGGACGGGTTGTTGAACCCGTCGTACGGCACGCCGAGGTACGGGAAATGCTTCAGGAACGGGGCAGTCACGTCGGCCGCGCTCAGCCCGTGGGTCACCGCGCCGGCCGCGTCGTCCGGGGTGAAGTTCTGATCGATCAGCGGGAACGTCAAGCCGGCGATGGCCCGGAGCGAGATGGTGACCACGTCGTCGGTCGTCCGGCGGCCGTTCGGGAAGCCGGCCAGGTCGCCGCCGAGCAGACCGAACCGGTCGGGCTGCTCCGCCGGCGGGATCGCGGTGTTCAGCCGCAGCATGTCCGCCTGCAGATCGCCGGTGTTGTTCTGAAAACCGTCGATCAGCCCGGCCGGGATTCCGGTCAGTAGGATCGCCACCAGATCGGCTCGGGGCACGCCAGACTCGTTGAGCTCGGCAAGGTTGGGAAAGACGTCCGGGTAGAGCACCGGCAGCAGCTGCGCCAGTTCGGGCTTCTCCACCAGGCCCGCGAAGCGCTTGTCCTCCGACGGGGGCAGGGTGTTCCACAGGTCCTTCTGCGCCATCGGCACGATGACCTCGTTGAACAGTGGATTACCGAGTCGCGACACCTGTACCGCCGGTCCGACGTTGACGTCGGCCGCCTTGGCACTGCCCAGCATCCGTACCTGCTGACGCGCGGCGGAGGTCCAGACCCCGATCACCGATCGCTGGTCGTTGACGCCGTACTGGCCGCCACCACTGACCAGATGGTTGATCGGGACCTGCAGCGCGATGCTGGAGACGTTCAGCCGGTCGGTCGCGTTGACCGGTTCGTCCGCCACGTTGAAGATGTCCTTACCGACTACGTGGAGCTGCTGGAACGGCCGTAGGTTTCCGAGGTCGAAGATCGAGCCCAGGTCGACGAAGAACCCCTCGGCCCGCTGCCCGGCGAAGACCCGCTCGCCGCTCTTGAGCTGGAAGGTGGCGTCGTTGGCAAGCCCCACGTAGTCGGGGGTGGACAGCGGACCGATGTTGCACGGCGGGCAGGGCACGTCGCGGGCCAGCAGCTGCGCCTTGCCGTGCGCATCGACCTTGGTCAGACTGTAGAACTGGCGCCTGTTCCAGTTCTCACTGTCCAGGGCGTCGATTGGCCCGGTGTTGTAGAGGAACGTGTTCTCGTTGGTGATCTCGGTGCGGAACTGAAACTGGTAGGTGATGTCCGGATGGCCGTCACCATTGTTGTCCACGTGGATCGAGTAGAGCACGTCATCGCCGAACTCGAAGAAGTTCGGCCCGCCCGACGGCACCTGAAAGGGCAGATAGTTGGCGATCAGAGTGACCGTGTCCGGACGGTCCGGACTCACAAAGGCATAGACGTCGGTACTGTCAGCGACCGGGTCCTTGGATATCTCCGGCGCTTCACGGTGCGAAGACATGACGAACCTACCTCACATAGCCTGAGAAGATCGGTGAGTGACGCGGTACGCGTCAGGTGAGACGTGCCCTTACGGCGCACTCAGCCCTGGCGGGCGGCGCGCTGCAACCGGGCGGCAAGGCTTTTGTCTTGTACCTCGATCCGCGACGTGCCGACGAAGACGTCCAACGTCCCGTTTGACGGATCCCGCAGGTGGACGACGATTGCCTCGTCACCTTCGGCAGATCCGGCGAGCCGGCTGTCCACAGCCGATGACAGGCCGGTGACGCTGACCGCGGCCGCGCCGACACCCGCGCTCGCCGCGACGGTCAGCACCTGGCGGCGGGACAGTTTGAACTTCGGTCGGTTCCGCTGGCGAGTTCTCATGGACAACCCTTCCGGTGGGTCAGGGGGTAACCCACTGTCGCGATGGGACCAGTGCCGGCGCGGCCCATCCGTCACCCGCGGTCGCCGGCACCTGTTCATACGGCCGACGACGCCGGTGGGTTCGATCATCCGCCAATCGACTTTTGTCGGACGCGCCACCGCACGGCGTCGGCCGGGACCGAGGCCGATCCGGCCGCCGGTGGGCAGCGGTGGGCGCAGGGCGGAAAGCCGGCATCAGCGTTGGTACGCGGTGGACCGTCGGACCGCCGGACGGCCGGCGGCGGCCGCGATCGACTGCAACTGCGCCTCGGTACGCGCTGAGCCGTTCGCCGAACCGGCCATCCGGGAGATCGTCTCCTCCATCAGCGTTCCGCCGAGATCGTTGCACCCGCCTTGCAGCATCGCGACGGTGCCCTCGTCGCCGAGTTTCACCCAGGAGCACTGGATGTTGTCGATCCGGCCGTGCAGCAACAGCCGCGCCATGGCGTGCACGGCACGGTTCTCCCGCCAGGTCGGCCCCGGCCGGGCCAGCCCAGCGAGGTAGATCGGCGCATTGGTGTGCACAAATGGCAATGCGACGAACTCGGTGAAGCCGCCGGTGCGGTCCTGCACCCCGGCCAGCACCCGGAAATGCGCCAACCACTGGCCGGGATGGTCCACGTGCCCGTACATCATCGTCGAGCTGGACCGCAGCCCCAGCTCGTGCGCGGTGGTCACCACCTCGACCCAGGTGCCGGCCGGTAATTTGCCCTTGGTCAGCACCCACCGCACGTCGTCGTCGAGGATCTCCGCTGCGGTCCCCGGGATGGTGTCCAGTCCCGCCTCGCGCAGCATCAGCAGCCAGTCCCGGACCGGCATGCCCGCCTTCGCGGCGGCGGTGACGATCTCCATCGGGGAGAAGGCGTGCACGTGCAGCTGCGGCACCCGTCGCTTGACCGCCCGGACCAGCTCGGCATACGCGGTCACCGGCAGCTTGGGATCGATGCCGCCCTGCATGCAGACCTCGGTGGCACCGGCCCGCCACGCCTCCTCGGCCCGGTCCGCCACCTGCTCGGCGGAGAGCCGGAACGCATCGGCGTCCCGTTCCCGCTGGGCGAACGCACAGAAGCGGCAGCCGACGTAGCAGACGTTGGAAAAGTTGATGTTGCGGTTGACCACGTAGGTGACGTCGTCGCCGACGGTGTCCCGGCGTACCTCGTCGGCGATCCGGCAGACCTGGTCCAGCGCCGCGCCATCGGCAGTGAACAGGGCGAGCGCCGCGTCGGTGTGCCGTGGTTGCAGCAGCGCCGCCGGATCGTCGGCGGCCAGCCGCAGCCCGGCCCGCAGATTCGCGTCGCCGGCGCCGTCGCCCTTGGTGCCGGCACCGGTCGGTGCGCTGATCCGGCCGGCGACCTCGGCCCAGTCGCCGTACACCCGGTCGAAGTCGCCCCGCCGGTCCCCGGTCCGCCCGGTGGTGTCGATCGTGGTGTGCAGATCGGTCCGGCCGACTGGGGCAAACACCTCCTCCGGCTCCTGCCAGGGGCGGCCGACCGGCATCGCCGACTCGTCGGCCAGACCGGTGCCCGGCTCGGCGAGCGCCGACACGTGCGCGGCGAGCCGGGGGTCCAGCCACGCCTCGCCGCGCCGCACATACTCGGGGTAGACAGTCAGCCGTTCCCGCAGAGTGAACCCGGCGGCGGCGGTACGCCGGGTCAGCTCGTCGATCTGCGGCCAGGGCCGCTCCGGGTTGACGTGGTCCGGGGTCACCGGCGACACCCCGCCCCAGTCGTCGATGCCGGCCCGCAGCAGCAGCGCGTACTCCCCCTCGACCAGGTTCGGCGGGGCCTGGATGCGGGCACCCGGCCCGAGCAGGAGGCGACCGACGGCAACCGTCGCGGCCAGGTCACGCAGTTCGGCGTCCGGCATGCCACGCATCGCCGTGTCCGGCTTGGCGCGGAAGTTCTGCAGGATCACCTCCTGGATGTGGCCGTACTCGCGGGCCGCCGACCGGATCGCGAACAGCGACTCGACCCGTTCCCGGAGAGTTTCGCCGATGCCGATCAGCAGGCCGGTGGTGTACGGCACGCCGACCCGACCGGCGTCGGCGATCGCCCGCAGCCGCACCGCCGGTTCCTTGTCCGGCGAGCCGTGGTGCGGGCCGCCCGGCTCGGACCACAGCCGGGTCGCGGTGGTCTCCAGCATCATCCCCATGCTGGGCGCCACCGGCTTGAGCCGTTGCAGCTCGGCCCAGCTCAGCACCCCCGGGTTGAGGTGCGGCAGCAGACCGGTCTCCTCCAGTACGGCGATCGCGCAGGCCCGCAGATAGTCGACGGTGGAGTCGTAGCCCCGCTCGTCCAGCCACCGGCGGGCCGCCGGCCAGCGGTCCTCGGGCCGGTCACCGAGGGTGAACAGCGCCTCCTTACAACCCTGTGCGGCACCGGCCCGGGCGATCGCCAGGACCTCGGCACGGTCCAGGTACGCGGCGGGCAGCCGGCCCGGCACGGTGGCGAAGGTGCAGTAGTGGCAGCGGTCCCGGCAGAGCCGGGTCAACGGGACGAAGACCTTCCGCGAGTACGTGATCACGCCCGGCCGGCCGGCGTCGCGCAGCCCCGCGTCGCGCAGCGAACCGGCGAGGTCGAGCAGTTCGTCGAACTCGCCATCGGTGGCGGCCAGCAGCGCGGCGGCCTCATCCAGGTCGAGGCTGCGGCCGGTCGCGGCACGACGCAGCGCCCGCCGGACGCTGGTGGTGGGCTGTTCCGCCGGGGCGGCCCCGGTCACTCGGGCGACGACGGATTCAGTGTGCTCGGCCACCACTGCAGACTAGGCCCTCGGGCCTGCGCCGGCCGGTGGCGCTCGCCACAGCGCCCACCGGCGGCCAGCGGTGATCAGGAGATCCGTTGGGTCGTCCCGGCCGAGCCCGGCTCCTCCGGACCGGGCTCGTTCCCAGCCGGCCCCGGCTCGTCCCCGGGCGGGGCCGGCGGCCCGGATGACGGCGCAGGCGGAGCAGGCGGCGCGTACATCGGATGCGGGCCGCTCTGCGGCGGTGGCGGTGGCGGTGGCGGGTACGCCGGTCCGGGCTGACCGGACTGACCGGGCTGGTGGTACGGGTGGTACGGGCCCGGCTGGCCGTATTGACCCGGCTGGCCGTAGCCGGGCGGCGGTGGGCCGTACGGACCGGGGTGACCGTACTGCCCCGGCTGGCCGTAGCCCGGCGGGGGACCGTAGCCGCCCGGTGCCGGCGGCTTCGGTCGCACCACCTGGTAACGCCCCTGCCAGATCCGCCACAGTGCGTACCCGGCGACACCGAGCACCGCCAGCCAGGCCGCCCGGGTCAACAGCGCCTGGAATCCGCCGCGGATGGTGTCGTCGACCAGCACGACGAAGCCGACCAGCAGCCCGAACAGACCACCGAACACCGCGGCGACCCCGTACTCGACGAGGGCGACCAGGGTCATCAGCCGAGCCCGGCCCAGCTCCGGGGTGAGGTGCGTGGCGAGCAGCACCGCCAGCAACGGGAAGCCGACCGTGGCCAGATTGACGAAGCTGCCGAAACTGTCCGCCGAGCGGCGGGCGAACCCCGGCCCGAAGCCGAGCCGGTACGGCACGAGCAGGTCCAGCATTGCGGTGAACAGGAACACTGCGGTGGCACCGAGCAGGACGGCGGCGGCGAACTCCCGCAGCGGCATGGTGAGATCTCTGGCCGGCGGCCGGTCGCCGGGCCCAGCCTCTGGTTGGGTGGTCACGCATTCTCCCGGTGCTCGCAGGTGGCGGCGGTCGATGCCGGTGAGCGTAGTGCTCCGCCGATGGACGAGGATGGACGGCATGCGGATCGTGGTACTGACCGGCGGGATCGGCGGCGCGAAGTTCCTGGTCGGCGCGCGGGAGTACGCCCGACGCACCGGAGCCGAGCTGACCGCCGTGGTCAACGTCGGTGACGACGTCATCCTGCACGGGTTGCGGATCAGCCCGGACCTCGACAGCGTGATGTACACACTCGGCGGTGGCGCGGATCCGGAGCGTGGCTGGGGCCGGGTCGACGAGACCTGGGCGGTGAAGAACGAGCTGGCCGCGTACCAGGCGGAACCCACCTGGTTCGGGCTCGGTGACCGGGACGTCGCCACCCACCTGGTCCGCACCACCATGCTCAACGCCGGCTACCCGCTGTCGGCGGTCACCGAGGCGCTCTGCGCCCGCTGGCGGCCGGGGGTGAGGCTGCTTCCGGCCACCGACGACCGGCTGGAGACCCACGTCGTCGTCTCGGACCCGGAGTCGGGGCCGGGGCCGGGGCCGGGGCCGGGGCCGGGGCCGGGGCCCGATGCCGGCGGCGAGCGGGCCATCCACTTCCAGGAATGGTGGGTACGCCATCGGGGCGCGCTGCCCACCCACCGGTTCGTCTTCGTCGGCGCGGCACAGGCCAAGCCGGCGGCCGGCGTACCGGAGGCACTGGCCGCCGCCGACGTCGTGCTGATCGCACCGAGCAACCCGGTGGTGAGCATCGCGCCGGTGCTCGCCGTACCCGGGATCCACGAAGCGCTGGCCGGCAATACGGCCCCGGTGGTCGGGGTCTCGCCGATCATCGGCGACGCCCCGGTACGCGGCATGGCCGACCGGTGCCTCGCGGTGCTGGGTGAACCGTGCACGGCGGCGGGGGTGGCGGCGCTCTACGGTGCCCGGCGCGCCGGTGGGCTGCTGGACGGCTGGCTGGTCGACCCGGTGGACGAGGCCACCCGGGTGCAAGGGATCGAGGTGCGGGCCGTACCGCTGTGGATGTCCGACGAGACGGCGACGGCCGCGATGGTCGGCGCCGCGATCGAACTGGCCGGCCGGCCGACCGGGGTGACCGGATGAGGCTGGAGATCCTGCCGGTCGCCGGGATCGGCGAGGTGGTTCCCGGTGACGACCTGGCGGCGCTGATCGGGGACGCCGCACCCTGGCTGCGCGACGGCGACGTCCTCGTGGTGACCAGCAAGATCGTTTCGAAGGCCGAGGGCCGGCTGGTGGATCTGCCGGCCGACGAACCGGACCGCAGCCTGGTCCGCGACGAGGTGCTGGCCGCCGAGACCGTCGAGGTGGTGGCACGGCGTGGGGCGACCCGGATCGTCCGGACCCGGCACGGGTTCGTGATGGCGGCCGCCGGGATCGACAACTCGAATGTGGCTCCCACCCGGCTGGTGCTGTTACCGGTCGATCCGGACCGGTCGGCCCGGCAGCTGCGCGCCGGTCTCTACGCCCGGCTGGGGCTCGATCTTGCGGTCGTCGTGTCGGACACCATGGGACGGCCGTGGCGCAACGGCCTGACCGACGTCGCGCTCGGGGCCGCCGGTATCGACCCGGTGCGCGACTACCGCGGCCAGACCGACCGGTACGGCAACGAGCTGCGGCTGACGCAGATGGCGGTGGTCGACGAGATGGCTGCTGCCGGGGACCTGGTGAAGGGCAAGTCGGAGCAGGTGCCGGTGGCGGTGGTCCGCGGCTACCCGTGGCGGGCCGAACCGCCGGCGGGGCCGGCCGGTCCCGCCGGGCCGGGCGTACGACCGCTGATCCGCGAACCAGGTCAGGACCTGTTCACGCTGGGTACGGCGGAGGCCCGCCGGGCCGGGCTGCTCGCGGCGGCGACCCTGCCGCCGGGCGGGCCGGCGGGCGCTCCGGCCGCCGGAGTCGACGACCCTCGTCCGGTCGACGGCCCGTCTGCGGTCGACGGCGAGACCGTGGCCCGGGCGGTCCGGCTGGTGTCCGAGGTGGTGGCCCCCGGCACCCGCTTCGAGCTGGCCGACGCCGACAGCCTGCGGAGCGCGGCCGACGGTTTGCCGGCCGACGCGGCGTACCCGGCGTTGCTGCGCTGCCGGCCGCCGGGCGATACGCCGCCGGACCTGGTGCGCTTCGGCACCGACCTGCACCGGCTACGGGCGGCGCTGGCGGCCGACGGTGTCGCCAGCGCCGAGCTAGGTACCGTCGCCGGCCCCGACGGCACCGTCGTCCTGCTCGGGCTCGTCGCGACGCCGTGACGGACCGGGCGGCTTACACGTACCCGTCCTCGCCGCGTTCCTTGAGCGCGTCCACCAACCGTTTGACGTCCTGCGCCCGGTCGCGGGGGCAGACCATCACCGCGTCGGGGGTGTCCACCACGATCAGGTCCCGTACGCCGAGCGCTGCGACCAGCCGGCCGGAGTGCGGCACCACCACCAAACCGCTGCTGTCCCGCAGCAGCACCCCCGGCTTCTCCTCGGCCGCCGGGGCGCCGAGGACGACGTTGCCGTCCGGATCGGTGGGCAGCACGTCACCGAGGGTGTGGAAATCCCCGACGTCGTTCCAGCCGAAGTCGCCGGGGACGGTGCCGACCCGCCCGGCGGCGGCCGCGCCCTCCATCACCGCGTAGTCGACGGAGATGCGGGGCAACGTCGGCCAGACGTCGCCGAGCACCTCGTCACGGTCGGGGCTGTCCCACCGGGCGGCGATCCGGGTCAGGCCGGAGTGCAGCTCGGGTTGTTGGCGGGCCAACTCGGTGAGGAACACGTCGACCCGCCAGACGAACATGCTGGCGTTCCAGAGGTGGCGACCCGAGCGCAGGTAGTTCTCGGCGACCGCCAGCCCTGGCTTCTCGGTGAACTGCTCGACCCGGCGGACCGGCCCGGGGCCGATGGTGTCGCCGCAGGCCAGGTAGCCGTAGCCGGTCTCCGGCCGGGTGGGGGTGATACCAACGGTCATCAGCAGGCCGGTGCGGGCTCCGTCCACCGCCTGACGGATGGTCTCGACGTACCGGTCGGTGTCGCCGATCAGGTGGTCGGCCGCGAACGAACCCATCACGGCCTGCGGCTCACGCCGGGCGACGACTGCGGCGGCGAGGGCGATCGCCGCGCAGGAGTCCCGGGGCGACGGCTCGACGAGCACGTTCTCCTCCGGCACCGTAGCCAACTGCCGGGCGACCGCTGCGGCGTGCGCCGCACCGGTCACCACCAGAATCCGTTCCGGATCGGTCAGCGGTGCCAGCCGCGCGACGGTCGCCTGCAGCAGCGAGGCCGTGGTGCCGGTGAGGGGGTGCAGGAATTTAGGGTTACCGGCGCGGGACAGCGGCCACAGTCGGGTGCCGCTGCCACCCGCCGGAATGACGGCGAAGAGCATCAGCACATCATGCCCGGCACGGGCACGCCACCCGAGGAGATGGTGGATACCTCCCCGTACCGGTGAGTAGTGGCCGGGTCACCAGGCGGCCCGGTTCATGCTGGCGGCCCGGCTCCACGACGCCACGTGCACCTCGGCGCTGGATGACCAGGTGAACTCCTTGGCCCGGTCCACCCCGGCCTTGGCCAGCGCGTGCCGGCGGGCCTCGTCGTCGAGCAAGGCCACCAGGTCGGCGGCGATCCGGTCCGGATCCTCGCTGGTGTAGGCGACCGCATCACCGCCGACCTCAGGCAGCGACAGCCGCGGCGTGGTCAGCACCGGGGTACCGCAGGCCATCGCCTCCAGGATCGGCAGGCCGAAGCCCTCCCCATAGGACGGGTAGGCGGCGACGAGGGCACCGCCGAGGAAACCGGGCAGGTCGGCGTAGCGCAGGTAGCCGGGACGCAGCAGCCGCAGGTGGGCCGGGACGTCGGAGACGGCACGGTCGATGTCGTCGTCGTGGCCCTGCCCGCCGGCGACCACGAGCGCCGGCGGATCGGGCCGGTCCTGCACCGCGCGCACCCAGCCCCGGATCAGGTTGGGCACGTTCTTGCGCGGCTCCTTGGCACCGAGGAACGCGATGTAGTCGGTGCCGGTCAGCCCGAGCCGGGCCCGTACCCGGGCCTTCTCTTCGTCGCTGGGCACGTGGAAGGCGCCGCAGTCGACGCCGTGGTACGCCACGTCGATCCGGGCCTGGTCGGCGTTGAGCAGCCGGATCAGCTCGTCACGGCTGGCCTTGCTGGGCACGATCACCCGACTGGCCCGGCGCAGCGAGGTCTTGATCGCGCTGCGGAAGAAGGTTCGCCGCGACTTGTCGTAGTGCTCCGGTTCCGTGAAGAACGTCGCATCGTGCACAGTTACCGTTACCGGACATCCCGCCCGCATCGGACAGGTGTAGTACGGCGAGTGCAGCACATCAGCACCGGCCTGCTGGGCGAGCAGCGGCAACCCGGTCTGCTCCCAGGCCAGCCGGGCCGGGCGATGCGCGACGGCGGCCGGCGCGGCGATCACGTCGGCGGCCGGCAACATCCGGGTGTACCGCTCGACATCTGTACGCAGCGCTACGACGGAGAGCTCGACGCCGCTGCCGATGAGCGCGCCGAGGGCCCCCAGCAGGCCGTCAACGTATCGACCGACACCACCGCGGTCGGTGGGCACGCTCGTTGCGTCGATGAGTACGCGGGGCGGTCGACCGGCGGTCACTGGGCAACTCCTCTAAGGGGGTGGTGGAGGGTTGTGAAGAACGACACGTGTGCCAAGACTACGCCGCCCGACGCCGTCCGCCGTGTCGACGACGCGACCGAAAACGCGTCGCGGCGAACCGCGCCGCCGACGATCAGCGGGGCGAGACCACCCGGTGACAGCGTGTACGTACAGTGACGGCGCTACGCTCGGCCCGATGACCAACAACCTGGCCGGGCTGCTCGCGGTCGCCGTCACTGCGGACCCGACGCGGCCCCTGCTCACCTGGTACGACGACGCGACCGGCGACCGGACCGAGCTGTCCGGTGCGACGCTGGCCAACTGGGTGGCCAAGACCGCCAACCTGGTGGTGGACGGGGCCGGCGCGGCCGCCGGTGACCACGCCGACGTCGCGTTGCCGGCCCACTGGCAGACCGCCGGCGTCCTGCTCGGTTGCTGGTCGGCCGCGCTGGTGGTGCGGACCGCCCCGGCCGCTGGGCCCGGCACCCCGGCCGGCCGGGACCCCCTGCCGGCGCTGCCCGACGACCCGGCTGCGGAAGTGCTCTTCGCCAGCCCACCGGCGGTGCCCGAGGTCGATCGGCGGCCCGCCGGTGAGCGCTACCTGCTCAGCCTCGCCCCGATGGCGGCACCCGCCCGGGAGCTGCCGTCCGGCTGGACCGACTACATCACCGAGGTACGCGGCCACGGCGACCATTTCACTCCGTACCCGGCGGTCGACCGACAGGACGCGGAGCTGGCCGGCCGGGCCCGCCGGCGCGGCGCGGAGCTGGGCATCGGGGCCGGGGCCCGGGTCCTGGTCGACTGCGACCGGTACCCGGACCCGACCGACTGGCTGCTGGCGCCGCTGGCCGCCGAGGCGACCATGGTGCTCTGCCGCAACCTCGACCGGCAGCGGCTCGACGGGCGGGTGGACAGCGAAAAGGTCGATCTGGTCCTGGCCTGAGCGGTCGTCGTCGGCACCGCCTGCCGGTCGGAACCAGTCAGAGTTCGCGGGGCACCACTTCCCGCAGTTCGCCGTCCGGCGCGCAGACGTAGAACCCGGCCCGGTCGGCCAGCCACGGCTTGCCCGCCGCCTCACCGGCGCTGAGCAGCTTCTCCTGCACGCCGAGGATGATGTACCGGGACCCGTCCGGGTTGCCGTCGCGCCAGCCCGGGCCGTACAGCCGGTCGACCAGCAGCTCGCGACGCTGTCGCGGCACCGCGCCGTCCACCACCCAGTCGGTTGGCAGCCGGTACCAGAACGTCCGGGTGATCCCGGCCAGCGGGTTGAAGGCGTGCGCCCCCTCGACCCGGACGCCGAGCGTGTCGGTGATCTTCAAGCGGAAGTAGACACCCACGCCTGTGAGACGCGCTGCGCTGACGCTGCGTTGCCATCCCGGCAGAATCGGTCAACCCACCGGCGTCCCCCGGTCCTGGGCGAACCGGATGAACGGTGCCAACGCCGCCGGATCGGTCAACGCCCCGGCCGCCGCCGCCTGCCCGGCCGGCACCCCGGTGAGAATCTTCTTCACCGGCACCTCCAGCTTCTTGCCGGACAGCGTCCGAGGCACGGCCGCGACCTGGTGAATTCCGTCCGGCACGTGCCGCGGTGACAGCGCCGACCGCAGCTCACGCACGATCCGGGTACGCAGCGCGTCGTCCAGCCCGACCCCGGCCCGCAACGCCACGAACAGCAGCAGCTCCCCCGCCCCGCCCTGTGGATCCTCCAGGTGGATCACCAGCGAGTCGGCGACCTCCGGCAACGCCTCCACCACCGAGTAGAACTCGGCGGTGCCCAACCGCACCCCGCCCCGGTTCAGGGTGGCGTCCGAACGGCCGGTGATCGCGCAGCTGCCGTCCTCGGCGATGGTGATCCAGTCACCGTGGCACCAGACCCCCGGATACCGGTCGAAGTACGCCTGCCGGTAACGGCTGCCGTCCGGGTCGTTCCAGAACCCGACCGGCATGCTCGGCATCGGCTCGGTGATCACCAGCTCGCCCAGCTCACCGACGACCGTCCGGCCGTCGGCGGCCCGGGCCTCGACCCGCGCGCCCAGACACCGGCAGGCGATCTCCCCGGCCCGCACCGGCAGCAGTGGTACGCCGCCCACGAACCCGGTGCACACGTCGGTGCCGCCGGACAGCGACGTCAGCTGCAGGTCCTCGCCGACCGACTGGTACACCCAGGTGAAACCCTCAGCCGGCAGCGGCGCCCCGGTCGAGCCGACCCCGCGCAGCCGGGACAGATCGGCGATCTTCCGCGGCGCCAGCCCTTCCTTGCGGCAGGCCAGCAGGAACGGCGCCGAGGTACCGAAATAGGTGGCACCGGTGTCGGCGGCCAGCCGCCACAAGGTGCCCAGGTCCGGGCTGGCCGCGCCGCCCGGGGCCGCGCGCACCGCCGGATTGCCGTCGAACAGCACGATCGCCGCACCCACCGCCGGTCCGGAGGCGAGATAATTCCACATCATCCAGCCGGTGGTGGTGAACCAGAAGAAGCGGTCCCCCGGCCCCAGATCGTGATGCAACGCCAGCATCTTCAGATGCTCCAGCAGGATGCCGCCGTGCCGGTGCACGATCGGCTTCGGCAGCCCGGTGGTGCCCGACGAATAGAGCACGTACAGCGGCTGGTCGAACGGAACCGCGTCGAACGCCAACGCCTCGTCGGTCGGCGCGGTGAGCGCACTCCAGGTCGAGGTGGCCCATGGCAGCTCCGCCGGGTCCGCCGCCGACAGGTACGGAATCAGCACCCGGTGCCGCGCCGACGGCAACGCGTCCGCGATCGCCGCCACCTCGGCCCGGCGGTCGACCGCCTTGTCGCCGTACCGGTAGCCGTCGACCGCGACCAGCACCGTCGGCTCGATCTGCTGCCAGCGGTCGGTGACGCTGCGGGTGCCGAACTCCGGTGCGCAGGACGAGAAGACCGCGCCCAGGCTGGCGGTGGCCAGCATCAACACGTACGTCTCGGGGATGTTCGGCGCGTACGCCGCGACCCGGTCGCCCGATCGCACCCCGAGCCGGCGCAGCCCGGCCCGCACCCGGCGGACCTCGTCGCGCAGTTGCCCGACGGTGAGCGTGACCGGCGCTCGGGTCTGGCTGTGCGCGATCACCACCGGGGCGCCCTCGGCCAACCCGGGTGCGCGCAGCACGTGCTCGGCGTAGTTGAGCCGGGCACCGGGAAACCACCGCGCGCCGGGCATCCGCCGGTCGGCGAGCACCTGCTCCGCCGGCTGCTGGCCGGCCACCTCGAAGTAGTCCCAGACCGACCCCCAGAACCCGGCCAGGTCGTCGACCGACCACTGCCACAGCTGCTGGTAGTCAGCGAACCGCAGCCCTCGGGTGCGCTCCAGCCACGCCAGGTACCCGCCGATCCGGGTCCGCTGCCGCACGTCCGCCGGTGGGCGCCACAGCACCTCGCTCACGACTGACACTCCTCCCCGGGTCGCGGCCGCGTCGCCGGACCGCGTGTGGCCGTCCACTTCCATCCTCGCGTACGTCGCGCGCCGCCGGCGGCGGTGCCGCTGATCGATTGTCCTGCCGACCGGGGCGCAACGGAGCGTGCCGGGAACACAAGCTGTCGTCGGCAGGTAGCGCAACGGGCACAGCCTGCGGCGTGTGCCAACGCGGACGGGAGAAAGTGCGCCGCCCCGTTGCGTCCCTGCCCGAGCCTCCCGCCCGAAACGGTACGGTTCGCCCATGCGTCATCTCTGGAGCTTCCTCAGCGGCCTGGCTGCGGCACCGCTGTGCTGGGTGCTGATCGCGGTCGGCCAGACGACGTCGGCCCGCACCATCGCCGGCTGGGTGACCGACGGCGGTTACCACACGGCGACCCTGCTGGCACCGGCCGCGTTCGTGTTCGCCGCCGGTCTGCTGCTCGGGCTGCTGGGCACGCTACGGTTCTCCCCGCTCGGTCCGCTCACCGCCGGGCTGGCTCTGGCGGCCCCGTACGTGGCGATGTTCGTCGACCCGTTCGGTGCCCGCGACCTGATCGGTACGCCGTGGCGGCTCTTCGGTGAACCGGTGGTGCTGCTGCAGCCGGTGGAGAACGGCACCCTCGCGTTGCTCGGGGTGCTGCTCAGCACCGCGGTGCTGAGCAGGCAGCGGTGGCGATCCCGGCCCGCGACGAACGGCACCGACGACGACGAGGCCGGTTCCGACGCGGCGGCGGCGGAGCCGTTGCCGGTCCGGCCACGCGGCGAGTTCGACCCGTCGCTCTGGTCGCTGCCGGGCGGCAGCGCCACGACGTCGGACGACTCCGCCGACGCACCGACCGGCCCGGACCGAGCCGACGCCGACCGGCCGGCGTCGTTGCGGACGAAGACGAGAACGAAGACGACACTGGCCGCGCCGGCCGGAGACGTTCGACCCGACGGCGACGGGCTACGGCCGGCCCGGCCCATCCCCCGGTCCAGTCGGGTGATTCGCTGAACCGACCCACCGACTGTTGCCGGTGACGTTGCGCCTGGCGGGTACCGTGCCCGGAAGGCACCATCCCCGCGAGGAGGTCAGATGCGGCACCTGGGCTCGCTGGTCCTGTCCCTGCTCCTCGCACCGGTGATCTGGTTCCTCGCCGGGCTCGGCCTGAGCGAGTACGCGCTGGCTCGACGGGACGCGTACAGCGAACCACCGCTCGACGTGTTCATCGGGTTGGCCGCGCTCGCGGTCTGCGGAGTGTCGTACGCGCTGTTGTTGCTGCCCCGGTTGTCCCCGGTCGGACCGGTTCTGGCCGGGGCGTCGTTCGTCGGAGTGTCGGCCTGGGCCACCGTCGACATCGTGGGGTTCTACGAGACGATGCCGCGCCGGCTGCTCGGCACGGATTTCGTCCTCACGGCGCCGGCCGAAGGGCTCGCCGTGGTGCTGGCCGTCCCGTTGTTGGCCACCGCGTTCAGCTCACGTCGTTGGCGGGGTGAGCGGATGGTGGCGCTGTACGCCGGCGGGCCACCGCCGCAGGACGTGACGCGGACCGCCCCGCTGCCCGGCCCCGGCGGATACGGCAACCCGAGCGGATACGGCAGCAACCCGGCCGGCGGATACGGCGGCAGCGCCGGACCGCCGGCGTGGTCGGCCCAGCCACCGACCGGCGATCCGGCTCGGACCATCGCTTTCCCGGCCGCCGCCAACCCGCCGCTGCGGCCAGCCCGATCGGCGACGGGTGCCGAACCCGACTCGGAGCACGACACGATGCGGCTGACCCCGCCGGGGCACCGGCGGGACGATCCGACCGTCGTGCTGCCGCAGGCGTCGGCGTTCGCACCGCCCCGACCGGCGGTCACCGGCGGCGACCCGGACGAGACCACCCGGATCAACCAGCCGACCACCACCGACCCGGACGAGACCACCCGGATCAACCAGCCGACCACCACCGACCCCGACGAGACCACCCGGATCGTCCGGACGACGGACGGCGCGGACGGCGGCGACGAGACCACGACGGTGCTGCCGGCCCGTCCCGACGACGCGGGGAAGTCCCCGAGCTGAGGCCGGCTCCGGAAGCCTCAGGTCAGGTCAGGGGGTCAGCAACTGGCGCGCCATCACGATCCGCTGCACCTGGTTCGTGCCCTCGTAGATCTGAGTGATCTTGGCGTCCCGCATCATCCGCTCGACCGGGTAGTCCCGGGTGTAGCCGTACCCGCCGAGCAGTTGCACCGCGTCGGTCGTGATCTCCATGGCCGCGTCTGAGGCGAAACACTTCGCCGCTGCCCCGAAGAAGGTCAGGTCTGCGTCGGCGCGCTCCGACCGGGCGGCGGCGACGTAGGTGATCTGCCGGGCCGCTTCCAGCTTCATGCCCATCTCCGCGATCATGAACTGGACGCCCTGGAAGTCGGCGATCGGCTTGCCGAACTGCTGGCGCTCCCGCACGTACCCGCGGGCGAAGTCGAGCGCACCCTGCGCGATGCCGACGGCCTGGGCGGCGATCGTCACCCGGGTATGGTCCAGGGTGCGCATCGCGGTGGCGAACCCGGTGCCCGGTTCGCCGATCATCCGGTCCGCCGGGATCCGGACGTTGTCCAGGTAGACCTCGCAGGTCGGTGACCCCTTGATACCGAGTTTCTTCTCCGGTGCGCCGAAGCTCACCCCGCGGTCGGACTTCTCCACAACGAAAGCGGAGATCCCCCGTGACCGGGCACCCGGCTCGGTGACCGCGAAGACGGTGTAGTACTCCGAGACACCGGCGTTGGTGATCCACCGCTTCACCCCGTTGAGCACCCAGTGGTCGCCGTCGCGGACCGCGCGGGTGGTCATCGACGCAGCGTCGCTGCCCGCCTCCGGCTCGGACAGGCAGTACGAGAACATCGCCGCGCCCAACGCCACCGGTCGCAGGTAGCGCTCCTTCAACTGCTCCGAGCCGGCCAGCAGCAGCGGCATCGTGCCGAGCTTGTTGACCGCCGGGATCAACGACGAGGACGCGCAGGCCCGCGCCACTTCCTCGATGACGATCGCGGTGGCGAGGGCGTCAGCGCCCGCCCCGCCGTACTGCTCCGGAACGTGCGGGGCATGGAAATCCGCTGCCCGCAGCGCGTCGTAGGAAGCGGTGGGAAACTGTGCGGTCTCGTCGGCTTCAGCGGCGTTGGGGGCGACCTTCGCGTCGCACACCTCCCGGACCGCTTCCCGGATCGCTGTGTGCTCCTCTGGTAACTGATAGACATCGAACGCCGGCCCGGACGTCATCACGCCCTCCCTCGCCTGGAGTGTTCCCTCGATATCCTGCTCGAGTGTGAGGATACCGGTGAGTAACGCCGATGCCGGTCGCCCCCGCCCAGCCGTACGGACTATCGTCTGCCGGGCAGCCGACCGGAACCCCTCGGCCGAGTCGGCACCCACGAAGCGGTACGCCGCGAACGTCAAAACCACGATGATTGGTGTCGAGCCCCCGGCACCGGGCCACCGAGTGCGACGCGACCACAGCGCCGCCAGCGCGAGCGGAGAACAAGGCGTGACCATCCCGTACCCGAACATCCAGCCCGTTCCGGCCATCGCGGCGGTGGCCCCGCCGTCGGGTGCCCCCCGCCCGCGGCTGACCTTCCTCGGCACCGGTTACCTCGGCGCGACGTACGCCATCTGTTTCGCCGAGCTCGGCTACGAGGTGATCGGCTACGACGTCGACGCCGACAAGATCGCGAAGCTGTCCGCAGGTGAAGTGCCGTTCCACGAGCCGGGCCTGGACGAGCTGCTCAAGCGGAGCCTGGCCGCCGGACGGCTGCGGTTCACCACCGACATGGCGGCGACGGCCGAGTTCGGTGACGTGCACTTCATCTGTGTGGGTACCCCGCAGCGGGCCGACGCGATGGGCGCCGACCTGTCGTACGTCGAGGCGGCGGTGACCGGTCTGGCCCAGCACCTGTCCCGTAAGGCGTTGATCGTCGGCAAGTCGACGGTGCCGGTCGGCACCGCGGAGTGGATCGAGCAGCTGGTCGGCAAGCACGCCCAGGGCGACCTGGGCGTCGAGGTCGCGTGGAGTCCGGAGTTCCTGCAGGAGGGTTTCGCCGTCGAGGACGTGCTGCGGCCGAACCGGATCGTGGTCGGGGTACGCAGCGAGTGGGCCAACGGCATGCTGTACGCCGCGCACAAGGGGGTGTTCGACCTGGCTGCCACCGAGGACCGGGAGGTGCCGTTGGTGGTGACCGACTTCGCGACCGCCGAGCTGGTGAAGGTCGCGGCGAACGCGTTCCTGGCCACGAAGATCTCGTTCATCAACGCGATGGCCGAGGTGTGCGAGGTGGCCGGCGGCGACGTCACCCAGCTGGCCCGGGCGATCGGCTACGACCCGCGGATCGGCAACCGGTTCCTGCAGGCCGGGGTCGGGTTCGGCGGTGGCTGTCTACCCAAGGACATCCGGGCGTTCCAGGCCAGGGCGCAGGAGCTCGGCGCGGGTGAGGCGTTGCGGTTCCTGCACGAGGTGGATCTGATCAACCAGCGGCGGCGGTCCCGGGTGGTGCAGCTCGCGGCCGAGCTGCTGGACCGTCGGTCCGGGCCGGCCGGGCCGGATCTGTCCGGCACGACGGTGGCGGTGCTGGGGGCGACGTTCAAACCCAACTCCGACGACGTACGGGACGCGCCGTCGCTCGCGGTGGCGGCGATGCTCGCCAAGACCGGCGCGCAGGTGCGGGTCTTTGACCCCGAGGGTACGGAGAACGCCCGCCGTGCGCAGCCGGACCTGGCCTACGTACCGTCGATGGTCGACGCGGTCCGCGACGCCGACCTGGTCTGCGTCCTGACCGAGTGGGCCGATTTCCGTAACGCCGACCCGGTGTCGTTGGGTGAGCTGGTCGCCGGACGGCGGGTGATCGACGGCCGGAACTGCCTCGACTCGACGTTGTGGACCGGCGCCGGCTGGCAGTACCGGGGCATGGGCCGCCCCTGAGCCCGGCACCGCCCGCGCCGAACCGGCCGGTCGTGGGTCCGTGACGGACCCACGACCGGTTTTTCTCCGATCTCCACGCCGCCTAGGGCTGTTCAACAGTTGCTTGGTTTAGGCATGCTTCGTAGGAAGTGGTCCACAGTGTGGTCCGGGCGTGGAGGAGGGTGCCATGAGTACGCCGTACCGCTGCGCCTCGTGCGGGCGGACCGTGCCGGCGGCGGCGACCTGCCCGCGGTGCGGTGCCGAGCAGCCGCAGTTCGCTGAGGACCTGGCCCGTATCGAGCGGTCCATCGCCGAAATGAAGGCCCGCGAGCTCTCGCTGGCCAAAGAGCAGAAGCAGACGGCCAGCGACCTGCAGGCGGCGATCTTCCAGCGGGACATCCTGTCCACCGGCGGTGCCGCCGGTCGGCGTGGCCCGGGGCCCCGGG